>DQCI01000058.1:35891-43590 GCA_003545125.1 Paracoccaceae bacterium
TGGACCTACAAAGGCATGCCGCTCTATCTTTGGGTCCAAGACCAAGCCGCCGGCGACGTCACCGGCGACGGCGTCAAGGGCGTGTGGCACCTGGCGCGTCCGTGAGGCCCGTAGCATGAATGTCCTGGACGAGATCGAAGCGAGCATCCCGGCGCTCCGGCGCTATGCGCGCGGGCTCACCCGCGACCGGGAGGCGGCGGACGATCTCGTCCAGGACTGTCTCGAACGCGCCGTGGCCAAGCGGCATCTGTGGCGACGCGACGCGCCGGTGCTGCACTGGCTCTACCGGATCATGACCAACCGGCACCGCGACGACCGGCGCCGGGCCGGGCCGCAGCTGGTGGCGCTCGACGGCCTCGCCGAGCCGCCGTCAGAGCCCGGCGGGCAGGAGGCGCGGCTCGATCTGCGCGAAGTGCAGGATGCGCTGCTGCGCCTCCCGCTCGACCAGCGCCAGGCGCTCTTGATGGTGAGCGTCGAGGGCTTGAGTTTTGACGCGGCAGCGAAGGTGCTCGATATTCCGAAGGGCACCCTGATGTCGCGGCTCGCCCGCGCGCGGGCACAATTGCGGCTGCTGACCGGACGCGAACGTCCCGGTCCGACGAAGAGGCGGGCGAAATGATGAAACCGATGAATATTGCCGAAGACAAACTGCTCGCCTGGTATCACGGCGCGCTTGACGGGGCCGAGGCCGAGGCCGTCGCCCGGGCGCTGGCGCAGGATCCGGCGGCGCAGGCCCTGGTCGAGGACTGGCGCCAGCAAGACGGCGCGCTGACGGCGCTGTTCGCCCCGGTGGCACAGGAACCGGTGCCCCCCCGGCTAGTCGCCGCGGCAAGGCCAGCGCGCCAGGCCGGGGGACTGCGCATCGCGGCTATGGTCGGCATGTTGGCCATCGGGCTCACCGGCGGCTGGTTCGCGGCCCAGCTGAGTAACGGGGCCACGAAAGGGCAGAGCCGAAGCCTCGCCGACGCGGCCATCGCCGCGCATGAGACCTATGTGGTCGAGGTGCTGCACCCGGTCGAGGTCGCCGCCAGCGATGCCGCCCATCTCACCGGCTGGGTGTCGAAACGGCTCGGACACCAGATCGCCCCACCCGATTTCGCCGCGCAAGGCTTCCGGTTGATGGGCGGGCGGGTGTTGCCGGGCGGGACCGGTGCGGCGGCGATGTTCCTTTATGAAAACGACCTCGGCCGGCGGGTCTCGCTCTATGTTGCGCCCACTGCAAATGGCGGCGAGACCGCGTTCCAGTTCACCGAGGCGCCGGCGGTGCAGAGCTTCTGGTGGACCGACCGCGACCTCGCCTACGCGGTGGTGGGCGACGTGCCGCGTGCGGCCCTGCGCGCGATCGCCATCGCCGCCTACGATCAGCTGATTTGAGCCCGGGGGCCGCGCGGGCACACTGAAGCGTTTCGGCAAAAACTTGATACAGAGTTTTTCGCGAAACGCGCGGACCCTATCAATGTTGTGAGCGCTTCGAGATCAACTTGTTTCGCCAGTTGATCTCGAAACGCTTTCACGCCGGCGGGGTTCGGCGCGGCCGCACATTCGCCGGGCTCAGTAGAAGCTTTGCGGGTCGATATCGACGCTGAGGCGGGCGTCGCCTTTCGGCGTGAACTGTCCGACCCAGGCCCGCAGCGCCGGTTGCAGGGGTGTGCCCTTGTCGGCTTTTACCAGCAGCCGCACCCGGTGGCGGCCCCGGATCCGGGCGATCGGCGCAGGAGCGGGACCGAAGAGCTGCGCGCCCACGTCGCGCAACGGCTGGTCGGACCGCGCGAGCGCATTGGCGAGATCGAAGGCCGCCTCGGCCGACCCGGCCGAGACCACGACGCCTGCGAGCCGCCCGTAGGGTGGCACGCCGGCGGCCCGGCGTTCGTCGGCCTCGGCGCGCCAGAAGCCTTCCTCGTCGCCCGACAGGATCGCGCGGATCACCGGGTGCTCGGGCTGGAACGTCTGCAAGAGCGCGAGCCCCGGCTTTTCGGCCCGCCCCGCCCGCCCCGCCACCTGGCGGATGAGCTGGAAGGTCTTCTCGGCGGCGCGCAGGTCCGACCCCTGGAGACCGAGATCGGCGTCGATCACGCCGACCAGCGTCAGCAGCGGAAAGTTGTGGCCCTTGGCGACCATCTGCGTGCCGATGATGATGTCGGCCCCGCCCATCGCGATCAGCCCGATCTGTTCCTTGAGCGCGCGGGCCGAGGCGAAGAGGTCGGAGGACAACACCGCGAGCCGTGCCTCGGGGAAGCGCTCGGTCACCTCCTCGGCCAGCCGCTCGACCCCCGGTCCGACCGGGGCGAGCTTGCCCTCGGCCTCACAGGACGGGCAGGCCTCCGGCATCGGCTTGGTCTCACCGCACTGGTGGCAGACGAGGCGCTTGAGGAACCGGTGCTCGACCATGCGCGCATCGCAATGGTCGCAACCGATCTGGTGGCCGCAGGCCCGGCAGATGGTGACCGGCGCATAGCCCCGCCGGTTGAGAAACAAGAGCGCCTGTTCGCCCTTCGCCATCCGGTCGCGGACATGGGCTTCGAGCGTCGGCGAGATCCAGCGGTTGGCGGGTAGGTCTTCGTCGCGCATGTCGATGGCGCGCAGCTCCGGCAGCACCGCCGGGCCGAACCGGGCGGCGAGATCGACGCGCTCGTATTTGCCCGCTTCCGCATTTGCCCAGCTTTCGAGCGAGGGGGTCGCGGAGGCAAGGATCACCCTTGCGTCGCAAAGCGAGGCGCGCATCACGGCCATGTCGCGCGCCGAGTAGAGCACCCCGTCCTCCTGTTTGTAGGATTGGTCGTGCTCCTCATCGACCACCACCAGGCCAAGGTCGCGATAGGGCAGATAAAGCGCCGAGCGGGCGCCGACCACCAGCGGCGCGGCCCCCTCGCCCGCCATCCGCCAGAGCCGGCGGCGCTCGGTCATCG
This sequence comes from Paracoccaceae bacterium, assembly GCA_003545125.1. Taxonomy (GTDB): domain Bacteria; phylum Pseudomonadota; class Alphaproteobacteria; order Rhodobacterales; family Rhodobacteraceae; genus Sinisalibacter. The sequence goes on from DQCI01000058.1 coordinate 38,798, forward strand.
AAACGCCCGAATGCCATTCGGCCGGCCGCGCCCCGAAGCGCGCCTCGACCCGGGAGATGAACTCGGCCGTCAGCGCGATCTCGGGCAGCAGCACCAGCGCCTGGCGACCGCGCCGCAGGGTTTCGGCGACGGCCTCCATATAGACCTCGGTCTTGCCCGACCCGGTGACGCCGCGCAGAAGCGTCGTGCCATAGGCGCCCGACCGCACCCCTTCGACCAGCCGCGCCGCAGCCGCCGCCTGCGCCGCGGTGAGCGGCTTGCCCGGCACCTGCGCATCGAGCGCCGGATAAGGCAGATCGCGCGGGGATTCCTCCTCGCGCACCGCGCCCAGTTTCACGAGCCCCTTGATCACCGAAGAGGTGACCCCCGCCTGCTCGGCCAACTCGCCGAGCGTGAAGGCCAGACCGCCGAAGTCTTCCAGCACCGCGAGCACCTTTTCGCGCGCCCCGGTCATCCGGTCGGGCACGCTATCGCCCAGGCGGTAGACCTTGCGCATCGAGGGCGGATCGGTCAGGCCCGGCGCGCGGGTTGCGAGCCGCAGCATCTGGGGCATCGGCGTGAGGGTGTAGTCGCCGACCCGGGCGAGGAACCCGGCCATCTCCATGCGCATTGGCGCCACGTCGAGCACCCGGGACACACCGCGCAGCTTGGATGCGTCGAACCCGGTCTCCCCCGGCCCCCAGACCACGCCCAGCACCTTGCGCGGCCCAAGCGGCACCTCGACGAAGGCCCCCTGCCAGCAGCCGCCTTCGGGCGCGCGGTAGGTGAGCAACCGGTCGAGCGGCTGCGTTGTGAGCACGGCGACGCGCGCATGCGTCTCGAAGAAGACCGGCTCACCCATGCAACTCACCTGTTTTTGCCTTCCGGCCACCCGACGAACGCGGTAAGACACCAGCGACAATCGACCGCAGCCAACAGATAGGACCCGCGATGAAATTCTTTGCCGATACCGCAGACGTCGATGCTATCCGTGAGCTCAACGACCTCGGGCTGTGCGACGGGGTGACCACCAACCCCTCGCTGGTCAAGAAATCGGGCCGCGACATCATCGAGGTCACCAAGGAAATCTGCTCCTTCATCGACGGTCCGGTTTCGGCCGAGGTTCTGGCGACCGAGGCCGACGCGATGATCGCCGAGGGTCGCAAGCTGGCCGAGATCGCGCCCAACATCGCCGTCAAGGTGCCGCTCACCCTCGACGGGCTCAAGGCCTGCAAGGTGCTCTCGGGCGAGGGCAAGATGCTGAACGTCACGCTCTGTTTCTCCGCCAACCAGGCGCTGCTTGCCGCCAAGGCCGGTGCCACCTTCATTTCGCCCTTCGTCGGCCGGCTCGACGACATCAACACCGACGGTATGGACCTGATCGCCGAGATCCGCCAGATCTACGACAACTACGAATTTGAGACCGAAATTCTCGTCGCCTCCGTGCGCAACGTCAACCACGTCAAGACCGCCGCGCTGATCGGCGCCGACGTGATCACGGCGCCGCCGTCGGTCATCAAGGCAATGGCGTCGCATCCGCTCACCGACAAGGGGTTGGCGACGTTTCTAAAGGACGCCGAGGCTGCCGGGCTCAAGATCGTCTGAGGCCTCTGCCCCTCGCGAAACAAGGTGCACCGGGCGTCCCCAGCGGGCGCCCGTTTCTCGTGCAACGGCGCCCCCGAGTCATTTTCGCAATACCCGGAGGCTTTGGTCAAAAAATTGGAGAATTCCAACTTCGGACCTGCTAATCTCCGTGCAAATCATAAAAACACCTGAGGCAGACATGACGAGCACAGCACCGATCACGGAACAAACGCGCGAACAGATCATCTCGCAACCCGAGGTCATCCTCGATGACCACGAGATGATGCGCGCGCTCATCGCCGCCAACGAGCGCACGATGGGGGCGAATATCGTCGATCTTCGCGGCATCGCCATGGAACGGTTGGAAAGCCGCCTTGACCGGCTCGAGGAAACCCACCGCAGCGTGATCGCCGCGGCTTACGAGAACCTCGCCGGCATGAACCTGATCCACCGCGCGGTGCTCAGGATGTTGGACCCGGGTGATTTCGAGAGCTTCATGAAAGACCTCGGCGGCGAAGTGGCGGAGGTGCTGCAGGTCGACTGCGTGCGGCTGGTGCTGGAAAGCGAGCTCGACGAGGGCCCGATGATGGCCCGGCGCCTGGGCGACGTGCTGGTGGTCGGCGAGCCCGGTTTCGTTGCGAAATACGTCGGCAACGCCCGTGAGATGTCGCCGCGTCCGGTGTCGCTGCGCCAGGTCCACGAGCAGGAAACGAAAGTCTACGGCGAAACCGGTTTCTGGATCCGGTCCGAGGCTTGTCTGCGGCTCGATCTCGGCAAAGGCCGGTTGCCCGGCATGCTGGTGCTCGGCGCCGAGGACCCGCACCAGTTCAAACCGGGTCAGGGCACCGACCTGCTCGGGTTTTTCGGCGGCGTTTTCGAACGGGCCATGCGGCGTTGGTTGGCGTAGTCAAAAAGCGTGAAAAGTTGAATCTCTCGGCCTGTCTTGGCCTTTTCACACCACCGAAATGTTGAAAAAAGACAAACTTGATCTAAGCCCGGGCGCTCGTGATGCGCTCCAGGCCTGGCTCGACCACCTGCGCGCCCTCGAGGATGCGGCGGCGGCGACCGTTGAGGCTTACCGGGCCGACGTCACCGGCTTTCTCACCTTTCTCTCCGCCCATCTCGGCGGGCCGCAAGGGCGCGCAGCCCTCGCCCGTGTCGGTCTCAGGGAAATGCGCGCCTGGATGGCCCATGAGCGTGGGCGCGGAACGACCGCGCGGTCGCTCGCGCGCAGTCTCTCCGCGGTGAAGAGCTTCTACCGCTGGCTCGCCGACCGTGACGGTTTCGACGCCACCCAGGTGCTCTCCACCCGAAGCCCGCGCTATCGCCGCAAGCTCCCCCGCCCGCTCGCCCCTCAGGCCGCGGGCGAGGTCATTGCAACCACCGAGGCACAGGCGCCCGACGCCTGGGTCGGCGCGCGGGATGCTGCCGTGGTGACCTTGCTCTACGGGTGCGGGCTCCGGATCTCGGAGGCGCTCAGCCTCAGGGGCGCCGACGCGCCCTTGAGAGACGTGCTCAGGATTACCGGCAAGGGGGGCAAGGAGCGGCTGGTGCCGGTTTTGCCGGCCGCGAAAGCCGCCGTCGACACCTATCTCGCGCGCTCCCCCTGGCCGCTCGAGCCGGAGGCGCCGCTGTTCCGGGGCGTGCGCGGCGGCGCGCTCAACCCGCGCCTTGTGCAGAGGGCCATGGAGCGCGCCCGGCTCCAGCTCGGCCTGCCCGCAACCGCCACGCCCCACGCGATGCGCCACAGCTTCGCGACCCACCTGCTCAACGCCGGCGGCGACCTGCGCGCCATCCAGGAACTGCTCGGCCACGCTTCGCTTTCGACCACACAAGCCTACACGGCCGTCGACACCGCCCGGCTGCTGGAGGTCTACGAAGCCAGCCATCCGCGCGCGCGGTCATGAGCAAACATGGCGGCGCCTCGACCGCCTTGCCTCGCGTTGCGCCGGTCGATCTCGAAGGACGAACGCCCGGTCCTGACCGGACCGCGCGCCCTCCCCCCCCAAACCCGTTGAACCCACAGGTCTTTTCGTCCATGAAGGCAGTCATGACCCGTGAGACCAAGGCCTATCTCGTCCACCTCTTCACCGCGATCGGCGCTGTCTGCGCCATGCTCGCCATGCTGGCAGCGGTGGAAGAGAAATGGGGGCTGATGTTCCTCTGGCTGGTGGTGGCCTTCGTCGTCGACGGGATCGACGGCCCGCTCGCGCGCCGCTACGACGTAAAGGCAAACGCCCCGCAGATCGACGGGGTGTTGATGGACCTCATCATCGACTACCTCACCTATGTTTTCATCCCGGCCTACGCCCTGTTCAAATCGGGGATCCTGCCCGACTGGACCGGCTGGCTGGCGATCATCGTGATCGTCTTCACCAGCGCGCTCTATTTCGCCGATACAAGGATGAAAACAAAGGATTATTCCTTTGCAGGCTTCCCCGGTTGCTGGAACATGGTGGTGATCGTCCTGTTTGCCACAGACCCGAATTTCTGGATCACCCTCGGGATTGTCGTGGCGCTGGCGGTGGCGATGTTCACGCCGCTCAAGTTCATCCACCCGGTCCGCACCGAACGCTGGCGCGCGGTGTCGCTGCCGCTGGCGATGGCCTGGACGGGCTTCGCCGGATGGGCAGCCTGGGAGGATTTCCATCCGGGAAGCTGGGCGCAATGGGGCATTGTGGCCACCTCGACCTACCTGTTGTTCGCCGGCATTCTGCAGCAGCTCATACCCGCGCGGGTCAGACCCGCGTGACAATCACGCCGGCGACGATGAGCGCGGCCGCAAATGCCTTGCCCACGCTCATCCGCTCACCGAAGGCGATCCAGCCGATCAGCACCGCGAACAGGATCGATGTTTCGCGCAAGGCTGCCACCAGGGCGATCGGCGCCTGCGTCATCGCCCAGACCGCGATCGCATAGGCGCCGTAGGAGGCGGCCGCGGCCAGGCTGCCGCTGGCCCATTCGCGGCGGTTTCCGGCAAGCAACGTCCGGCCCTTCCAGGCCAGGCTAATGGTACTGAAGAACACCAGATCGAAGATGAACAGCCAGGCCACGTACTGGCCGGCGCTCACCGCCGCGCGCGCGCCCATCCCGTCGATCAGCGAATAGGACGCCGTGGCGACGGCCGAGCCGAGCGCGAAGGGCAGAAGCTGCCGGCTTTCACCGCCGGTGAACACGCCGCGCGCCATCAGCAGGATGCCGAGCCCAACGAGCAGGATGCCGGCGTATTC
>DQCI01000332.1:0-3659 GCA_003545125.1 Paracoccaceae bacterium
CCACACACGGGCCGATCGAAGACGGGTTGCCCTACCGGATCAAGTTCGTTGTCGACGGCGGCGCGGTCGAAACCATCGAAACGGGCCCGCATGTGGGCGAGTTCGACTACACCGCCGGCACGCTGAAGAAGGTCAAACTCTACAACGCGGACGGCGATCTGGTCATGCAGGTCTCGGGCCTCGATCTGTCGATGCCCTATGTATCGGCGATGATCTTCTACAACGGTGGCTGGAACGCGGTGAACCACATCCTCGGACAGGGGCACGCGGTCTTCGGCGCCGACCTGACCATCCCGGGTGAACCCGACGAAGGCGACAATATCGAAACCGGTGTCGGAAACGACACGGTTTTCGCCGGGAAAGGCAGGGACTGGATCCACGATGCCGGCGGGAAGGACGTCTATCGCGGCGGCGGCGGCGAAGACACCTTGACCTACAACAACCACCGCTGGGCGGCACCTGGCGCCACCGACGGCATCCTCGCCCGGCTCGACAAGGGCTATGTGATCGGGTCCGACGGGATCAGGGACCAGCTCTACAGCATCGAGCGGATCCAGGGTTCGATGTTCGACGACCGCATGATCGGCGACAGCAAGGACAACCGTTTCGAAGGGCTGGGCGGCAACGACTTCATCAACGGCAAGGGCGGGTGGGATCTGTTGCGCTTCGATGCCCGCGACTGGATCGGCGGCGTGGCCGGCGTCAAGGTCAACATGGCCAAAGGGACCGCGCGCGATTCCTGGGGCAATACCGACAGGTTCAAGAACATCGAAGGGATTGACGGGTCGGAACATGCAGACGTGCTCCGCGACGACAAAAACGACAACTGGCTGAACGGCGACGGTGGCGACGACAAGCTCTACTTCGGCCGTGGCACCGACGGCGCCGAAGGTGGCGCGGGGGCCGACACGTTCATCTTCCGCGGCGACAGTTTCGGGTTCGACCGCATCAGCGATTTTGAGGATGGCGTCGACTTGATCATGATCCAGAACGCGCCCGACTTCGGGTCACTGACCATCACACCGGATGGCATCGACACGCTGGTGCAGTGGACCGGCAACGAGGTGCGGCTGAACAATGTGACGTCGACCGACATCACCGAAGACGATTTCATCTTCTGACCACTGGCACGGGCCGTGTGACAGGTGCGCGCGGCCCCGGTTCCGCAATTTGGGGAGGCGACTTGCCCCGGCCGCCGGGTCTCTCGCGGCGTGCCTGGTCCGGTCCTGCGTGTATCTCGGCAACATCCGAGCCCGTCTCCCGGATACCGCCCCCGGATACCGCCCAAGGGCGTTGGACCCCAGGGTGGCCCGGCCAGCTATGCGGTGACGGAATGCCCACCAGTCGACGGGGCCATTCGGCCACCTGCGCTGCGCAAACTCGTCCCCGTTTGTCCCAAATCAAATCCCATTGCGTGAATGTATGGTTTACCCCGCGTCAAATTCGCGGTTCACGGATCCCTGACTCTCATGCGCACCACGGGCTCGATCTTCGGACGAGACGCCTCCACATCGGGCGATGCCCCGCTTGGGTGGACGGGGTGCGAAGCCGGGCATTGGCCCCGCGCCGCGGTTCGGACTCATGGAGGGAACTGAGATGACGCGCCCTGTGGATTCCCTGAAGCTCTTCGTGACGCTTCTGGTCTTCTGGATCCTGCTCAACGGGTCGGTGGCGCCGGGCACGCTCGCCGTCGGCCTCGCTGTAGTCGCGGTCATCGTGTTCTTTTTCCGCGACGCGCTCTCGGTGCTCTCAGGCCACAAGCTCACGCTGCCCGCGATCTGGGCGAGCTTGCGCTTTGTCGGCTACTTCCTCAAGGAACTGGTCAAGGCCAACCTGCAACTGGCCGCCATCGTGCTCAATCCGCGGCTGCCGATCGAGCCCGCCATCGTCGCCGCCGAGGTGAAGCTCACCCACCCGGTGGCGCGGTTGCTTCTGGCCAACGCGATCACCCTCACCCCCGGCACGCTCAGCGTGCAGCTCACGGGCGACACGCTCTATGTTCACTGGGTCGTCGCCAAGGGCACCGACCGCGAGACCGCGACGCGCGAGATCGTGGCCGGCTTCGAACGCTACCTGGAGGCCATGTATGACTGAGATCGTGCTCTGCGCGGCGGGCGCGCTGCTGGCGCTCGCCTTCCTGCTCGCGATGATCCGCTTCGCGATCGGCCCGCGCGCGGTCGACCGGGTGGTGGCCTTCGACGTGCTCACCATCCTGTCGATCAGCGCCATCGTCCTCGCAGCCCTTGTGGCCGGGCGGTCGATCTATCTCGACGTGGCGCTGGTCTACGCGCTCTTGTCTTTCCTCGGCGTGATCGTCGCCGCGCGCTACCTCGAAGGAGGCGAATGATGGCTGGTGTTCTCGACCTCATCGGCGCGCTGGTGTTGCTGGCCGGCGCGGGTTTTCTGTTTCTCGGCGGGCTCGGGCTCTACCGGATGCCCGACATCTACAACCGCATCCAGGCTGGCACCAAGGCGACCACGCTGGGCACGTTGCTCTTGCTGCTGGGTGCCGCGCTCATGGCGCCCGGCTGGGCGGTCAAGCTCCTGCTCATCATGCTTTTCCTGATGTTCACCAACCCGCTGTCGAGCCAGGTTCTTGCGCGCGCGGCGCACCGGGCGGGCGTGCCGACAGGGGCTGCGACCCGTCACGACCAACTCGCCGAAGACCTCGCCAAATCCAAGAGGGGAAACTTGTCGTGAGCCTGCTTGCCCTCGTCGCGGTCGTGGGCTTCGGCCTGATGGCCGTCACCGCCGCTTTCGTCGCCCTCGTCACCAACACCACCACCGTCGCGGTGATCGCGGCGGGGCTCGTCAGCCTGTTCGCTTCGGTGATCTACCTCGTCCTCGCCGCGCCCGACGTGGCGATGACCGAGGCGGCCATCGGCTCGGGCCTCACCACCTTCCTTTTCTTCTACGTGCTCGGGCGCATTCGCCGGGAGGGCGGACATGACCAGTAGATTCACCACCCAGTTCACGACCCGGGGCGCCATCGTGCTGGTTCTGCTCGCGCTGCTCGGCATGGCCTTCTGGACGCTCACCGCTGGCTACACGCCGGATACCGAGCTGAACCGGACCGCGCTTTACTACGCCGAGAACACCGCGCAAGAGACCGGCGCGCAGAACATCGTCACCGCGATCATCGTGACCTACCGCGGTCTCGATACGCTCGGCGAGGTGACGGTGCTGTTTCTGACCGCCGCGATCATCGCGCTGGTGCTGGGCCAGTCGAAAGCGCCCGCCGGCACCTCCGGCTCGGGCTTCCTGCCCTCGGGCGAGTTGCTCACCACCGGCACAAGGATGCTCTTGCCGATCATCCTGCTGTTCGGGGCTTACGTCTTCGTCAACGGCCACCTGACACCGGGCGGCGGCTTCCAGGGCGGCGCGATCCTCGCCTCCGGCATGCTGCTCCTGTTGCTCGCCGACCCCGGCAAGCGGTTCCGCCGCGCGGTAATCCACCGGGTCGAGAGCCTGTCGGGCTTCGCCTACGTCGTCATCGGTGTGCTCGGGATCGCGCTCGCGGGCGGCTTCCTCGACAACCGCATCCTGCCGCTCGGTGAATACGGCCAGCTCCTGTCGGCCGGGGCGATCCCGCTCATCTACACGCTCATCGGCCTCAAGGTCGGGGCCGAGTTCAGCTCGATCCTCGAAAGCCTCGAAGA
>DQCI01000332.1:3691-9642 GCA_003545125.1 Paracoccaceae bacterium
CTCATCCTCATGGGCCTCTACGGGGCGCTCACGCACCGCAACATCCTACGGATGATCGTCGGCTTCACGATCGCCTCGACCGGTGTCAACGTGGTGCTGGTCGCGGTCGGCTACCTGCCGGGGCGCACGGCGCCGATCATGGACGCGGCTGTGCCGGTGGCCGAGGCCAGCCAGCGGATCATCGACCCGGTGCCGCAGGCGCTCGTGCTCACCGCCATCGTCATCGGCCTCGGGGTCACCGCGCTGATGCTCGCCTATGCCTACCGGCTGTTCCGCACCCGCCACAGCCTCGACATCTCGAACTTCACGGAGCTGAAATGGTAAGCGCGATCTTCATCATCGCCGTGGGGCTCGGCACAGCCTTCCTGCTCGGCCTCGTCAAGAAAGACCAGAAGGGCTTTGCCTTCACCCTCACCATCGCGGCGCTCACCTTTATGTCCTGGGTCGCCTTCGATTGGACCCTCGCCTTGGCGCGCGGCACCGTGGAACCGACCACGATCCTGACCGCGGGCAGCCAGCCGCCGTTCGCGATAAACCTCTTTGTCGGTCACGGCGAGGCCTGGCTGCTCACCGTCATCAACGTCACCGGCCTGCTAGCCGCCTTCTACATGCGCGATGCGCTGTGCCGGCTGGGGCGCGGCGCGATGGCGGTCCTGCTGGTCATGGTGATGGCGCTGTCGGGCCTCGTGCTGACCCGCGACGTCTTCAACCTGTTCGTGTTCTTCGAGCTGATCGTGATCGCCACCGGCGGCCTGGTGCTGCTGTCGGAAGACGTGCGTGCCGTCGCGGCCGGGTTCAAATACCTTGTCGTCAGCCAGATCATCTCGATCCTGCTGCTGGTCGGCATCATCTTCACCTACCACGCCAACGGCTCGCTCAATATCGACGATTTCGCGCAAGTGCCGCTGGCCTTCGAGGGTGCCTCGCTGGCGATGTTCCTCCTGCTCATGGCGATGGTGCTGGAACTCAAGCCCTTCCCGGCGAACGGCTGGGCGCTCGACATCTACGAAAGCGCGCACCCGGGCTTTTCGGCGATCTTCTCCGCCGCGTCGGGCACCGCCGCGCTGTTCGCCGCCGACAAGCTCGTCGGGGCAGCCGGACCCGCCTGGCTGCCGATGATGACCGGGATCGGCCTTCTCACCTTCCTCGGTTCCAACCTGCTGGCGCTCGCGCAGGACAACGACCGCCGGCTGCTCGGGTATTCCTCCGTCGGCCAGATCGGTCTCGTGCTCGCCATCGTCGGCCAGCGCGACATCCTCGGCGACGCGTACCTCTACGTCGCCGGTGGGGTGCTCATCACCCATGCCGTCGCCAAGGCCGGGCTCTACTGGATCTCGGGGCTCGTGCCGGGCCGGTCGCTCACCGACTGGGCGGTGCTCCGGGTCAACCCTGTCCTGGTCTTCGCTTTCGCCTCGTTCGTGGCGATGCTGATCGGCTTGCCGCCGTTCCCAAGCTTCTACGCCAAGTGGGACCTCGTGCACGCCCTGGTGGCCGCCGACCGGTTCTGGATCATCGGCTTCATCCTTGTGGGCGCGCTCATTGAGGCGGGCTACATGTTCCGCTTCTTCGGTTACGCGATCAAGCGCGAGGCGGTCCCCGCCTTCCCCGGCTTCGCGGTCGACAAGGTGGGCGTGGTGGTCGCAGCACTTGCCGCCGGCTGGGCGCTCGGCTTCGTCTGGGGCGGCGCTGCCAGTCAGGTTTCGGGGAACCCCAACCTGCTCACCCTCACGCCGATCCTGTTCGCGCTCGCCTTCCTGGTGCTCGAACCGCTCCCGGCCTGGGTCAAGAACGCGATCGCCATCGCCGGGCTTGTCGCCTGGTTCTGGCTGCGGATGGACAATTACGACCCGATGCAGATGATCTTCGCGGTCGTGATGCTGCTTGGCGGGGCGGTCATCCTCTTGGCCTCGTTCCATGAACACGGCCGCCGGATCGGCTTCTACGTGCCGGCGATGCTGATGTACGCCGGCCTCGCGCTGCTGATCGAGGCCAAGACCTCGTTTCAGTTCTTCGCCGCCTGGGAAGTGCTGACCATCGGCTCCTACTTCCTCATTCTCCGCGGCAAGATGGGCGAGCCGCATGCGCTCAGCTACATCCTGTTTTCGCTCGGCGGCGCCTTCCTGATCCTCGCCGGATTCGCGGTCGCGTCCGGCGGCGTCCAGCCCTTCGACCTCGTCACCGGCCTTACCGCCATCGCCGAGGCCTCCGTGCCGGCCGCGCCTTGGGTCTTTGCGCTGCTGGCCGTGGGTTTCATGACCAAGACCGCCTCCATCGGTCTGCACATCTGGCTCCCCGGCGCCCACGCGGAAGCCGAGACGGATGTCTCGCCGATGGTCTCGGGCATCCTGCTCAAGGCCGGCCTGTTCGGGCTGTTCCTGCTGGTGATGACGATGGGTCGGCAACATCTCTTCGGGATCGACCTCACCCATGTGCTGGTCTGGATCGGTGCGCTCAGCGCCTTCCTCGGCGCGGTGCTTGCGATCTTCCAGGAAGACGCGAAACGCCTCTTGGCCTACAGCTCGATCAGCCAGATGGGTTACGCCGTCTTCGGCCTGGCGCTGATGAACCATATCGGCTGGCTGCTCGCGATCATGTTCGTCATCAACCACTACGTCATCAAGTCGATGCTGTTCCTCGCCGTCGGCGGTGTCTACAAACGCACCGGCACCAAGCTCATGTACAAAATGGGCGGGCTGATCGCGGTGATGCCGTTTACTTTCGTCAGCGTGCTGGTCGGCATCATCGCGATGGCGGGCGTGCCGCCGCTGTCGGGTTTCGGCGGGCGGTGGCTGTTCTACAACGCCATCATGGCCTCAGACATGCGCCTGCCGATGGTGCTGATCTTCATGTCCGGTCCAATCAGCTTCCTCTATTTGTTCCGGCTGATCCACACGATCTTCCTCGGCCAGCCCAAGCCCGAATACCGCAAGCTCAAGGACGCGCCTTTCTGGCTCCTGGTGCCGCAGATGCTGTCTGTCGCCTTCCTGATCGGCTTCGCGGTGCTGCCTGGCCTCGCGCTGCAACGGGTCGACGGCTATATCGGCCAGTTCTTCGGGAATTCGCCGCTCAGCTGGGAAGGCCGGATCATCACCTCCAACTACGGCACCTGGCATCCGGTGGCGATCATGCTGGTGATCGGCGTGACCTTCGTTTCGGTCCTCGCGATCCTGATCCTGAAGAACCACGACGCCCAGAAGGTGAAGCAGTTCAACATCGTGTTCTCGGCCGAACGCCCGTTCAAGCCGCACACGACCCATTTCGCGTGGAACTTCTTCGCCCCCTACCGCCGCGCGCTCGGCTTCCTCGAAGCGCCGTTGGTCACGCGGTTCTGGGCCGGGGTGGCCGATACCTTCCACGCGACCGCCGATTTCACCCGAAGGCTCTACACCGGTAACGGCCAGACCTATGCGGTGCAGGTGCTGTTCTTCGTCGTCGCCGTCTACATCATCGCCGCGGGAGGCGTGTCATGAACTTCGAATGGATCCAGATCCCTTACGCGCTTTGGACGCTCCTGATCATCACCGTTTATGCGCTGTTCATCATGGCGATCATGCAGAAGATCGGCGCGCGGGTCGGCGGGCGCTACGGTATCCCGGTGTATCAGAACTACATCGACCTGGTGAAGAACTTCGCCCTGCGCTCGCATATCACCCACGGGATCATGTTCTATCTCGGCCCGGTCTTCCGCCTCACCGGCGGGCTTGGGCTGATCCTGTTCGTGCCGACGATCTACGGCTCGGTGATGCACCAGAACTTTCACTATTCCGGTGACCTCATCCTGGCGCTCTACTTCATCTTCTTCGGCACCCTCGGCATGGCGCTGGGCGCGGGTGAAAGCGGCCATCCGCACGCCGCCATCGGCGTCAGCCGCGGCCTCGCCCAGGTCACGGCGGCGGAACTGCCCCTGGCGCTCGCGGTGTTCTCGATCTCGCTGCAATACCAGACCCTCAACATCACCGAGATCGTCGCTGCCCAGCAGGGTTCGATCTTCAACTGGACCTTGTTCACCAACCCGCTGGCGGTTCTGGCGGCGATGTTCGGCTTCGTCGGCACGATGATGCGCGCGCCGTTCGACGTGTTCCTTGCCCCGCAGGAGATCCCCACCGGCCCGCCCACCGAATACCACTCGGCCTACCTCGCGCTGATGCAAACCAACCGGGTCGTGTTTCCGGTGGCGAAGACGATCATCTACATGAACCTGTTCTTCGGCGGGGCCACCAACTGGGGCGCCTTCGCTCTCAAGGTCTTCGCGCTCTACTTCGTCTCGGTGCTGATCGGTGTGGTGATGCCGCGTTTCCGCGTCGAACAGAGCATCCGGTTCTTCCTCAAATGGGGCCTGCCGGTCGGCATCCTCGCAATCTTGGCGGTGTAACGACATGAAAGACATGGACAAATCCTTCAAGAAGGACACCGAGACGGAGTTTCCTCTGCGCGAGGAACTGCGCCCCCACCAAGTGACCGCGCCCGATGGTCAGGTGATCGAGGTCGATCCTTTGCAGGACTACTTCTGCCAGGAGCCGCCCAAGGTGCACCGCAAATCCTACGTCAGGATCGTCGAGGATTTCTACAACTGGGCCCGCGCCCATTCGCTCTGGATCCTCGGTTTCGGCACCGGCTGCGGCGCCATCGAGATGCGGCCCCTGATGACGCCGCGTTTCGACGCCTACCGCTACGGCATCCAATGGCGCGCGACCCCGCGCCAGGCCAACCTCATGGTGATCTCGGGCTATCTCTCGGTGAAAACCCTCAAACGCGCGATCCGCGCCTACGAGCAGATGCCCTCGCCGAAGTATGTCGTCGGGCTCGGCTCCTGCACGATCAACGGCGGCATGTACTGGGACAGCTACAACACCATCAAGCGGCTCGACGACTACCTTCCCGTAGACCTCTACATCGCCGGCTGCATGCCGCGCCCCGAGGCGCTGCTGGCAGGCTTCATGGACCTCAAGAAACTCATCCGCAAAGGCCAGGGCGAGGGGGCCAACAAATACGCCGAGAACTTCGACTGGTACAAAGAGAACCAGAAAGCAGTCATCAAGGACTGGGACATGCCGGATTACAATTGGTGACATGATGCGCGACCTGATCGAACGACTGACCCAACGCTACAAGCTCGGCGCGCCTGTCTTCCAGCGGGCCGACCTCACCTTCGTCGACCTCGCGGCCAACGACCAGTTGCGCAGCCTCCTCTTGGAGTTGCGCGACCGCGAAGGCTTCACCCATCTGGTGCTGCTCACCGCCGTCGACTGGCTCGAGGAGGGGCGGTTTCAGCTCACCTATATGCTGAACAACCGCGATGCCAACCAGACACTTGCGCTTCGGGTCTACCTCGACCGCGAGGTGGCTGTCGGCGAGACAATCCACGACATCTGGCCGACCGCCGAGACCTACCAGCGCGAGCTGCGCGAGATGTTCGGGATCGACTTCCCCGGTAGCCCGAGGGTCGACGAGGAGTTCATCCTCGAAGGCTGGACCGACCTGCCGCCCTACCGGCGCGATTTCGACACGCTCGCCTACAGCCAGCAGACCTACCGTGATCGCCCCGGCCGCGAGACGACCGACCCGCGCACGCATATGAAACACAAACTCTATCCGGAGGGGTGAGCATGTTCAGCTTCAATCCGGACCGCAGCCAATACCCGGCCGAGGGGCCCGACGGCAAGCTTGAGGTCGATCTCGAGACCGGCAAGTTCCTCAAGCTCTGGCACGGTCCCAACCACCCCGGCATCACCGGGAACATGGCGCTCGAAGTCACCATCAACGGCGACGAAGTGGTCGAGGCCAAGACCCGCGTGGGCTATCTGCACCGCGGATTTGAAAAGCTGATGGAGCGGCGCACCTTCATCCAGGTCTTCCCGATCGTCTGCCGGATCTGCGTGCCCGAGCCCGATTTCAACGAGTATTGCTATGCTGCCGCCGTCGAGGAACTCGCCGGCATCGAGGTGCCGGAG
>DQCI01000299.1:0-1773 GCA_003545125.1 Paracoccaceae bacterium
TCAGAACGTCATCTGGAAGCCGAGCCCGGCGCCCTTGGAGCTGGCGATCGGGGTGAAGCTGATGTTGATCCCGTCGCGCCGCTCCTCGTAATTGTTGAGGACGACATTGCCGATCCCGGTGCCGATCAGCGCGCCGGCGACCATGTCGGACACCCAGTGGTTGTGTCCATCGGCCGATTGCAGGGCCAGCGCAGCGGCAATGCCGTAGGGGATGACGTAGTTGTCGTAGACACCGGAATAGACCCGCGCGGTCGAGAAATACATGCTGAAGTGGAACGACGGCATCGCGGTCGCGTAGGGTTCGGTATCGAAATGCACCCCGGTCGAGTTGAAGAAGTCGTACGGGTCGGACGAGAAGATCCCGCCCCTGTCCCTGGACGGATTATCGAGGTCCGACACCGGCCGCAGCCGGCCGAAAGCGGTCTTCAGGATCAGATGGCTGGTGAGGTAGGAATAGGCTACCGCCTTGGTCGCGAGCAGCGCCGCCACCTGGGCGCGTTCGTCATTGGCCGCGAGACCGTAGGCATAGGTCCCCGCCACGCCGAGGGCGAGGTATTGCGCGTCGATCGTGAGGTTGTCGATGTCGGCCAGCTCGGGCAGGTTGAACCGTTCGCCGACCGGAATGAAGGTCTTCTGGTAGGCCTTCGTCGTCGGCTCGTCGACCAGCATCAAGGCCCCGACCCCGACGGCAAAGACCGCGAAGGTGCCCGGATCGCGAAACGGAAAGCTCGCGATGTCGCCCAACTCGGCGCCGATCCCGCTCATCGAATCGACAAATACCCGGCTGGCCTTGTCGAACCGCGCCTCATCGGTATCGACGAACAACGCGTCCGACAACGTCGGCGCAAAAGGGTTGTCCGGCCAGTCGAATGCGAAGCCGCTGTCCTGGGCCGAGGCCCCCATGGCCGAAACGGCCAGCGCCGCAGCGGCGGCGCATGCGTGGCGAAATCCTGCGAAAAACCTGTGGGCCATTCTTTCCCCCGAAAGCTGGTCTGGCCCGCAGGATACAAAGCCGGGCGGGCGGGCGCGAGCCGCGGGCGGCAATCCGCCAAAGGCGGTCGGCCAACGTGACATCACCGCCACATGCCATGGACAGCCGCGCGCGCCTCTTCTAGCCTCCGGCCGGCCAGCACAGAGCCAACGAGAGGCCCCTGCCCCCATGCCCTGCCCCATGACCTGCCACATGAGACGAGCCCGATGAAACGCCGCCGGTTCCTGGCCCTGCCCATCGCCTTCGCCGCCGGCGCGGCGCTCTCCGCCTGCACCGGCGCGCCGGACGGGCTGCATGGCCGGTTGATCGTCCTGCGGCATGCGGACCGCACCAGCGCGATGCTGAACGAGAAAGGCGTGGCCCGGGCCATGGTCCTGCCCGATGCACTCACCGATTTCGAGATCGACGCGATCTACACCACGCCCCGGCAACGCAACATCGACACCGCCACGCCGCTGGCACGCGCGCGCGGTCTCGCGGTGCAGAATCTGGTCGCGTCGGGCGCCGGCACCCGGCTGCTGACCGCGCATTCCGGCCAGACACTGGTCTGGGTCGGCAATCAGGAGAACCTGCCGCTGCTCTATGCCGAGCTTGGGGTCGCGGCAAAACCGCCGGTGCAATTCGGCGAGATCCACGTTCTCACCTTCCCCGCCGGCGGCGGCTACCCGACACTGGAGAAGCGCCGCTACGGCCTCTGAACGGCCGCCCCCCCTCATGCCGCGAAGCGGCCCCCGGAGCCCCGCGTAGCGGCCCCAATGCGCCAAACCAGGGCGCCAAACCAG
>DQCI01000299.1:1793-9630 GCA_003545125.1 Paracoccaceae bacterium
CGCCGGACGGGGGCGCCGGAATAGGAAAAGGGCGGTCCGACCAGACCGCCCTTTCCGGATTCCCCTTTGCCTTTAGCGCGCCCGGGGGTTCCGATCCCCGTGCGGAGGGTTGCGCGTGCAACGCAACGCCCCTCTCGCCTTTAGACAGGGTGATTCTGCGCCTGTTTGCAACACGTGTCAAAGGAAAACGGAAGAAGAACAGCCGGGCGCGGCCAGCGGCCGCGGATCGGGCGCAGCCAGCCGCCCGGACCCGGGATTCAGCCGTCCTCGCCGATCGAATTGATGAGCGTGCCGATCCCCTCCGCGCTCACTTCGACCACGTCGCCGGGCTTCAGCCAAACCGGCGGGGCGAGCCGCGCGCCCGCCCCGGTCGGCGTACCGCAGAGGATCACGTCGCCCGGCACCAGGGTGGTAAAGGTCGAGACATATTCGACAATTTTCGGAAACGGGAAGATCATCCGGGCGGTCCGGTCGACCTGCCGCACCTCGCCGTTCACCCGGGTTTCAAGCGCGATATCCTCGAGTTGAGACCGGTTTTCGAAGGGCACGAGCCAGGGTCCGAGGGCGCCAGACGCGTCGAAGTTCTTGCCCTGCGTCACGTTGAACTTCGCATGCCGCACCCAGTCGCGCACCGTGCCCTCGTTGGCGAGACTGATCGCGGCGATGTGATCCCAGGCGTCGCTTTGCGCGATCCGCCGGCCTTCGCGGCCGATCACGATCACGATCTCGCCTTCGTAGTCGAGCTGTTCGCTTTCGCGCGGCCGGATCAACGCCTCTGCGTGACCGACGAAACTGCGTGCGAACCGCACGAACAGCGAGGGGTTGGGCGGTGCCGTCGTCGTGCCGTCCTTGTACTCGGCGTTGCGGTCGGGGTAGTTGACGCCAACGCAGATGATCTTCTCGGGGGCCGGGATCGGGATCTCCCAGCGGAACGTGCCGGTCGCATGGGTCACCGGCCTGCCCTTGGCGGTGGCCGCGACCTGCCGCAATGCCCCCGCCGCGATCACTTCGCGCAGGCTGGGCCAGCCGGGGAAGTCTGGCGAGAGCGCCACCATGCCGCCCTCGGCCACCGCACCCCAGAAGGGATCATTCCCGACCGAATAACTCGCGAGCTTCATGCCATGCCCTCCACCGGCAGCACCAGGTTCGCCTGGCCGGTGCCCGACGACGGGAAGTAGTCGCCGATCAGCTCGGCCCTGCCCTGGTACTTGTCCCAGCCCAACGCGCCGAACAGCATCACATTGTCATGCATGTCACCCTCACCCGAGCAGTACGCGGCATAATCGGGCAGGCAGTCGAGGAACGTCGGCCAATCGCCCCGCTGCCACATCTCGATCATCATCAAATCGACCTGCCGGTTGAATTCGCGGCTGATGTTGAAGGTGCCGTTCTTGGCGGCGTATTCCTCCGTCGGAAACAGCCGGTGGCTGAACGAGCCGGAGGCCAGCAGCGCGACCTTCTCGCCCGAGGCCTCGATCGCGGCCCGGATCGCCTCGCCCACCTTGCGCGAGCTCTCGAACCGGTGCGCCTCGCACCAGCCGGCGATGCTCACCACCTTGAAACCGCCCTCAGGGTCCATGAAATGCAGCGGCACCAAGGTGCCGTATTCCAGATCCAGCGCCTCGACCTGGTGCGACAGCATGTAGACCCCCTTCTGCTCGGTGGCGATCCGCGCGATCGCGTCGCCGAGCCCGGGATTGCCCGGATGGTCGTAGGCGAGATGGTCGATGAACTGCGGGAACTCGCCCGAGGCGTAGATGCCGGAGAAATGCGCCTTGGCGTTGATGTGGTAGCCCGAATTGACCAGCCAGTGGGTGTCAACCACCACCACCGTGGTCACGCCCGCCGCGCGCATCCGCCGGCCGATCTCGACATGGCCGTCGATGGCGTTCTTGCGGGTGCCCTTGAGCGGGCCCTCTTTGAGCGAGATCAGCATGGTCGGCACATGCGTGACCTTGGCGGCGAAGACCAGTTCTCCCATTTGTCACTCCCTTTTGGGCCGGGGGAAGCGGTTTCGAAACCGCTTCGCGAAGGCGTTTCGAAACGCCTTTACCCCCCCAGTTTCGGTATGCGGTGCGCGCCCGTCGCGAACGCCACGTTCTTGGTTTCCATGTAGAATTCGAACGAGTAATCGCCGCCGTCGCGGCCGATGCCGGAGGCCTTGGCGCCCCCGAACGGCGCCGGCAGGTGGCGCAGGTTCTCCGAGTTCACCCAGATCATCCCGGCCTGAAGGGCGTCGGTCATCCGCATTGCGCGGGTGACGTCCCGTGTCCAGAGATAGGCGGCGAGCCCGTAGTCGGTGTCGTTGGCGACTTCAAGCGCCTCCGCCTCATCCGAAAAGGAAATGGCCGTCAGCACCGGCCCGAAGATCTCCTCGCGGGCTACGCCCATGTCGTTGCTGGCATTCGTGAACAGCGTGGGCTGCACGAAATGCCCCGCCGCGCCGACCTTTTGGCCGCCCGCCGCGATTGTGGCGCCCTCTGCCCGCGCCTTCTCGATGTAAGAGAGCACCTTGGCCTCGTGCTCGGCGCCGATCAGCGGGCCGATCACGGTGTCCGGATCGAGTGGATGGCCAACCTTGATCCGCGCCGCCTTCTCGGCGACGCGCGCGGTGAAGTCGTCATACACCGAGGCCTCGACCAGCAGCCGCGACGACGACGTGCAGCGCTCGCCATTGAGCGAGTAGATCATGAACACGGCGGCGTCGGCGGCCCGGTCGAGGTCGCTATCGGCAAACACGATCACCGGGTTCTTGCCGCCAAGCTCGAGGTGGACCCGCTTCAACGTCGAGGCCCCCTGGGCGACGATCAGCTTACCGGTGGCGCTTTCGCCGATGAAGGCGATGGCTTTCAGATCCGGGTGCTCGCACAGCGCGCGCCCCGCTTCTTCGCCGAACCCGTTCACCAGGTTCCACACCCCCGGCGGCAGGCCTGCCTCTTCGGCGATCTCGACCAGCAGTTTCGCGCTGAGCGGCGATAGTTCGGCGGGCTTGTGCACGACGGTGCAGCCCGCCGCCAGCGCCGGGGCGATCTTCCAGGTCGACAGCATGAACGGCGTGTTCCACGGCGTAATGATGCCCACGGGACCGAGCGGCACGCGCGAGGAGACATTCATCTGCCCCGGCCCGTACATCGACTTGCCGTCGCGCGCCTCCGGCGCCTTGTCGGCGTAGAAACGAAAATTCTGGGCGCCGCGCAGCGCCGCCTTGCCCATGAATTTCAGCGCCTGGCCGGTGTCCATGCATTCGGTGAAGGCAATCTCCTCGGCGCGGGCCTCGATCGCATCGGCGATCCGGTGCAGGATCTCGCGGCGCTGCGCGCCCGGCACCGCGGCCCAGGCCGGGAACGCGGCTTTCGCGGCCGAAGCCGCCGCGTCGACATCCGCCGCCGCCCCGCGGGCAACCGCGCCGAGCGCAACGCCATCGATCGGCGAGTTGGTGTCGAACCGCGCCCCCGAGGCCGCCTCGACCGACCTGCCCCCGATATGGTTGAGCACACCCGTCTCGGCCCACTTCGCGAGGTAGCCCGCTGCCTTCACAAGGTTTTCGTCCAAAATCGCCATCTGCGCCTCGTCGAGTCCCCCGGGATGTTACTTAACGTGTTAAATAGTTTCCTCGGCCCTGTCAATCGCGCGCATTCAAGGCGTCGGCCACGTCACGTAAGCTGGTGAGCAGGTCGAGCAGTTGCTCCATCCGCCCGGTCCCGAAGGCGGCTTCGAGCCGGGCGTAGATCTCGGCAGACTTCCCGGCCATCTCGCTGTATTTCTCGAACCCGGCCGCGGTCAGCTCGACCCGGCGCCGGCGGGCGTCTTCATCTTCGACCCGCGCGATCAGCCCGGCGGAGGTGAGCGTTTTCAGGATCCGGCTGAGCGACGGCGGCATCAGCACGCAAAGCTCCGAAAGCTCGCCCGCCGTGCGCGGGTTTCCCTCCGCCAGCACCCGGATCACCCGCCATTGCTGCACCGTGAGCCCGATCGCGTCGAGCTCGCGGCGAAACGGCGCGAGCGTCGCGTCGCGGGCGCGCAGGAGCGCGATGGGCAACGCGCGGTCATAGGCCTTCATCGCGCCGTCTCCTCAAGGGCTGTGTGGATCGTCGACCAGGACTTTCGCGAGAACTCCGCTTGGATGTCCTGCACTTCCAGGCTGAGGATGAAGGGCACGTCGCCGAGATCGGGGCGCAAACCCGCCTCAGCCGCCGCGTAGAGCGCGTCGGCGATCCGGGACCGCGTCGCGGCGTCGCGCCCCTGCCCGAGCCGCAGCACCATGTCGCAGAAATGGTAGTCCCCGCCGTCGGCCACGGCTTGCACCCCGGCCTCGAAGCCGCGCACCCGGATCCCGCCCAAAGGGCAGGCGCCGGTGGCCGCCAGCGCATCGCGGCAGCGCGACGCGAAGGCGTCGAGGTCGGTCAGATCCCCGAGCCCCCGGGAGTATTCGAAGCTCAGATGCGGCATGACGGCGCTCCCTTTCGCCAAGGTTTTACACGATTGGCAGGGCTTTTCCATGCGCGTCCATGCGCGCCCGCCGCGATTGGCCGCGATTGCCGATGGACAGGCGCTTGCCGCCCACCTAGCATTTGATCAAATAATCCAGGATCGAGATCCCTGCCGAGGAGAACCCAATGGACGGTTTCAGCGACAACGACATCCGCAAGGTGATCGAGGCCGACAAGGCCCATGTCTGGCATCACCTCACCCAGCACAAGGCGTTCGAGACCGCGGACCCGCGGATCATCGTCGAGGGCAAAGGCATGCGGGTCTGGGACGCGACGGGCAAGGAATACATCGACGCGGTTTCCGGCGCGGTCTGGACGGTCAACGTCGGCTACGGGCGCGAGAGCATCGCCAAGGCCATTGCCGACCAGCTTGTGAAGCTCAACTACTTCGCCGGCGCCGCCGGCTCGATCCCCGGCGCGATCTTCGCCGACAAGCTGATCGCGAAAATGCCGGGCCTGTCGCGCGTCTACTACGCCAACTCCGGATCGGAGGCCAACGAGAAGGCCTTCAAGATGGTCCGCCAGATCGCCCACAAACGCTACGACGGCAAGAAACACAAGATCCTCTACCGCGACCGCGACTACCACGGCAGCTCCATCGGCACGATGGCCGCCGGCGGGCAGAACGAACGCAACATCGGCTACGGACCCTTCCCCGAAGGGTTCGTGCGGGTGCCCCATTGCCTCGAATACCGCGCGCAATGGGATCTCTCGGGCGAGGAATACGGGGTGCGCGCCGCCGAGGCCATCGAGGCGGTGATCCTGCACGAAGGCCCCGACACGGTCGGCGCGCTCTGCCTCGAGCCGGTCACGGCGGGCGGCGGCGTGATCGTGCCGCCCGAGGGCTACTGGCCCCGGGTGCAGGAGATCTGCGACCGTTACGACATCCTTCTGCACATCGACGAGGTGGTATGCGGCATGGGCCGGACCGGCACCTGGTTCGGCTATGAGCATTACGGGCTGCGCCCCGATTTCGTGACCCTGGCGAAGGGCGTGGCGAGCGGGTACGCCGCCATCGGCGTCATGGTGACGACCGAACAGGTGTTCGACATGTTCAAGGACGACGCCAGCGATCCGATGAATTATTTCCGCGATATCAGCACCTTCGGCGGCTGCACCGCCGGCCCCGCCGCGGCCATCGAGAACATGCGGATCATCGAGGACGAGGGGCTCTTGGACAATTGCACCGCGATGGGGGCGCGCGGGCTCGCGAACCTCGAAGCGCTGATGGAGAAGCACAAGGTGGTGGGCGACGTGCGCGGCAAGGGGCTGTTCCTCGGTGCCGAACTGGTCGCCGACCGGGCCACAAAGGAGCCGGTGAGCGAGAAGGAGGTCGGCGCGGTGGTCGCCGAGTGCGCCGCCCAGGGCGCGATCATCGGCTCGATGAACCGCTCGGTGCCCGGGGTCAACAACGTGCTCTGCCTCGCGCCCGCGCTGATCGCGACGCCGGACGACATCGACCAGATCACCGATACGATGGACCGCGCTTTGACGAAAGTTTTCGGCTGATATGTGGTCCGAACCGGTATCCCTGACGGGGCGGCACGTGGTGCTTGCCCCGCTCACGCAGGCGCATTGCGCAGACCTCATGGAAGCCACCGCCGACGGCGACTTGCACCGGCTTTGGTACACGACGGTTCCGCCGCCCGAAGGCATGGCCGCCGAGATCGACCGGCGCCTGGCAGTGCAGGCGGCGGGAACCATGCTGCCCTTCGCCGTGCTCACGCCGGACCGCAAGGCGGTCGGCATGACCACCTACATGAACATCGACGCCGCCAATCGGCGCGTGGAGATCGGCTCGACCTGGGTTCGGGCGGCGGTCCAGCGCGGACCGCTCAACACGGAAGCAAAGCGGCTGCTGCTCACCCATGCTTTCGAGGCGCTCGACTGCATCGCCGTCGAGTTCCGCACCCATTTCGTCAACCACCAGAGCCGCCGGGCCATCGAGCGGCTGGGGGCGAAGCTCGACGGGGTGCTGCGCAGCCACACGGTGACCGACAACGGCATATTGCGCGACACCGCGGTCTACTCGATTCTCGCCCATGAATGGCCGATGGTGAAGGCCAACCTCGACTGGCAACTTGCCAAGCCCCGGTAACGATCCCGGGAGCGCGACTGGACACAATCCAGGGTTTGTTCTATTTTTGTTCTCCACCCGCCGGAGAACAGCGACGGAGAACAGCCATGTATGAGATCACGACCCTTCCGCCGACCCAGAAACAGCTCGACTTCGCCCGGTCGCTCGCGCGCCGGATGGATGCGCGCATCCCCAACGCCGACCTGGAAGACCGCAAGGCGCTGTCGCGCTGGATCGACGCGCACAAGACGGGCGGCCCCCGCGCGCCCGGCGCCACCTCGAAACAGGTGGCCTTTGCCGAGACGATCGCCCGGATGAAACGCCGCGCGATCCCGGACGAATGTTTCCGCGACGCGCGCCTGATGTCGCGCTGGATCGACGCCAACCGGTGAGGTGTTTCGCCCGCTTCGCGGGCGACCCGCCGGGGGGCTTTGCCCCCCGGGGCGCCTGCGGCGAGCGGGGCGGGGGGCTGCGCCCCCCGGGGTCCCGGCACAACCGGTTCGATTCAGAACCAGCCCTTGCCGCGCACGATGCTCATTTCGCCCACCGTGAACAGGATCCTGATCAGATGGTGCAGGGTTACGAACGCGGGGTTGGCGGCGAGCGACAGGGCGATGAGGCTCATCTCGACGACACCGCCGGGGGCGAAGCTGATGACCAGCACGTCGATCGGCAAGCCGCCGGCCTGGTGGACCAACAGCGCGAGCAGGATGCCGATCGCCGTCATCGCCGAGACCGAGAGCAGCGACAGCCCCGCGCCGGTGACGAACATCGCGAGGGTCATGCCGGTGAAGCGCACCCCGAGCCCGGTGCCGAGCACCACCTGCGCCACCGCCACCAACCAGCCCGGGGCTGCGATCTCGACGAGACCGCTCATCGACAGCGCGCCGACCAGCAGCAGCGGGCCCATCAGCTGGCCCGCCGGGAGCTTGAGCCGGAGCCCGATCCAGACACCGGCCAGCGAGAGGCCGAGCACCACCGGCACCCAGACCAGCGCCGTCTCGCCCGTGCCGAAATCGAGCCCCGCGGCCGACCCTACCGGATGACCCTCCCAGATCGACATCGCCACAGGAATGATGGTCAACACCGTGATGATGCGCAGGAACTGCATGAGCGTCAGCAGACGCAGATCCGCCCCCGCCTGCTCGCCGAACAGGATCGACTCGAACAGCCCCCCGGGCGAGCCGGCATAATAGGCCGTCGGCCGGTCATAGCCGCCGACCCGGCGCAGGACCAGGTAGTTGACCCCATGCGCCGCGAGCACGAACAC
>DQCI01000299.1:9685-11049 GCA_003545125.1 Paracoccaceae bacterium
CCGATCATCGCGCCGATGACGCCGACGAACAGCATCCGGAACTTCATCGGGTAGGCATAGTCTTGGGGAAAGCGCTGCTGGGCGAAGGCCACGGCCAGCGCCGAAGCGAAGAGGCTGCCGAGCATGAAGGGCAACGGCGTGCCGATCCATTGGAAGATCCCCCCCATCGCGGCGCCGGCGGCGAGAAGCACGGCGGTGAGCACGATATGGGGCGTGGGCGGCAGCTGCATGGCCGTCCCATAGAGCAAAAACCGGTCGGACTGAAACAGTCTGACCCGAGAATTCTGCTCAAAACACCTGAATCTGGATCAAAACGGTTTTCCAGATCGGATCACTCCGAACGGTCTTGATCTGCCGCGTTGCCCGTGTGGGGGCCAGCGGTGGATATGTTACAGGATCTCTCCCCCACGGCCCGGTACGTAACATTCTTCTTGAACCGAATCGGTCCCGCAAGTATCCCTGACCAAGCGGTCGGCTTTAACTCGGGGATGTGGTACAAGACCCGGGAGAGCCGCCAGGATCAGGCCGCCAAGTTCAGGCCGCCAAGTTCAGGCCGCCAAGTTCAGGGAGGAGACCCGCGGGATGGCCGAGGCCTTCATCTGCGACGCGCAACGCACCCCCATCGGGCGGTATGGCGGCGCATTGTCGTCGGTCCGCACCGACGATCTTGCCGCGATCCCGCTGAAAGCGTTGAAAGCGCGCAACCCGGGCGTCGACTGGAGCCGGGTCGATGACGTGATCTTCGGTGACGCGAACCAGGCCGGCGAAGACAACCGCAATGTCGCGCGCATGGCCGCCCTGCTCGCCGACCTGCCCGTCGAAGTGCCGGGCACGACGATGAACCGGCTTTGCGCCTCGGGGATGGACGCCGTGGGCATGGCCGCGCGTGGGATCAAGGCGGGCGATTATGACCTCGCCGTCGCCGGCGGGGTCGAGAGCATGTCACGCGCGCCGTTCGTGATGCCGAAGGCGGAAACCGGGTTTTCCCGCCAGACCGCAGTCTATGACACCACCATCGGCTGGCGGTTCGTCAACCCGGCGATGAAGGCGGCCCACGGGGTCGACACGATGCCCGAGACCGCTGACAACGTCGCCGCCGACTACGGCATTTCCCGCGAGGACCAGGACGCTTTTGCCGCGCGTAGCCAGGCGCGGTGGGCCGCCGCGCAAGCGGCGGGCCGCTTTGGGCTGGAGATCTGCCCCGTCGAGGTGCCGCAGCGGCGCGGCGACCCGGTCGCGGTCGACACCGACGAACACCCCCGCCCTGGAACGGATGCGGAAAAACTGAGCAAACTCAAAGGCGTGAACGGGGCCGACATGTCGGTCACCGCCGGCAATGCCTCGGGCGTCAACGATGGTGCCGC
>DQCI01000299.1:11077-15530 GCA_003545125.1 Paracoccaceae bacterium
GCCCGGGTGGTGACGATGCAGGCGGCGGGCGTGCCGCCGCGGATCATGGGGGTCGGCCCGATCCCGGCGACGCATAAGGCGCTCGCCAAGGCCGGGCTCTCCATCGACCAGATGGACGTGATCGAACTCAACGAGGCGTTCGCCGCCCAAGCGCTGGCGACACTGCGCGCCCTCGGCCTGCCCGACGATGCCCCCCATGTAAACCCCAACGGCGGCGCCATCGCCATGGGCCACCCGCTCGGCATGTCGGGCGCGCGGCTGGTGATGACCGCGGCTTACGAACTTCAGAAATCCGGCGGCCGGTATGCGCTCGCGACCATGTGCGTGGGCGTGGGACAGGGCGTTGCCATCATCCTCGAAAGGGTCTGACCGATGTATGCACAGATGGTGAAATCAACCGGCCATGGCGTCAAATCGCGCGCGGAGATGAGCGCGGAGGAAGCGCACTTCCAGGACCGGATCGACGCCGGCGAAAAGATCGAACCGAAGGATTGGATGCCGGACGGCTACCGGGCCACGCTGATCCGCCAGATCGCCCAGCACGCCCATAGCGAGGTGGTCGGCCAACTGCCCGAAGGCAACTGGGTCACCCGCGCGCCGACACTGGAACGCAAGGCGATCCTGCTCGCCAAGGTGCAGGACGAGGCGGGGCATGGGCTCTACCTCTATTGCGCCGCCGAGACCCTCGGCGTATCGCGCGATGAGCTCACCGACGCGCTGCTCGACGGCTCGATGAAATACAGCTCGATCTTCAACTACCCCACGCTGACCTGGGCCGACATCGGCGCGGTCGGTTGGCTGGTCGATGGCGCCGCGATCATGAACCAGGTGCCGCTCCAGCGCACCTCTTTCGGCCCCTACAGCCGCGCGATGATCCGGATCTGCAAGGAAGAGAGCTTCCACCAGCGCCAGGGCTTCGACATCATGATGAAGATGGCGCAGGGCACCGAGGCCCAGCGCCGCATGGCGCAGGATGCGTTGAACCGTTTCTGGTACCCGTCGCTGATGATGTTCGGGCCGTCCGACAAGGACAGCGTGCACAGCGCCCAGTCGGTGGCCTGGAAGATCAAGATCAACACCAATGACGAGCTGCGCCAGAAGTTTGTCGACCAGACGGTGCCGCAGGCGGCGTATCTGGGGCTTTCGATCCCGGATCCCGAATTGGAACTCAACGACGACACCGGGCATTACGACTTCTCCGAGCCTGATTGGTCAGAGTTTTTCGCGGTGCTCAAAGGCAACGGCCCCTGCAACACCGACCGGATGGACGCCCGCCAGAAAGCCTGGGACGACGGCGCCTGGGTGCGCGACGGGCTGATGGCCCATGCCGAGAAACGCAACGCGCGCACGGCGGCCGAATGATGGTGGGCGCAATGCGACTGGAACGCTCCATGCCCGTGCTGCAAGTCCGCGACGTCGCGGACTCGGCGGCTTTCTACGAACGGCTCGGCTTCACCGCGTCGCTCTGGGGCGACCCGCCGGACTTCGCGATCATGACCCGTGATGGGGTGACGCTGGCGCTCGACCGGGCGCGGGACGGTACCGTGCCGGTGAACCAGTGGTTGGCCGCCTATCTCTATACCGACGACGTGGTCGCGTTGCGCACGGCTTTGATCGACGCCGGGATCGCGGCGACCGAGATGCACTACCCAACAGAGTACGGCTGCGACGACTTCGACGTCGTCGACCCGGACGGTCACCGGATTGCCTTCGGGCAGGACCGGGGCGGCACGTTCGGCCTATAGGAGGAAAGACATGAGCAAGGAATGGCCCCTTTGGGAGATCTTCATCCGCGGCCAGAATGGCATGAGCCACCGGCACGTCGGCAGCCTGCACGCGCCCGACGCCGAGACGGCGATCCTCAACGCCCGCGACGTTTACACCCGCCGCAATGAGGGCGTGTCGATCTGGGCGGTTCAGGCTGCGGACATAACCGCCTCATCGCCGTCGGACAAAGGCCCGCTCTACGAGCCCAGCGAGGCGAAGGTCTACCGCCACCCGACGTTCTTCGACATCCCCGACGACGTGGGGGCCATGTGATGGACCCTGTGTTCGAATTCTGCCTGAGGATGGGCGACAACACCCTCGTGCTCGGTCACAGGGTGTCGGAATGGTGCGGCCATGCGCCGGTTCTCGAAGAGGACATCGCGCTCGCCAACACCGCGCTCGACCTGATCGGCCAGACCCAACTGTGGCTCGGGCTGGCGGGAGAGGTCGAAGGCAAGGGGCGTGACGCCGACGCGCTCGCCTTCCGGCGCGACGCCTGGGACTTCCGCTCGGTGCTGCTGGTCGAGCAACCGGGCGGCGATTTCGGCAACACCATTCTCAGGCAATACCTGTTCGACCAATGGCAGGCGCTTTTCCTCGCGGCGCTCACCAGCTCGTCGGACGACCGCGTGGCGGCGATCGCGGCGAAAGCATCGAAGGAGGTCGCCTATCACGTCGAACGGTCGCGCGGCACCGTGGTCGGGCTCGGCGACGGGACTGCAGAAAGCCACGCGCGGATGCAGGCGGCCCTCGACCGGCTCTACCCCTACGTGGGCGAATTGTTCGCCGGCGACACGGTGGACGAAGAGATCGCCGCACGCGGTATCGCCCCCCTGCCCGGTTCCCTGCGCGACGCCTATGATGCCGCCCTGTCCGAAACCGTCGCCAAGGCCACCCTCACCCTTCCCGAGAGCCGCTGGACCCATACCGGCGGCCGCGATGGCACGCGCCATTCCGAACATCTCGGACATATCCTGACCGAGATGCAATGGCTCCAGCGCGCCTACCCGGATGCGACGTGGTGAGGGTCGGGCGATGCGCGATTTCCGGTGCGGAAATCGAAACGAAATCCGCACCGGATTTCGACACGGAATTCGCACCGAATTCCGGCCGCCCGCGGGCCCGCCGATGACCCGTATGAGCACCGACGACATCTGGGCCGTGCTCGCCGCCGTGCCCGACCCCGAGATCCCGGCGATCAGCCTCACCGACCTCGGGATCATCCGCGAGCTCGCCTGGACTGGCGACACGTTGGAAGTCACCGTGACGCCGACCTATTCGGGCTGCCCGGCCACCAGTTTCATCAACCTCGCCATCGAGGAGGCTCTGCGCGCGGCCGGGGTGGAAAACCTCACGCTCAAACGCCAGCTCTCCCCGCCCTGGACCACCGACTGGCTCTCGGACGACGGACGCCGCAAACTCGAGGCCTACGGCATCGCGCCACCGGCCAGTCCAAAAGGCCCCGCGCGCTGTCCGCGCTGCGGTGGTGTGGATCTCGAGCAGGTGAGCCAGTTCGGATCGACCCCCTGCAAGGCGCAGTGGCGCTGCAAATCCTGCCTTGAGCCTTTTGACTATTTCAAATGCATCTGAGGGAGCCCCCATGCACTTCCACGAACTGACGGTGACCGACGTGCAAAACACCATCCGCGATGCCGTGGTGGTGACCTTGCAGCCGAAACCCGGCGAGGAGGAGGATTTCCGCTTCCTCGCCGGACAGCATCTGACCTTCCGACGCGATTTCGGCGGCGAGGAGTTGCGCCGCTCCTACTCGCTCTGTGTTTCCCCCGGCGAGGGCCGGCTCCGGGTCGCCGTCAAGCGGATCGAGGGTGGCGCCTTTTCCAACTGGGCGAACGACACGCTGAAGCCCGGCGACCGTGTCGAGGCGCTGCCGCCCGCGGGTGTGTTCCACCTGCCCGAAGAGCGGCCTGGTGAGCAGACTGCGCGCAGCTATCTCGGCTTCGCCGGCGGCTCCGGTATCACCCCGGTGCTGGCGATCCTGAAGACCGTTCTGGAGGAAGAACCCGGCAGCGACTTCACGCTGGTCTACGCCAACCGGGCGGTCAACACGATCATGTTCCGCGAGGAGCTTGAAGACCTCAAGAACCGCTTCATGGGCCGGCTCACCGTGATCCACGTGCTCGAGACCGACACCCAGGAGATCGACCTGTTCACCGGGCGCATCGACCAGGCCAAGGTCACGGCCCTTGCGCGCCACTGGCTCGATCTGTCCGCAATCGATGCGGCCTATATCTGCGGACCGGAACCGATGATGAAGGGGATCGAGGCGGGGCTCCTGGCCGAAGGGTTCCCGAAGGCGGCGATCCACTACGAATTGTTCGTCTCCGCCCAGCCCGGGCGTCTTGCCCGCCGGGTGTCCGAAGCGAAGACCGAGACCGGCGATATCGAGGCGAAGATCACCATCGACGGCGCGACGCGGACCGTACAGATGGATCGCGATCACTCGATCCTCGAGGCCGCCCTCGCCAACAACCTGCCCGCGCCCTACGCCTGCACCAAGGGCGTCTGCTCGACCTGCATGGCGAAGGTCACCAAGGGCGAGGTGGAGATGCGGGCGAACCACGCGCTGGAAGACGACGAGATCCGGGCGGGCTATGTGCTGACCTGCCAGTGCTATCCCTTGTCTGACGCGGTGGAGGTCGACTACGACGTCCACGGCTAGGATGGG
>DQCI01000299.1:15674-29005 GCA_003545125.1 Paracoccaceae bacterium
TCGGCCCCGGTGAAGGGGCGCGGCCGATCCGCTCGGCGGTCAGCGGCAAGATCATCGCCGAAGCAGGCGGCGGCGCGCTCGATTTCGCAGCGATGGTGGATTACGCCAAAACCGTCGGCGGCCCCACTCTACGCGCAATGAGCTTTCGCGACCGCGCGAAGATGCTGAAGGCCCTTGCCCTCTACCTTCACGGACGCCGCGACCCGCTCTACGACGTCTCCTACGATACCGGCGCCACGCTCGGCGACCACAAGTTCGACATCGACGGCGGCATCGGCACGCTGTTCGTCTTTGCCTCCAAGGGGCGGCGCGAACTGCCCGACAGCGACATCTATGTCGATGGCGGCCTCGAACAATTCGGCAAAACCGGCAGCTTCATGGGCCAGCACGTCGCCGTGCCGCTTCAGGGCGTCGCCGTCCATATCAACGCGTTCAACTTCCCCGTCTGGGGCATGCTCGAAAAGCTCGCGCCCACCCTGCTCGCGGGCGTTCCGGCGATCGTCAAGCCCGCGACCGCGTCGGCCTACGTGACCGAAGCCGCGGTTCGGTTGATCGTCGACAGCGGCATCCTGCCCGCGGGCGCGCTCCAGTTCGTCGCCGGCGCCACCGGCAATCTGCTTGATCTGCTCGGCGGCCAGGACGTGGTCAGCTTCACCGGTTCCGCCGCGACCGGCACAATGCTGCGCGCGACCCCCAACATCCTGGCGAACGCCGTACGCTTCGTCGCCGAACAGGACAGCCTCAACGCGACGATCCTCGGCCCCGACGTCGCGCCTGGCACACCCGCCTTCGACATCTTCGTCAAGGAAGTGCACCGCGAGATGACGGTGAAGGCGGGGCAGAAATGCACCGCGATCCGCCGGATCTTCGCGCCCGAAGACCGGGTGGCCGACGTGATCGAGGCGGTCTCGGCCCGGCTCGCGAAAACCGTGGTGGGCGACCCGCGCGATGAAGCCACCCGGATGGGCGCGCTCGTCTCGGCCGACCAGAAGGCCGACGTGCTGGAAAAAGCCGCCATCATCGGCACGGAGGCCGAGCGGGTCTGGGGCGACCCCGAGGCGCTCAACCTGAACGGCGATGTCGCCCCGGACGCCTTCCTCGCGCCGATGCTGTTCCACTGCGCCGACCCGGACGCAGCGGTGAAGGTGCACGAGACCGAAGCCTTCGGGCCGGTCTCGACCGTGATGCCCTACCGCGACCTCGACCATGCCATAACGCTGGCCAACCGCGGCGAAGGCTCGCTGGTGGCCTCGGTCGTCACTGAGTCCGGCGACATCGCCCGCGAGGTCGTGCTCGGCGCCGGCGCGCACCACGGACGGCTCTATTTCAACAACCCGACGTCCGCGCGCGAGGCCACCGGCCACGGCGCGCCAATGCCGCACATGGTCCATGGCGGCCCCGGGCGCGCGGGTGGCGGCGAGGAGCTTGGCGGCGTGCGCGGCGTGCTCCACTACATGCAGCGCGTGGCCGTCCAGGGCTCGCCCGATCTGCTCACCGCAATCACCCGGTCCTGGGTGCCCGGGGCGCAAGAGACCGACGCCGGCGTCCATCCCTTTACCCGCAGCTTCACCGCGCTCGAAATCGGCGAGACGATCCACGCCGGGCCGCGCAAGATCACGCTCGAAGACATCGAGCACTTCGCCGCGTTCACCGGCGACACCTTCTATGCCCACATGGACGCGGAGGCCGCCGCCGCCAATCCGTTCTTCCCTGGCCGGGTCGCGCATGGCTACCTGCTGCTGTCCTTCGCTGCGGGCATGTTCGTCCAGCCCGACCCCGGGCCGGTTCTCGCCAATACCGGGCTCGACGCCTTGCGCTTCCTCAAGCCGGTCGAGCCGGGCGACAGCCTCAACGTCCGCCTCACCGTCAAACGCAAAACCCGGCGCACCGACGAGCACGGCGAGGTGCGCTGGCACGTGACGCTGACCAACCAGCACGCCGAAATCGTGGCGGAATACGAACTGCTGACGATGAACGCGGTCTGATGCCGGCACCGGCGGTCATGCGAGCGCTGACAGCCGGGGCGGAACTGCGCACCTGGTCGCTGATCGTGACGATCTTCGGCGACATGGCCCGCCAGCCCGGGGTCGAGATCCCGGGTCCGGTGCTCACGGCGCTCACCCGGGCGATGGGGGTCAAGCCGGAAGCGACGCGGGTCGCGCTCCACCGGCTGCGCAAGGACGGCTGGATCGCCTCGCGGCGCGCCGGCCGGGTCTCGCATTATTTCCTGACCGCCGCCGGGCGGAAGAAATCGTTGGCCGCAACCGCGCGAATCTATGCCCGGCACCCACCGGCCCCGCAAAGCTGGCACGTCGCCGTCTCCGGGCCGCTCGACCCACCGGGACGGCTGGCGCTCGACGGCACAATGGCGGCGGCCGGCTATGTCACCTTGACCGCCGGCGCCTGGCTCGGCCCGGGGCCAACACCGGACGATCTGCCCGAGGGGCTCTTTGCCCTCGACGGCGCCGCCCTCCATCTGCCCGACTGGCTCCGCAGCACGCTCGCGCCCCCGGCCCTGTCGGCCGCCTACAGGGCCTACGAGGCAACGCTCGCCACCACTGCCGAGCGGCTTGCAATTGACCCGGGCGGGCTCTCCGCGCTCGACCGCGCGGCAATCCGGATCCTGCTCGTCCACGGCTGGCGCCGCCTCGTTCTGCGCCACCCGGACCTGCCCGACGGGTGCTTCCCTGCCGACTGGCCGGGTGCGCGTGTACGCGGGCGGTTTCACGCCCTGCTCGACCGTCTCGGCGAGACGACCCTCGCCGAACTGATGGACGCCGCGCCCGCCTGACACGCGCACCGGCGGCCCGGACACTTCAGGATCGCCCGGTCGTGGTGGCGCATTATCTCGCGGCGGTGTGGCGGCGACGAAAAGGTCCATGCCGGGCTTGCACGCACCCGGGCGGAAAACGCAATATAGCGCGCTAGTACTTTGATAACCAATGTTTTTGGCAACTGACGTGGGGATCGTTTTTGCGGCGTCCAGGCGGACCGTCGCAGGGCATTTGGGGGCCGCCCGCCACACCGCGGGACGGACAGGCGTTTTCATTCGCTGTGGTTTCGCCTATCCCGTAGCAAAACCGGGATACAAAACGGCAGATCATGAAACGCGCGCGCCGACTGGACGAGATGAAGACCACTTTTGGGGCCGAACAGGTGTCCGAAGCCGAGCGGCGCGGTGCCGTGACCGGGCTGTTCGACCGTATCGCCCCGCGCTACGACCTGATGAACGACCTCATGAGTTTCGGCACCCACCGGCTTTGGAAACGGGTGATGGTCGCCCGGGCCGTGGCACATCTGGGCGATGCCCCGGGGCCTGTGCTGGATCTCGCCGGCGGTACCGGCGACATCGCGCTGGCGCTGCGGCGGCACCTTGCAGACCGCCCGATCATCGTCGCCGATGCCTCGGCGGGCATGCTCGGCGTGGCCCGCGAACGGGCCGGTGAACGGGCCGGTGACAGGCTCGACACACTCCACGCCCCCGCCGAAGCCCTGCCGCTTGCCGACAACTCGGTCGCGCTGGTCACCCTGTCCTTCGGGCTGCGCAACATGACCGACCCGGGGGGCGCGTTGCGCGAGGTCACCCGGGTGCTGGCCCCGGGCGCGGCGCTGGTCCTTTTGGAATTCTCCAAGCCCGCCGCCTGGTTCGCGCCGCTCTACGGGCTGCACGCGCGCCACGTGATCCCGCGGATCGGGGCCGCCGTGGCCCGCGACCGCGCCGCCTATGCCTATCTGGTCGCTTCCATCGAGCGCTTCCCCGGGCGCGAAGACATCGCCCGCGAACTTGCCGCGGCCGGGCTCACGCTTGTCGAGGACCGCGCCTTCATGTTCGGCATAGCCCGGCTGCACATTGCTGTGAAACCATAGGGCCACGGCAACCGACGCCCCTGTAGCACAAACAGCGCCGGGACCGTTTGTCCCGTCAGTGCGCCATGTCGCCCATCGCGCCCATCGCGCCCATCGCCAGGATCGGCACCTCCAGCCCCACCTCGCCCGCCTCCTCGAACACCAGCGTAAGGGCGACGGTTCCGCCCTCAACCAGTTGTTCGGTCAGGTCGATCATCATCATATGAAACCCGCCCGGCTTCAGCGCCGCGACGCCGCCCGCCGGCACCTCGATCGCCTCGACCTGACGCATCTGCATGACGCCGTCGTTCTCGATATGGGTGTGCAACTCGGGCCGGTTGCACGCGGGCGTCGAATAGCCCACCAGCCGATCGGCTTCGCCCAGCGATGTGATTGTCAAATAGGCGATCCCAACCCGTGCCATCGGCGGGGTCGCGCGGGCGAAACCGCCTGATATCTCTAGGTTTTCCGTCACCGCCTGCTGCCCGAAGGCAGGGCTGGTCACGAACAGGGCAATCGACGCGAGGCTCGCGATCAGGGCACGGCGGTGGAACATGGCAAGACTCCGAGGGCTGATATGTCGCGCCCTAATGACGCGAAGGAACCGGGATGTCCTTAACAAATGTCAAGGTGCGGGGCGTGGCCACGTGAGACAGGTCAGGCGGGTGTGGGTCTCGGACTGTCTGCGCCCGGGGTCATAGGTGGCTCCAAATGGTCCGAACGAAAGGGACATAAACATGGCTAAGACCATTCTCAATGGTCTGCTGGCAACCGCGACTGCGGTGGGCCTGAGCTTCCCCTCGATTGCCTCCGCGCAATCGCTGGACGAAGTGATGGAAGCCCGCGGGTTGACCCAGCAGGATCTGCTAGCGGCGGCGAAGACGTACACGCCGACCGGTGGCAGGGACGAATTCATCGTATTCTCGTCGGGAGGCCAATCGGGCCAGATCATGGTCTACGGCGTGCCGTCGATGCGAATCCTGAAATACGTCTCGGTGTTTACGCCTGAGCCCTGGCAGGGCTATGGCTTCGACGAGGAATCGAAGGCGGTGCTGGAACAGGGCCGGATCGATGGCAAGTTGTTGAACTGGGGCGACACCCACCATCCGGCGATCTCCGAGACCGACGGCGATCTCGATGGTGAATGGCTGTTCATCAACGACAAGTCGGCGCCGCGGATCGGCCTCGTCAGCCTGCACGATTTCGAGACCCAGCAGATTGTCGTCAACCCGATCATGCAATCGGAACACGGCGGCGCCTTCGTGACGCCGAATACCGACTACATCATCGAAGCGACACAGTACCCGGCACCGCTTGGGCGCGGGTTCGCTCCGCTCAGCGAGTTCAACGAGAAATACCGCGGGGCGGTCACCTACTGGAAGTTCGACCGTGAAGCGGGCCGGATCGACCAGTCGAAATCGTTCTCGCTCGAACTGCCGCCCTATTCCCAGGACCTTTCGGATGCCGGCAAGCTGGTCTCCGACGGCTGGTCGTTCACCAACTCGTTCTGCGCCGAGCGCTATGTCGGCGGGATCGAATCGGGCCGTCCGCCGTTCGAGGCGGGTTGCTCGCAGAACGACACCGACTATCTCCACGTGATCAACTGGGAAAAGGCCGTCGGGGTCTACGAGGCCGGCAAGGTCGAGATGATCAACGATCACCCGGTCATCATGATGGACACGGCAATCGAAGAGGGGCTCGTCTACCTCATCGCCGAGCCGAAATCGCCCCACGGCGTCGATGTCTCGCCCGACGGTGAATACATCGTCGTCGGCGGCAAGCTCGACACCCACGCAAGCGTCTATTCCTTCTCGAAGATCATGGCCGCAGTCGAAGCCGGCAACTTCTCCGGAACCGACCCCTACGGCATCCCGATCATCTCGATGGAAGACGCGCTGCACGTTCAGGTGGCGCTCGGCCTTGGCCCGCTGCACAACCAGTTCGACTCGAAAGAATGTGTGATCTACACCTCGCTCTACGTCGACAGCCAGGTTGCCAAGTGGGACTACTGCGAAGGCAAGCTGCTCGACAAGATCTCGATCCACTACAACATCGGCCACCTCGTGGCGATGGAAGGCGAATCGGTCCATCCTGCCGGCAAGTACCTGATCTCGCTCAACAAGCTGGCCATCGACCGGTTCAACCCGGTGGGCCCCCTGCATCCGCAGAACCACCAGTTGATCGACATCTCGGGCGACAAGATGGAGCTTCTCTACGACATGCCGGTGCCGCTGGGCGAACCCCACTACGCCGCGGCCATCGCCGCCGAGAAGCTGAAGCCGCTGGTGCGCTACCGTTACGGGACCAACTCCCGGACCGGCGGCAAGCACGAGGGCGCGGTGCGTCCGGGCCAGGAGCGCATCGAGCGTGACGGCGACACGGTCACGGTCTACATGACCGCGATCCGCTCGCACTTCACGCCCGAGATCGTCGAAGTGAACGAAGGCGACACCGTGCGCTTCGTGGTCACCAACTCCGAGCGCGCCGAAGACGAGACCCACGGCTTCTCGATCTCGACCTTCGACGTCAACCTCTCGCTCGAGCCGGGCAAGACCGCGACCGCCGAAATCGTCGCCGACCGTCCGGGCGTCTACTCCTACTACTGCACCGAGTTCTGCTCGGCGCTGCACCTGGAGATGACGGGCTACCTCGTGGTCAAGCCGGAAGGCTATGTCGAAGAGGCCACCGTCGGTGAAGAAGGCACGCTTTGGACCGAGGCCGACTACAAAAAGCAGGTCGAGACCAACGTGCAGACCCAAGGCGTGATCGATTCGGTCGTGGTCTACATCACCAGCCGCAACTTCCAGGACTTCCCCGAAGTCGTGGCGCTGGTCGAAGACGCGACTGACCAGCTCACCTTCGCCGAAGACGCCAAGGCCAAATCGGAGGCCGCGGCCACCGAAAGCGACTGGCAGAACGCGACGCTCTGGGCCGGCCAGTGGTGGCAGTACCAGGTGAAAGCGGCCGACATCGGCCTGCGCGCCAAGAACTTCCTCGACGAGGAAGGCGCAGTGGTGACCGCCGAATAAGCAAACCCGCGGGCGGCGGCAGGCGCTGCCGCCCGCACATCCCGGACGGTCCCTCCATCCCGATAACACGAGACGCGCGACCGTTTCCTCATTCAAGAAAGCCGAGACATGCGACTCTCCACTCTCATTCCCCTGGCCGCGGTCCTGAGCCTCTCGGCCGCTGCCACCACTGCCGCCTCCGAAGAAGAACTGAAGGCCGGCAAACGTGTCTACATGACCAAGACCTGCCTCGCGTGCCACGGGCGCGGCGGTGCGAAACCGGTGCTCAGCTACCCGGTGCTGGCCGGACAGAACGAAAAATACATCGTCGACCAGATGGAAGAGATCCGCGACGGCAAGCGTGTCGGATCCGTCGACGAAGCCACCGGACACCCCTACGTGCAGGGCATGGTCGACATCATGCACCTGGTCACCGAGGATGATATCGACCACGTCGCGGCCTGGCTGTCGGAACAGCCGACGGCACCGCCGAAGCCGCTTGACCCCGCCCCCGATCCGGCGCTCCTTAAAGCCGGTGAAAAAGCCTACAAGCAGCTCGGCTGCCGGTCCTGCCACGGCGCGGACGGCTCCAAGCCGACCAACCCGCGCTACCCGTTCATCTCGGGCATGAACCCCGAATACGCCATCCGTGCCATGACCGAGATCCGCGACAAGGAGCGCACCTCGGGCCAGTCGAAGCTGATGTGGGGCACGATCAAGAAGGCCGAAGACGAAGAAATCCTCGCCATCGCCACCTGGCTCGCCACGATCGACCGTTCGGCGAAATGATTTGACATAAGGAACCTGAAGCCATGAACCGTATCACTCTCACCGCAGCCCTGCTGGCGCTCGCCGCGCCCGCCTTTGCCGACGAAGCACACACCCCCGCCGATGGCTGGAACGAAGGCGGCGGCGAACAGGACGAGGCGCTGACCCTCACCCCCGACCACGAGAACGGGATCTACACCTACGAAGTCTGCTCGGCCTGCCACGGGCTCAACGGCTGGGGCCTGCCCGACGGCACCTTCCCGATGATCTCCGGCCAGCACCCGAACGTGATCATCAAGCAGCTTGCCGACATCCGCGCGCTGAACCGCGACAACCCGACGATGTATCCCTTCGCCCTGCCGCAAGAGATCGGCGGATCGCAGTCGATCGCCGACGTCGCGGCCTATATCTCGGCGCTGCCGATGAACCCGGAGCCGGGCTACGGCGCGGGCGACAACCTCGAGCTTGGCGCCCAGCTCTACGCCGACAACTGCGTCAAGTGCCACGGTGAAAACGGCGAAGGCGACAACGCAAAATTCTATCCCCGTATCCACGGCCAGCACTACAACTACCTGGTGCGCCAATACCAGTGGATCAAGGACGGCAAGCGCCGCAACGCCAACCCCGAAATGGTGGCCCAGATCCAGAAGTTCACCGACGCAGACACCGAAGCCGTGCTCGACTATGTGAGCCGTCTGGCGGCGCCAGCGGATCTGGTCGGTGATCCCGAATGGATAAACCCGGACTACGACTGGTAGACTTCGCGTACATTACAGGCCGGACGGGCGCTGATCCGCCCGTCCGGCCCTTCAATTCCAAGGATTGCTCCGCACATGGACCAGGCCGCTGTCAAAAAACGCGGAATCACCTACCGCGTTCTCACCCTCATCGCCGTCGTGCTGCTCGGCTTCGCGTATTTCCAGCCCACCTGGTGGGTGTCGCTGACCGCGCCCAACTATCCCGAGGCCACCTTCCCGCAAGGCATCCGCATCGTGTTCCACATGGACAGCGTGCAGAACGGCTGCGACATCCGCACCAGCCAGGAGGTCGAAGAGACTGAAGCGCTCGACTGCGTCCATGAGATGGACACGATCAACCATTACGTCGGCATGTACCCGATCGCCTCCGGCGGCCCGGTCGAAAAGGCCTTCTCCCCCTTCCTGTTCGGCTTGGTGGGCGTGATGGCGTTGGCTTTCGCCGCCCCCGGACGGCGGTCACGCATCGCCGTATCGGTCGTGGGCTACAGCGCCGTGGCGGTGTGGATGGGCCTCGCGATCTACGGCGAGAACGGGATCAACAAGCACACCACCGCCTACATGAAGGGGCTCGTCGTTTCGCTCGGGCAGGACACCGAGGACGACGTTTCCGACGCCAATCTCTCGCCGATCGTGCGGATGCTGAAGGAGAGCCTCGCCGAAAGCGCGGCGCAGGAGGGCGACACAGAGGCCAAGGGCGATGAGCGGACCGCGCTCATCAAGAACCTGCGGGACAATTTCGAGATCGACCAGGGCAAGCTTCCCGCCGGCGAGCGCGAGGACTGGACCGGGTCGGTGATGCAGGTGTTCAAATGGCACTACGCCAAGTCGCTCGCCCGCTGGTTC
Organism: Paracoccaceae bacterium; assembly: GCA_003545125.1. Taxonomy (GTDB): domain Bacteria; phylum Pseudomonadota; class Alphaproteobacteria; order Rhodobacterales; family Rhodobacteraceae; genus Sinisalibacter. The sequence continues at coordinate 24,898 of DQCI01000299.1, forward strand.
AACGAGCCTGCCCGCAACGATCCGCTGGTCGCCACCATGTCGACCGCTGCGTCGGTGTTGTTCTGGGTGGTGCTGGCGCTGATGGCGGTGGGCCTGTTCGCGGCGCTGCGCGCGACCTCGATCTTCTACTGGCTGCTGGTCATCGGCCCGATTGCGGTGCCGGTCGGCTTCATCGCGGAATATGCCGCCTGGCTCTGGTGGTATGGCCACAGCCTGAACCGGATGGGCGCCTTCACCCTCAAACCCTTCATGCCGACGGTGTTCGGCGACGGCAAGGTGGCGCAGTTTACCACCCATTCCTATCCCGACATCGGCTTCGGGCTGATGGTCGGCGCCGCCCTCCTGCTGGCGCTCGCCGCCCTGATCCGGCGCAAGCAATTGCACGAAGCCGGCGCCGCGGCCGCCGGGATGTGAGCGCCGACATGCGCCCGCTCCTCGCCGCTCTCGCGTTGCTCCTCGCCTGCCCTCCCGGCCTCCACGCCGAGAGCCTGCAGGCGTTGGTGGACGCCACGCCCGAGGGCGGCGAGATCGTGCTTGCGGCCGCAACGGTCTACGAGGGGCCGGTGGTGATCGAGCGCGCGGTGGTGATCGACGGCCAGGGCAGCGCGGTCATCGACGGCGGGCTCGACGGCACCGTCGTCACCATCGCGAGCGACGGGGTCACGCTGAAGGACCTGATCATCCGCAATTCGGGCCGTCTGCACAACCAGCTCGACGCCGGGCTGAAGGTGAAGGGCAATTACAACGTCGTGCGCGATGTGCGGATCGAGAACAGCCTGTTCGGGATCGACCTCAGCGAAGCCTCCAACAACGTCTTTCGCCGCAACTACATCTCGTCCAAGGACATGCCGCTCGAGATGCGCGGCGACTCGGTGCGGGTCTGGTATTCGAACGACAACCTGTTCGAGAACAACCACATCGAGCATTCACGCGACATCGTGGTGTGGTATTCCGAAGGCAACGTCCTGAAGAACAACCGCATCCAGCACGGCCGCTACGGCATCCATTTCATGTATGCCCATGACAATAGCGTGCTGGAGAACGAAATCTCCGACTGCGTCGTCGGCGTGTTTCTGATGTATGCCAACGACATCACCGTCAAGCACAACCAGATCCTGCGCGCCTGGGGCGCCGCCGGCATGGGCGTGGGCTTCAAGGAAACCTCCGGCGCGGTGATCGAAGACAACCTGATCCTCGGCAATGCTGTCGGCATCTACCTCGATCCCTCGCCCTGGGACCCCGACAAGACCAACGAGTTCCACCGCAACGAGATCTCCTACAACGGCATCGGCGTGCAGTTTCACACCGAATGGCAAGGCAACCACTTCTCCGATAACAACTTCCGCTCGAATTTCACGCAAATCTCGGTGCGCGGGCGCGGCACCGCGCTGAAGGAGAGCTGGGACGGCAACCATTGGGACGACTACGCTGGGCTCGACCCCGACGGCGACGGCACCGGCGACACCCCGTACGAAATCTACAACTACGCCGACCGGCTGTGGATGGACCTTCCCCCCGCCGCTTTCTTCCGCGGCGGCCTGGCGCTTGCCGCGCTCGATTTCGTCGAACGCCTCGCCCCCTTCACCGAACCCGAACTGCTGGTGCGCGAGCAGAACCCGATGATCGACCGGATCGACCACGCCGCCGCCCAGCTCGAAGCCGCGCCACAAACCGCCCCTGCCCCCAAATCCGCCCTGGAACTTCTGACCCAATGACAGACGCCCCCGAAACCCCTGCCAAACCGAAGAAGCGCCTCACCAGGCGCGAGCTCGAACGCCGCCGCATGCTGATGCGCTCTGTCGGCGCGGGCTTCGCCGCCGTGGCCGCAAGCCTCGTCGGCCTCTACCCGGTGATGACCCGGATCTTCGACCGGCTGCGCCCGCCCGGCGCGATCCCGGAAAAGCAGTTTCTCGCCGCCTGCATCAAATGCGGCCAATGCGTGCAGGTCTGCCCGGTGGAAGCGATCAAGCTCGGCGACGGCGACGAGGGCTACGGGCTCGGCGTGCCCTATATCGACGCCCGAAAACAGGCGTGCGATTTCTCCTGCGACGCGGTGCAATGCGTGCTCGCCTGCCCGACCGGCGCTTTGACCCATGATATTGCAACCAAGGAGGAGGTCGACATCGGCTTCGCCCGTCTTGCCCGGCCCGACGCCTGCCTCGCAATGAAGGGCGACGGTTTCAAGGGACTCGCACGGGGGGCCGATTTCGAAGGGCTGCTGCGCTACGAGGAGATCGACCGTTGGGACCCGCAGCCGGTGGCCTCCTACGAATACGACCTCGAGATCTGCGATCTCTGCGTGCGCGAATGCCCGATCGAAAACGCGATCAGCCTGGAGCCGGTCTCGGACGATCCGGACGACAAGCGCCGGATGCCCGTGGTGCATGAGGCTTGCGTCGGCTGCGGCACCTGCGAGATGATGTGTCCCACCGAACCCGCGGCAATCGTCGTCGATACCGGACTGGCTTTGGCCAGAGGGGAGGCCTGAGATGCGCTGGTACCTGCACAAGCTCGCGATGATGTTCGGCACCTTGCCCCGCAAGGCCACCCCGGCGGAAGAAACCGACCGCGCCCGCGACATGAAGCGCTTCCAGAAAACGCCCGACGAGGTGAAGAAGCGCAAAGCGGCGATCCAGGATGAACACGACAACCCGGTCTTCAGCCGCAAATGGCTCTATCGCCGCTGGGCCTCGATCATCATCATCAACGCGCTGTTCATCGTCTCCTTCACCTGGGACGTGCAGTTGGTCGAGGGGTCGCTCACCGCCTCGCGGTTCCTCGGCTTCCACATGGCCGACCCCAATGCCGCGTTGCAGGTCACCTTGGCGTACAAGGAGTTGATGCTCAATCTGCTCATCGGCACCGCCACCGTGATCGGGCTGTGGTGGATCGTCGGCGGACGCGCTTTCTGCTCCTGGGTCTGCCCCTATCACCTGATCGCCGAATGGGCCGAAGCGCTGCATCTGTGGCTCCACAGGAAGGGCTGGGTGAAGGACCACCCGTTCCACCGCGGTCTGCGGGTGGTGCTCTGGGTGATCTTCATGGCCCTGGCCTGGTTCACCGGCTACACTGTCTTCGAATACATCAACCCCGTCGGCATCGTCTCGCGCGCGCTGATCTACGGGCCGACGATCGCGCTGATGTGGGTGGCGTTTCTGCTTGGCATCGAGGTATTCTTCTCGCGCCGCTTCTGGTGCCGCTACGTCTGCCCGATCGGCCTCACCTACGGCATCACCGGGGCGGTCGCGCCGGTACAGGTGAAATACGACCTGTCGAAATGCCTGCACGAGGGCGAATGCCGCCAGGTCTGCCTGGTGCCGCATGTTCTGGAGATCACGAAGATGGGGTATGCCTCCGACACCGAGGAATTCATCGGCCCCGACTGCACCCGCTGCGGGCTGTGCATCGACGTCTGCCCGCAGGACGCGCTGAGCTTCACCGTGCGCGGTCTCGACAAGATCATCTGAGGAGCAGCCCCATGATCACCATTGATCGCGTCTCCAAGCGGTTCGACCGGCGCGCGGTGCTCGACGAGCTTACGCTGTCGATTGCACAAGGCGACCGGATCGCGCTGATCGGCTCCAACGGGGCCGGCAAGACGACCCTGTTTCGCGCGATCCTCGGCCAGTATCGGCATGCAGGCGAGATCCGCTTCGACGGGGCGCCCGCGAAGCGGCGCGACGCGGTGGCACTCGGCCGGATCGCCTTCGTGCCGCAGCTCCCGCCGCCGCTGCGGATGCCGGTGGGCGAGCTGGTGAAATTCGCCGAGAAGGGCGCGGGCGCGTCGCGGGCGAAAATGGATGAGATTGCGGACGCTCTGGGGATCAACCTCGCCGAGGTCGCGCGGCGGCCGTTCTACCGGCTTTCGGGCGGACAGAAACAGAAGATCCTCGTCACCGTCGCCTTGGGACGCAACGCCGATCTCATGATCTTCGACGAGCCGGCTGCCAACCTCGACCCGGCGGCNNTCGCACCGGCTCGAAGAAGTCGCCTCGCTGGTCAACCGGGTGATCGAGCTCGATCGCGGCCAGGTGGTGCTCGACGACAGCGTCGTCGACCGGCTGAAGGAAGGGGCGTACCGCAGCGCCGAGATCGTGCTCTCGGCCCC
>DQCI01000299.1:29032-37206 GCA_003545125.1 Paracoccaceae bacterium
CACCCGCCCTTCGCCCAGGCGCTGACCGACTGGGGCTTCGACGCCGACACTGATGCCGCCGCCGGCGCAACACGGTTCACCGGCCCGGTGCCCGCCGCCGAAACCTTCCGGTTCCTCGGCCTGCTCGCGCGCTACGGCAGCCTGATCGACCGGCTGGAGCTCCACCAGGACGGCGCGAGAAGGAGCTGAGGCGCATGTGCAGATGTCCCCACCATACCCGCCGCCAGGCCATCGGGCTCTTCGCAGGCCTCCCGCTCCTCGCCGCCTGCAAGCCGCAGATCGAGGGGCCCGAAGAGATCCGCTGGGGCCGCGAGACTTGCGAGATCTGCGGCATGATCATCTCCGACCCCTTCTTCGCCGCCGAGATCCGCGGCGGCGCGGACCGCAAGCTTTACAAGTTCGACGATATCGGCGACGCGGTGCATTGGCTGAAAATGCAGGACTGGGCCGAGGCCGCCAACGTGGCCCCCGACCAGAANNCATCGAATTCTGGGTGCGCGATGTCGAGACCGGCACCCGCTGGCTCGACGCCAGGGGCGCGCGCTACCTCACCGGGCTGGTCTCGCCGATGGATTACGGCTTCGGCGCGGTCGAAAGCTCCGGGCCCGACACGATAAGTTACCCAGAGATGTTTCAAGCGGCCCTTGACATGGGGCTCTCATCGCGGTGCCTGCCGCAGGTGCTGGAGAATTACGAGGGATGAACGCCTTGACGCCCGAAAAGCCGGACCTCGCGGTCGAAACCGCCCGCCCCCGCGCGCCAGCCCGGACCGGGCTCGGCCTCGCGATGCGGCTGGAACTGTCCGAAAGCCTGCGCTCGCGCTGGTTCCATTTCTATGGCCTGGTCGTGGTCGGGCTGATGCTTCTGCTGATCGTCACCGGCATATCCGAAAGCCGGGTGCTCGGGTTCACCGGGCTCTCGCGCCTGCTGGTCACCTATATCCAGATCGCCATGGCGATCGTGCCGCTGTTCGTGATCGTGACCACCGCGCGCTCGATGGTCGGCGACCGCGAGGCGGGCAACCTGGAATACATGCTCGCCTTCCCGGTGAGCCTGCCGGTCTGGTACTGGGGCCGGTTCCTCTCGCGCCTGGTGCTGGTGCTGGCGCCGGTGGCGCTGGCGCTCGGGCTCGCCGCCGTCTATGGGCTCGCGATGGGCCACTCGGTCCCCTGGGGTCATGTCGGGCTCTACGCCGGTCTGGTGGGCGCGCTGGCCACCGCCTTCCTGGGCCTCGGCTTCCTGATCTCGGCGCTCGCCCGCTCGACCGAGGTGGCCCTCGGCGCCAGCCTGCTCGTCTGGCTCACGCTCGTGGCCTTCCTCGATCTGCTGCTGCTGTCGGTGCTGATCCAGGAGCGGTTCGTTTCCGACTACGTGATCGCCATCGCCCTCGCCAACCCGCTGCAAAGCTTCCGCACCGCGTCGATGATCCTGTTCGACCCGCAGCTTATTCTGCTTGGGCCCTCGTCCTACGTGATCCTCGATCATTTCGGCCAGATCGGTTACGTCGCCTGGGCAATGGCCTACCCGGTGGTGCTGGGGCTGGTCATGGCGGGGCTGGGCTACTGGCGGTTCTCGCGCTCGGATCTGGTCTGAGCAAGGCATGCGGCCCGGGCACCAGGAACGCCCGGTTTTCCGCGCGGCTTGGCACGCCCGAAGGTGAGCAGAGTGTTAACGGCATGCACACATCAATCCGTTGAAAAACAATCGCTTAAGGCCGCGGGTGGGATGCCGGTTTCCTAGGAAACCGGTTGGGGAAAACGTGCGAACCTCGGCGACCCAAGACAATCGCCGGCCAAACCGCGACTCGCGGAAACCCCAGCTTCAGGCGAGCCCGCGCAGCCAGGTCTCGGTCTGCGGATCGTCCCACACCGCCTCACCGCCAACCGTGGCGATGTGATGCGCCGCGCCGTCAAGTATCAGCGTCGTCGGCAAGCGTCTGATCCCCAGCGCCGCCTTCAGGTTTTGCCCGTCGCCAATCAGCACGGGCAGCGTTGTGACCCCGATATCGCGGTAGAACCTCAACACCGTCGCAGCCCCGCCCCGGTCGAAGGACAACGGCAGCACACGCACCGGCGCGTCTTCGAGCGCGGCGGCGAGCCGGGCGAGCGACGGCATTTCGCGCCGGCACGGCAGGCACCACGTGGCCCAGAGATTGACCACGAGAACCTCGCCCGCGAAGCGCGCGAGCGGCACCGGAGCGCCGGTTTCGTCTTCCAGATGGAGCCCAGACGCGTCACGTCGCGGGATGGCCGGGCGGCGCTGTGTCACCGCCGCAGGTGGCACAGCCGTGTCACCGGCAGCGCGCGTTGGACCGGCCAGGGCCGCGACCCCGCCCGCCAGCACCGCGCGCCGCGACGGGCGCCAGATCAACTGGGACTCTCGTCGATGATTGCGCCCAGGTCTTCGGCCATCGCCGCCGCGGTTGTGCCGTGCGGATAGCGCTTGATCAGGAACCCGTCGGGGCCCACCAGCGCCACCGAGGCGGTATGGTCGATGGAATAACGGTCCGGTTGTGCGGGATCGGACACATATTTCTCGTAGCGCGCGTTGAACGCCTTGACCATGTGGTCGGTATAGGCCGCGGGGCCACGCAGCCCGACGATCGAGGGATGCATGTAGTTCACGTATTCGCGCAGCAGCTGCGCCGTGTCCCGCTCGGGATCGACCGTGACGAACAGCGGCACCACCATTTCGGCGCGGTCCCCCAGCATGTCCATCGCCTCGGCGACGGTGGCAAGCGTGGTCGGGCAGACATCGGGGCAGCCGGTGTAGCCGAAATAGATCAGGGTGAACTTGCCGACCATGTCGGAGTTTGTCACCACGTTGCCGTAGGTGTCCTCCATCATCCAGCGGCGCTGCTGCGGTACGTCCGTGTCGGGCGCGCTGACGCCGAGATCCTGGTGTTGGGCGAAGCCGGGCGCCGCCGAAAGGCTCATTGCAGCAATGCCGGCCAGAAGGGTGCGACGGTCGATCATGGGTAAGGTCCTGTTCTGCTTCGCGGCAGGTTAATCGCGTGGCCACCCGCCTTGCCTTGACATATGTCAGGGAGGCCGCCCGCGCCATGGCCGAAAACTGGTGCCGAAAACGGGACCCGAAGGAGACCGCGCGATGACCGAAATCCTGTCGAGCTTCCTGCCGGCCGCCATGATGGTGCTGATGCTGTCGCTCGGGCTCAAGCTCGATCCGGGCGAGGTGTCGCGCGCGCTCCGGCACCCGCGCGCACTCGCCGTCGGGCTCCTGGTCCAGATCGTCGGCCTGCCGCTGATCGCTTTCGCCGTCGCGTTGGGCTTCGGCCTCGAGGGGGTGCTGCTCGCGGGTCTGATCCTGGTCGCCGCGAGCCCGGGCGGGGTGACGTCGAACTACGCCGCCCTGCTCGTGCGGGGCTCCGTCGGGCTCTCGGTGTCGATGACATTCGTCACCTCCATCGCCGCGCCGATCACCCTGCCGCTGGTCCTTGTCGCCACCACCGCGCTCGCGCCAGAGGCGGGGGGGCTGTGGAAGATCAGCCTCGGCATGACCGGCGTCGCCCTCGTCCCGCTCCTGTTCGGCCTCGCGGCCACCCGTGCGGTCCCGCGCCTCTCGGCCCGCGCCTCGAAGCTGCTCGATCCGCTCGCCAAGCTCCTGTTCCTGGCGATGGTGCTCGCCACCTTTGCGCAGAACTGGTCGGCGATGCAGGGGGGGGTCGCGGGCACCGGCCCGGCGGTCACGCTCTTCGCCCTGCTCGCGCCCGCCCTCGCCTTCGCCGCCGCGAAGCTCGCAAGGGTCACGCCCCCCGAGCGGCGCACTCTCATGGTCGAAGCCACGATGCAGAACGTAGCGGTCACCATCTTCGTCGCCTCCACTCTGCTCGACCAGCCCGGGCTCGCGATCCCCGGCCTGATCTACGCGGTCGAGATGAACGTCGTGGCGCTCCTTGTCGTCGGCGGCGCCCATCTCGCGGCGCGGCGCAAGGGCTTGCGGCCAACGGCCTCGTAAACGCGGCAGGTTTGCCGGGCCGTGGCTGGTCCGGGTCCTGGTCCGGGTCCGGCTCTGGGTCCGGCTCTGGGTCCGGCTCTGGGTCCGGCTCTGGGCCCGTGGACCCAAACCTCGCCGCAGACCGACGGCCCCCCTGTGCGATCAGGTATGGAATCGTGAAACCGGGCCGCGTCGAACCACGGCCGCCGCGCCCGCCTAGCCGGTCTGCCAGGCCACCGCCCGGTCGCGCCGGGCGAAGCCGCGCAGCACATCCACATCGGCGATCTCGGCGGACGTCTGGTGCATGGTCACGCCCTGCTCCTTGAGCTTGGCGAAGGCGCGGCTGAGGCTTTCGGGCTTCATCCCCAAGCACCCGGCGATCAGCACCTTGTCGTAGGGAAGGTTGACCGAGCAGGGGCCGACAGCCGTCTGGGTGAGTTCGAGCAGAAACTCGGCGACCCGCTGCGGCCCGGTCTGGGCCTTCAACTGCTCGATCTGGGCAATCAGGCTGTGCAGATGCGCATAGGTCGCCGTCAGCATCGAAATCGCGATCCCGGGGCTGCTTTCGAGATACGCGAGGAAGGATTTCGCGTCGATCCGCAGCAAGGTGGCATCGGTGACCGTCTCGGCGAACACCGGGTAGACGCCGCCCCTGAGCGCGACCGCCTCCCCGAAACTGTGACCCTTTGTGAACACGCCGACCACCGCCTCGGCCCCAGCGGCGGAAATCCGGTAGAGCTTCACCCACCCTTCGAGCACGATGTAGATCCCATCCGCGGGATCGTCCTGCGAGAAGATCGTCGCGCCGCGCGCCACCTCGGACACTGTCGCGCGGGCAAGCAGGAAATCGACGATCGTTTGCGGGGCGCTTGAAAGCAACAGGGTGTTGCGCGCGGTTTTGGCGTATTCGGGTGTCATGGACCTTCCCTTGTGCGCAGACAGCTTACGCCGGTGCAACCGCACGTCAAACCGTGAAATTCCGCGACGTCACTGCACGGCCGCGGCACAGCGGGCATCGCCCGCGGGTCAGCCGATGCTGGCGGCCAGCGCCCGCAACCTGTCGCCGGCATGGCGGAAAAACATCGTGTAGCTCTCGCAAAAATAGTTCAGCCCCGGCTCGCCGTCGCGCGACGTGAGGATCCGGTGCTTGGGGCAACCGCCGTTGCAGGCGAAGCGGTAGCGGCAGCTTTGGCATTGCCGCGTCAGTGTATCGCGTTTGGCGTCGCCGAAGGCCCGCGCCGCCTCGGAATTGCCGAGCTCGACCAGGGGCGTCTCGGTGAGATTGCCGAGCTTGTATTCGGGATAGACGTAGTGATCGCAGGCGTAAACGTCGCCGTTGTGCTCAAGTGCCAGCGCATTGCCGCAGGTCTCGGCGAAGACGCAGAGCGACGCCGGCAGGCCGCGCCAGAGCCCCACCTGGTTTTCAAAAAACTGCACGAACACCCGGCCGAGGTCCTGCCGGTACCAGATGTCGAAGACCTCGCAGAGGAAGCGCCCGTAGGCTTTCGGGCTCACGCTCCAGTCGCTCACGACGTTGGCCGGATCCACGTCCACCTGCGGCGCGCCCGCGAGCCCGCCCGCCGCCGCGCGCCGCTCGACGATGGGGATGAATTGCAGATGCGGCGTGCCGAGGTCGCGCAAGAAGCGGTAGAGCTCTTTGCCCTTGCCCGCGTTGGCACGGTGGATGGTGGTGAGCAGATTGTATTCGACCTCGTGCCGCCGCAATACGTCGAGCCCGGCCATGACCGCGTCGAAAGTGCCCCGCCCGGCCCGGTCGCGCCGGTAGCGGTCATGGATCGGCTTCGGCCCGTCAACCGAGAGACCGACCAGAAAGCCCCGTTCTGCGAGGAAGGCGCCCCAGGCATCGTCGAGCAGGATGCCGTTGGTCTGGAGCGCGTTGTCGATCCGCAGACCGTCCGGACGGTATGCCTCCTGCAGCGCGACGGCCCGTTCGAAGAACGCAAGCCCGAGCACGGTGGGCTCGCCGCCCTGCCAGGCAAACTGCACCTCGCGCTGCCCCGCCGCCACGGCCGCCTCGATCACGCCCCGGACATGCGCTTCGAGCACCGCCTCATCCATGCGGAACTTTTTTTCGTCCGGGTAGAGCTTTTCCTTTTCGAGGTAGTAGCAATAGCTGCAATCGATATTGCAGCGCGGCCCGATCGGCTTGGCGAGAATATGGAAGGGGCTGGGCGCGCTCATGCCCCGGTATGACCGATCCCGCTGCGGCCATCAAGATGGGCGCTGGGCCGCCCCGGTCACACGTTTGCGCGGCGGATGAGGTTGCCATCGGGAGGGGGAAAGGGGCCACCGGGAATGCCATGCATTCGGGGGCCAGTTGGTGCGGTCGAGAAGACTCGAACTTCCACGGGTTTTACCCCACAGCGACCTCAAGTAAACGCGTGGTTACTCCGCGTCCACCGCACGTATGAAAAGCAGGGGTGGGAGTAGACATAGCGGTCTGGTTCCTTCGTCGCAGCAAGATACTGCGAGAACGACCCTTACTGTAAGGGTGAATCGGGTTCAACCCGTACATGCCTCAACGCAGGGTTCACAGAGTGTTTCGCGATAGAAATCAGTCTCCGACTCTGGGACCGCTGCAAGAAACGCTAGGTCGCCTGAGGCCCACCCGTCCTCAAACTTCTGTTCAAGACTTCGCCTCTCTAGGTCGGGCTTGTGGCAAGGCCAGACCAACCCGACAATGTTCTTGTAGACATACAAGGCCCGGGCTTTCTCATCGAGGAACAGATACGGGAGGTCGGGCAACATGTGCATTCCCGCCTCTCTCGCGTTGTCCCTATGCACGAAGGTCCGCAGGGCTTCCTCGCTGACCTCCTCAAAGACATCCGGGCCAAGGATGTAGAGCGGGGCTGTCGCCTCCACAGAGGCTCTGAGAGACTCACTGAGGGCCTTGTCGTCCTTCTCCTTGGGTGCCCCTGCCGCCACGCCCTTAGGCGGCTGTACGCTGCGCTGAGCGCCGCTCTCGGGCGGACTGGGGATTGTGGGTTGCTTCTCCCTCTTCCCCTCCCCTCGGGGTGCTTGTCGCTTTGCCGGTGTATTGGAGTCGATGCACGACTGACACCTGATTGCCTTGGGCTTGTGGGTGACGAACTCAGCCCCACAGGCTCCACAGGTCTTGTGGTATTGCTTTGATCTATCTGCTCTGGGCACGATGGTACGTCTCCGTTGAAATGAAGGGCATGAGGGCAGACCAAGAAAATCCTCTCCGCTCAGAGGGAAACTCAGTCTGCCCTAGCCACGCCAGCCACGTCAGTGGCGTTCAATGGCGTTCAGCCACGCTAATGGCGTTCAGCCACGCTAATGGCGTTCATGCCCCCGCCGACAACCCACAAGGCGGTTCTGGCCAAGGGGTCGTGGTGGTGGTGGTTAGTGCTTTCGGTCCGCACGGTCATTGATCCGCACAGGGCTAGCCGCGCTGGTCTTTGTCATCGTCTTCAGGGAGGTCATCCGTGACCTTCACAGGCCAATCGAGTTCAGAGAACCCAGTGTCCCCCGCAAGGTGGGCTTCCCACCCCAAGTGACCTTCAGGTTCCTTAGGGCTGACCCGGTTGTGGACGACAACCTTGACGGCATTGCCAATATCGGTGGCAGTTGCCTTGTCCGTCTCCAGCTTCTCAATGAGCGCCCGGATCAAGAGGCCGTTGAGTCTCTCAAGGTCTGCCCGGGTAGCATTGCGAGGTGTCTGGGAAGTGAGGTCGCCCTCACCCCCCTCACCCAGATCGATTGAATGATCCTTCTTAGTTGTCATAGGGCGCTGCAATCTTGTCGAACGCCTTGACGATCTGAGCGCGATCCATCCGACCCAAGGCAGCACCCATCCAAAGGGACCGGATAGCCTCCTGTTCCTGAGGGTGACCATTCTCATAGCGATCCATGAGGAAATCCATTCGGACCTCGCCCGTGTCGTCGCCAGTCTCTAGGACGTCATAGATCACATTCCCGCCATGCTCTTGCATCGACGTGAACTGTTCTTGGACAGAATCCGGGTTCATGTTCAATTGGCTTTGGGCATACTCAAGGCCAGCCTCAGAGATTTCACCGTTGGTGATGATGTCCGCCGCAAAAGTCTCAAGGACCGCATCGCCATTTCCATCCGTGGCAATGTCGAGTTGCGCCTTCAGAGTAACCGGTGTACTGACCCCATCTTCCGCGTAGCGTTGTGATCTGCGATTCAGTCCCTTCTGGTGTTTGGGAGGGAG
>DQCI01000238.1:0-469 GCA_003545125.1 Paracoccaceae bacterium
GACGGCGACCTCGATCTGATCATGGCGTCCGGCGTTTTTTCGGAAAGCCGCGTTTTCTGGAACGACGGGTCTGCCAATTTCACGGATTCCGGCCAGGTGTTGGCAGATGAACCCAGCATGGTCGTCGCCGTCGGGGATATCGATGGCGATGGCGATCCTGATGTCATGTTGGGCAACGGCTACGCAACTTCCCAGCAAGATTGGGACGGCATTTACCTCAATGACGGCACCGGCATTTTGAGCGACAGTTTGCTCCGGGTTGTGGAAGCGGAAAACTCCAACACCTGGGGTCTCGAACTGGCCGACCTGGATTCCGATGGTGATCTCGATCTGGTGGTCGCTGATTTCGGACCGTCCGGAGGCGCCCGGGTCTTCCTGAACGATGCCGACAGCGACGATCTTTTTATCGGCAGCACGGCTGGCGACACCATCGCCGGCGGATCGGGCAACGATACGATCGACGGAAATG
>DQCI01000238.1:545-3342 GCA_003545125.1 Paracoccaceae bacterium
TCGATGGCGGCAGCGGCAAGGATATCCTCATCAGCGGCGACGGCAACGACAGGCTGCTGGGCCAGGACGGCGACGACACGTTGCGCGGCGGTTCCGGCAATGACGCGCTGAGCGGTGGTTACGGCAAAGACATCCTCGATGGGGGGCAGGCGAAGACACGATGACTGGCGGCAAAGGTAAGGACACCTTCCTTTTCGAGGAAGTTTCGGGGCCGACCTGATCAAGGATTTCGATGCGACAACCAACGGGGAGAAGATCGACCTGTGCGCGGTTGCCGCGATCGAAGACTTCGACGATTTGCGAGACATCCACATGAGCGAGCAAGGGGCGGACGTCCTGATCGACGCAGGTGGCGGCAACGTGATCACCCTGCTCGACGTCGAGCTGGGCGAGCTCCACGCAGCGGACTTTCTGTTCCAACCGCCGATCCTGCGAGCGTCGCGGCCTGTTTTTTGAGATCGACGCTGGGCAGATCGCCCCGCCCATGCCCGGCCCCGGCCCCTGCCCCGGCCCCGGCCCCGCCCATGCCCGGCCCATGCCCCGGTCCCCGGCGCCGCCGAGTATGCGGCTGCAGGTGTTCAACGCCCCCCATTTGCCGCGCGTTTTGGGGGACGACACAAGAGCGCGGGGGGATGGCGCGCGCCCACGCGAACACAAGACCAGCCGCCTGCCCGGTTTTGGCCCTGTTCCAGCAGATGCCGGGGAAGCCCAGCACACCGCTCCGGCTTCCATCTGCATGAGAACGCCCGAATGCGGAAAGGCGGATGGAAACGCCATCGCACTCATTCGCCAATTCTGGGCCAGACCGTTTCCCAGAACCGGCTTTCGACCCTGCGTTCCGTCGCGGCGAGTACTTTTTCGTTCTCAAGGCCGGGGCGAAAGCCAAGGGAGTAATCGTCCTGGTTCACGCCCCCCGCGATCAGGTCACGCACTTCAATGACCTTCACGTCGAAATGGCCCAATCCGTCGACACCGAAATCGATGCCGAACAAAGCGGAGAACTGCGCCACGGGAAGGGTGGGACTTCAGGTCCGGGTCTGGGCGATAGTGCTGTCGATGTCACCCAAGAGAAATCGCGCGACCGCGATCATGCTGCTGCCGAGATTGCCAGGTGCGCCCGAGCCGGTTCCCTTGCGGAGTGCGGCGCCAAAACGTTGGCAGCTCGGGGTCGTCGAAAATGCCCGGGTCGAACCAGCCGCGGAATCGGATCAATGTACCGGCATCGCCGCGGTCGATGACCTGTTTGGCGCGCATCGCGGCCGGGGTCTTCACGTTGTTGAAAGCGACCATGGTCTTGATGCCCTTGGCCCTGGCGGCTGTCGCCTTTTCCTCGGCCCCGGCGAGAGCGACCAAGAGGGTTTTCTCGTTAAAGGCGTGCTTGCCCGCGGCGCTCGCCGCCAGGGCCATTTCGGCGTGCATCGCGCGGGGCGAGGTGATGTCGCCCACATCGACACCAGGTGAATCGGCCAACGCGCCAGTCGCCGGTGCGGGTCTCGAAGACAAATCGCGCCGCGGCGCAAACAGCCAGCTTCGCCGAAGTATCTGCCAGCATGTCGAGACGCGGCGCCGCGAGCAGATCGCGGCAAAGCAGCTTGGCACGGGCGAAGGCATCTGGGTGCGCCGACAAGGCCTATGTTCAGGTGCCTGGTCATCTCGATGAAGGCGCTCGTTCCCGCGCAGCAGGCGGCTTCGAACCGGGCGATGAAGTCATCCATCGGCGGGGCAAAGCGCACGCCGGCGGTGCCGGCGATGCGGATGACGTTCTGCGGACTCTGTCGGTGAACAGCGCTTCATTGGCACAGTGGGCTTCCAGCCGGTGACCGGGGCCAAGCGATCCGCGCCGCTTGTTCGACATCTGCACCATTCGGCCGGAGCTCGTCTGCATCGGCACCAAGAGCCTGTCGATACCGCCAGCCGCGCCGATCTCGCGGGGCGATCTGGTCTTCCCGGCATACACGCGAATTTCGCAAGCGCGGGGAGTTCACAATGCAGCAACCGGGCCGCACCCGATCATCGCTTCGCTCACCGCCCTGAACAGACGCGAAGACATCATTTCTATCAGCCATGAACTGACCAGCGAACGGCGCCGGTTGCTGCGTGCCGGATTGATCGACGCCCTCATCGACCAGGACCCGGCCCGGGAAGTGACGATGACGGTCGCAACAATGGCCACCCTGTTTGGCCGCACCGAGGTGTTTCCGGCACCTCTGGTCACCCCGTTGCGCGTATACACGATGGAGAATTGCTGGACGGATGCCCGCGCCGGCGCCGGCACCCGACACCCACTTCGGCCGCGCCGATCATCCAGCGAGGCTGGCTGGTCGTGAATTGGGCGCGCTAGAAGCCGGCATCGCCCCCGACAAAGGCGGCTTCGCACACCTCGTTTTGCACACTGCGCCGCGTTCGTCGGTTGGGGCTGGGTGCCGCCTTGCGCCCGATCAACACCGCGCGCCGAAACCGCGCGCAGGAACCGGCCATTCGAGATGACAGCCCGACCCCCGCCATGGGGCCGGTCCGTTGATTGCCATTTCCTGTGAGCTCATCGGTCTGTTCCAGTCGCTCATCCTCCGACAACGGTCGCGCGCCAAGCGACCGTCGACGACGGCACCGAGCCATGTCCAGTCACCTCCGGGCTGCCAATTGCGGGGTGCAGAAAAACGGTTGCCGCGGACAACGTCTTTGCTCCCGGCGCCTCACAGCGTGGCGAGACTGGCGCCGCTCGCCGGTTTCCGGCTCTTGCGGCAAGGGCGAAGTGGCTGGCGTTTGCCGCGCGCGACGCTGGAAACGAAGCAACCGC
>DQCI01000238.1:3456-5412 GCA_003545125.1 Paracoccaceae bacterium
AACACCGAAGTGTCAGCTGCAAATTGGCCTTCGGTCGCGCCAAAGAGAGCCCGGAAATTCAGCGGTATCGCCGGCCTTTGCCCGTGAGCTGCGGACAATCCAGGTATCCGCAGAGCACCGATAACCAGTCAATACAACGGACCGGTGCGGGTCCGCCCAAGGCGCGATTCCGTTTTCGAACGGGCGTTCGGTGAGCGACCGGCCTCAGAAAGCGACCGGCCGGAACCATTCGCCCGACGGTCATGTCTCGGTGCGTTCCGCGATGCTCAAAGCCTCCTCCAACGCGACGCCGAGCGACCTCACCGCATCGGCCACCTTGATGTGACCCGGCAGTCGTTGGACGGTGCGCAAATAGCCGGTCAGCGCGGCTTTCGTGCCCCGCAGGGAGGGCGTCCCTTGGCCGTTTGGATCAAGCCCGTTCGCTGACCCGGCCAGCCGCCCTGGGCACCGGTACGATGGTCCGGACCGGGCCCCTTCAGTCGATGATCGCGCCGGGGTTCATGATACCGTTGGGGTCCAGAGCCGCCTTGATCTTGCGGATAGCCGCAAGTTTCGGGGGGGCACCGTAACGTAGAAGGTCCGGCACCTTGAGCCGACCGATGCCATGCTCGGCGCTGATCGCCCCTGCGAAGTCGATCGTAACACGATCGATCGCGTCGCGGACCGCCTCGATGATCCCCGGATGTTCCGACACGAACGCGGCCTTGGCGACACCTTCGGGCGGAAACACGTTGTGATGAATATTGCCGTCGCCGATGTGGCCATAGCTGTTGAGGCGCAACCCTTGGTGGGTCGCCAGGACCGCGGCCTGGGTTTCGCGAATGAACCCTTCGATCCGGCTGATCGGCACCGCGGTGTCGGAATTGCAGATGGCCCCTTCCAGGCGATTGGCGTCCGGCGTGTTTTCGCGCAGGTCCCACAAGTTGGTCCGTTGGGTCTCGGAGGTGGCGATCACCACGTCGGCGAGGAGGTCGCTATCGAGGCAATCGGCGAGCGCCACCTCGACGCGCTCCCGCATGCCTTCGGGACCCGATATCTCGGCGAGCAGGACCCAGTCGTGGGGGTCTGAAAACGGGTTGCGCAGGCTGGGGAAATGCCGCGTCACGAGGCCGATCCCGAAGCCCGACATCAGTTCGAGCCCGGAGAGGCTGTCGCCCAGGCGCTTGCGGAGTTCGGAGAACAGGGTGAGCGCCTGGGCGGGCGAGGCAATCGCGCAGAGCGCGGTCACGGTGTCGGGGTCTATCGGCTTGAGCACCAGCGTGGCCGCGGTGATGATGCCGAGCGTGCCTTCGCTGCCGATCAGCAGATGTCGCAGATCGTAGCCGGTGTTGTTCTTGCGCAGCGGGCTCAACTCGCTCAGCACCTCGCCCGAAGGCAACACCGCCTCGATCCCGAGGCAAAGATCGCGCGCATTTCCGTGACGCAGCACCTGAATACCGCCCGCATTGGTGGCGAGGTTGCCGCCGATGGTGCAACTGCCTTTGGAGGCCATGCTGAGCGGGAACATCAGCCGGTGTTCGGCGGCGGCGGCATGGACATTTTCGAGGATGCAGCCCGCCTCGGCCACCATGGCGAAATCCTGTGCGTTGATTTCGCGCACCCGGTTCAGGCGTTCGACCGACAGGATGATCGCATTGTCGTTGTCCGGCGAGAGCTGTCCCGCGACGACGCCGGTTCCGCCGCCCCAAGGGATGAGGCCGGTCCCGGTCTCGTTGCAGAGCCGCACGATCCGGGCGACCTCGTCGGTGGACTTCGGCAGGAGCACAAGGCAAGCCCGCCCCTCGAACCGGCCGCGCGGATCGTCGAAATAGCGCGCCGCCTCATTCGGCGCGCGCCAGCCATCCGCCCCCACGATCGCCTTCAACCGGTCGAGGACCGTATCGTCAGGGGGCGAGAAGCCTGCCATTCCCAGCCCTCCCGTCACATCCCCAACCCGGCGATCGCCGTGTACTTGGT
>DQCI01000142.1:0-388 GCA_003545125.1 Paracoccaceae bacterium
GGCCACATCGTGTCGGGCCATGTCGACGGGGTGGCGCAGGTGGTCTCGGTTGCGGTCGAGGGAGGTTCGACCCGGGTGCAGTTGCGCGCCCCCGACGAGCTGGCGAAATTCATCGCCCCCAAGGGCTCGGTGGCGCTGAACGGCACCTCGCTCACGGTCAACGAGGTCGAGGGCAATGTCTTCGGTGTCAACCTGATCGCCCACACCAGGGAGGTGACCACCTGGGGCGGCGTGGCGCAAGGCGACGCGGTCAATCTCGAGATCGACACGCTGGCGCGCTACGTTGCGCGGCTCGCCGAGGCGGGCGCTTGAGCGGCGGGTGCGGGCGCGGGGTCGGCATCGCGCCTGATCTGCGATCTGCCGCTTCGCCCGGTTCGCCCGGTTCGCC
>DQCI01000142.1:480-5330 GCA_003545125.1 Paracoccaceae bacterium
CCCTTCGCCCACCCTTCGCCCGGTGCGGATTTCGCCGGGTCCGAAGACCCGTTGTGCGCAAATCCCGGAGGGGTTGAGCGGTGCACCCGGAGGCATGCGGGCGGCCAGCGGCCGGTTTCCTCTGGCATTGCCCTCGCCAAGGGTTTATCTGCCCTGCGTGCGTAAATGAGGGAAACCCATGTCTGACGCGAAACCATATGAAAACCCCGGGCCGGTCGAGATCGACTGGAGTAATGCGATCTCCTCCGTCGAGGAGATCATCGCCGAGGCGCGCAACGGCCGGATGTTCATCCTCGTCGACCACGAGGACCGCGAGAACGAGGGCGATCTGGTGATCCCCGCGCAGATGGCGACGCCCGAGGCGATCACCTTCATGGCCACGCATGGCCGCGGTCTGATCTGCCTCAGCCTGCCGGGCGAGCGGATCGACCAGCTCGGGCTGCCGCTGATGAGCGCGCAGAACTCGTCGCGCCACGAAACCGCTTTCACGGTGTCGATCGAGGCCCGCGAGGGGGTCGAGACCGGGATCTCGGCGCATGACCGGGCGCGGACCGTCGCGGTGGCGATCGACCCGGGCAAGGGCGCGGCCGACATCGCCACGCCGGGCCATGTCTTTCCGCTGCGCGCCAAGGACGGCGGCGTGCTGGTGCGCGCGGGCCATACCGAGGCGGCGGTCGACATCGCCCGTCTCGCAGGCCTCCAGCCCGCCGGCGTGATCTGCGAGGTGATGAACGACGATGGCACCATGTCTCGGCTGCCCGAGCTTGTGGCCTTCGCCCAGAAGCATGGGCTCAAGGTCGGCACGATCAGCGATCTGATCGCCTATCGCCGCCGCCACGACAACCTGGTCGAAGAGAGCGCGTCGAAGACGGTGACCTCGGCTTACGGCGGCGACTGGTGCCTGCGGGTCTTCACCGACCAGACCCAGGGGGCCGAGCATATCGTGCTGAGCAAGGGCGATCTTTCGACCGACGGCCCGGTGCTGGTGCGGATGCACGCGTTGAACCCGCTCGAGGACGCGCTGGGCATCGGCCCGAAGCCGCATGACGAGTTGCCGCGTGCGATGCAGATCATCGCCGAGGCTGGGCGGGGCGTTTTGGTGCTCCTGCGCGATCCGGGCATGAAACTCGCGGTCGATGGCGCGGTGAGCCCGCAGATCCTGCGCCAATACGGGCTCGGCGCGCAGATCCTGTCGGGCCTCGGCATCACCCGGCTGACCCTGCTGACCGACAGCCCGATGCCGAAAGTGGTGGGGCTGGAAGCGTATGATCTGCAGATCGAGGGGACGCATCCGATCCTCGGCCCGAAAACGGGAGAGCAATGATGGCCGGAAGCGAAAGCCACACCGTCCTGCCGCGCCCAAGCTTCGACAAGCCGGTGAAAGTGCTGATCGTCGTCGCGCCCTACTACCGCGACATCGCCGACAAGCTGCTGGCGGGCGCCAAGGCCGAAATCGCGGCGGCCGGTGCGACCGGCGAGGTGATCGAGGTGCCGGGCGCGCTTGAGGTGCCCGCCGCGATCGCCATGGCCGACCGGCAGTCGAACTTCGACGGGTTCGTCGCGCTCGGCTGCGTCATCCGGGGCGAGACCACGCATTACGAGACGGTCTGCAACGACAGCTCGCGCGGGTTGATGCTGCTCGGGCTTCAGGGCCTCGCTGTCGGCAACGGCATTCTCACCGTCGAGACCCGGGCGCAGGCCGAGGTCCGTGCCGATCCGGGCGAACAGGACAAGGGCGGCGGCGCGGCCGCGGCGGCGTTGCACCTGATCGCGCTGAAGCGCAAATGGGGCCGCGACCGGGCGCCGGTCGGGTTCCGCCCGGCCGACGAGATCAGGCTCGCGGGCGATCTGGATGGCGGGAGCACCGCATGAGCCTCTCGGGCAACCAGAAGCGCAAGATGCGCTCGGCCGCGCGGCTGTTCGCGGTGCAGGCCTTGTTCCAGATGGAAGCGAGCGGGCAAAGTGCAGACCGGGTCATCGTCGAATTCGAAGACTACCGGTTCGGCGAGAAGTTCGACGAATATGAGATGGCCGAGGGCGACGTGGCGCTGTTCCGGCGCTTGATGGACGACGCCGTGAACCTGCAGGCGAAGATCGACCAGATGACCGACCGGGCGCTGGTCGCCAAATGGCCGATCGCCCGGATCGACCCGACGCTGCGGGCCCTGTTCCGGGCCGCCGGCGCCGAATTGCTCCAGGGCGAAACCCCGCCCAAGGTGGTCATCACCGAATTCGTCGATGTGGCGCGGGCGTTTTTCCCCGAGGGCGATGAGCCCAAGTTCGCCAACGCGGTGCTCGATCACATGGCGCGCGAGGCGAGGCCGGAGGCGTTCTGAGGCGGCGGCGGTCTGGGCGGCAGGGCCCTCGGACCCGGGTCCCGTGCGGTTTCGGCCGGCGCGCGGCCGCCGCTTCGCCGCGCCTCAACCCTGGTGGACGTAGACCCCGGGTGCGTCGCCCAGCGGTGCGTACCCTGCCTGTGGCGCGCCCATGCCCGGCGGTTCAACCGCTTTGGCGCTCAGCTTCTTGAGCCAGCTGACGAGGTCCGGCCACCAGGAGCCATTCAGGGGCGTCTGGCCGGCGAGCCAACTGTCGGGGTCGGTGTAAAGCGCGCCCGCGGGGCGGTGGCCGGTCCGGTAGTGGCGCGCGCGATGTCCGGGCTCGCTCAGGATGCCGCCGTTGTGCCCGCCTTTCGCGAGAACGAAGGTCATGTCGCAATCGGTGAACAGCCGGGTCTTGTAGACCGACCGCCACGGCGCGATGTGGTCGGTCTCGGTGGCGACCACGAAGAGCGGCGCGGCAATGCCATTGAGCGCGATCACCCGGCCGTCGACGGCGAACCGCCCGGCCGAGAGCCGGTTTTCGAGAAACAGCGCGCGCAGGTACTCGCCGTGCATCCGCGCCGGCATCCGCGTGGTGTCGCCACTCCAGACGCCGAGATCGGTCGGCAGGTCCTGCTTGCCGAGGAAGTAGCGCCGCACCGCGCGCGACCAGATCAGGTCTTCGGCCCGGATCGCGGCGAAGGTGCCGGCCATCTGCGGCCGGTCGAGATAGCCCTGGTCCCACATCAGGTCCTCGAGGAAGGCCACCTGGCTCTCGTCGAGGAACAGCAGGAGATCGCCCGCTTCGGTGAAATCCACCTGCGCCGCCATCAGCGTGACCGAGGCCAGCCGGTCGTCGCCGTCGCGCGCCATCGCGGCGGCGGCGATGGCCAGCAGGGTGCCACCGAGGCAATAGCCATTGGCGTGGACCTTCGCGCCGGGCACGATCGCGCCGATCGCGTCGAGCGCCGCCATGACCCCGCGTCTGCGATAATCCTCGAGCGACAGCTCCGACTGGTCGGCAGATGGGTTGACCCAGGACAGCATGAACACGGTAAAGCCCTGGTCGACCAGGTATTTCACCATCGAATTGTGCGGCGAGAGGTCGAGCACGTAGTATTTCATGATCCAGGCCGGGACGATCAGGATCGGTTCGGGCCGAACCTTGCCGGTGGCCGGCGCGTATTGGATCAGCTCGCAGATGTCGTTGCGCATCACCACCTTGCCGGGCGTGCAGGCGAGATCCTTGCCGATCTTGTAGCCGTCCGGGATCGGGTCATGCGCCTGGGTCATCGTATGAACGAAATCGTGCGCGAAATGGCGCGCGCCCTCGGTCAGGTTCAGCCCGCCCCGGCGCGCGGTTTCAGAGATGATCTCGGGGTTGGTCCAGGGAAAGTTGGAGGGCGCGGCGACGTCGAGCATCTGCCGGATCATGAACCCGGTCCGGTCCGCGTCCGGTTTGCTCAGGCCGCGCAGATCGTCGGTCGCATGTTGCCAGAAATCCTGCACCGCGAGAAAGTTTTGCTGCCAGAGCTCGAATGGCAGGGTCTGCCACGACGGATGGCTGAAGCGGTGATCCTGCGGGCGCGGGGTGAACGGGGCCTCGACGGGGTTGCCGGCCAGTCTCTGGTTGGCGTAACTCGCCAATTTCAACGCGCTCGACTGCGCCCGTTCCGCCAGTTCAAGCTGCCGGCCCGGGGCGCGGCCGAGATGCAGCGCCCAATCGGTCCAGGCCTCGGCGATGGCAAAAGGCGAGACCCCGGCGGTCAGCCGCGCGATCGCCGCCCGCGCGGCCCGGTCGATGTTCTGGTGTGGGTGCAGCGGCCGGGTGTCGACGGGGACCGGGAGGTTCACACCCGGGGCCTCGGTCGGTGCCGGTCCTCTCTGGCTGGTCGTTTGTTTGCGTGCCATCGTTTTCCTCCCTGTGCGGGGCGGGCCGCACATGCGGGGATGGGCTCTCTCCCTTATCAGATAGGCACGCGGGGGCCGTCGCTCAAGAAATCCAAACGGGCGGGTCGGGGCGGCGCGCGCAGGCATGGCGGGGCAAACCGGGCGGCAGGCTTCGGCCAGACGCGCACCGGTGGCGGCAATCGTGGAGCGGGCTTGCAGAAATCCGCACCCAGGTCCGCGCAAATTCGCCGATGACGACACGTTTTCCCAGCCGTGACAGCATGTCGCTTGGCAAAGGAGAACCAGGTGTTACGTTTGGAACAGGTTCAAATCGGGGAATGACCATGCCGGAACTCGTACGCCTCTATATCAAGAATGTGATCATGGGCTTTGGCCTGTCGACGGTGTTCGTCGGTGCGTTGCTCTATTCCAATGTCGGCAACCTGTGGCACCTGATCTCGACCTCGAATGTCGGTTGGATCGCGCTGGTGATGCTGGTGTTCTTCAACGGTGTCGTCTTCGCCGGCGTGCAGTTCGCCATGACCATCATGCGGATGGAAGCGCGCGACGACGAGCCGAAAGGCGGCAACCGGGTGCCCGTCGCGACCAATATCCCGGCCCGGGTGAAAGTGGCGGCCGAAG
>DQCI01000142.1:5424-7380 GCA_003545125.1 Paracoccaceae bacterium
CCGCCGTGACTGAACCGCCGTGACGGATACGAAAGAGCGCCCCTCGGAGGCGCTCTTTTCATGTTTCGGGGTTTGGGTCGGGGATGGGGTGTGGCGGGACCACCGCGACCGTTGAGGCAGCTAATTCCCGAGAACCTGTATGTACAGGTGGGCGCCAGGTAACCGGACCACGGTCCGGACAGAGCCAGCTCCCTCGGAAGTGTTTAAGGCCACCGGAATTTGTCCTCGTTACGAGAAGGGTAGACCGCCACCCGCTTACCTAGGCAGCGGGTGGCGAAAGAGCAAGGGGAATGGCGTCAGCCGTCGAGCTCTCGCAGCGCCATCAGGAACCCGTGCCAACCCTTGTCAAGCGCGAGAACCAGGCCGAAGCCTTCGGACGTCGTGGGCAGCCCGCTATGTTCGAGCGACAGGCGCGTGCCGCCGGCCACTGCATCGAGCCGCCACTCTACCGTGGACATCGCGCCCTGCATCGGCCCGACGGTGAAGGACCATTTCAGATAATCATGCGGATCGGCCTTTTCGACCTTGCCCCAGCACATGCGATCGCCGTCCTTCTGGCTGACCAGGACGTAGTCTTCCCCCTCGGCCAGATCGGATTGGGCCGGGTGAAACCATTTGCCCAGCAGATCGGCCTTGGTCAGGTGATCCCAAACCGTCGGCTTGTCGGTGGCGAGGAAAATGGATTTGCGGATGGTCGTATCGGTCATGTCAGGTGTCCTTGTTTTCTATGGAGGATTTCAATGCGTGCAGGCGGTCGTCCCAGAACCCGTCGAAAAAGCCGAGCCAGTCCAGGACCGGCCGAAATCCTTCGGGGTGGATACGATTGATCCGCTCGCGCCCCCTCGGCTGCACGTCGATCAGCGCCCCGTGTTCGAGGATGTTGAGGTGCTTTTTGACCGCCGCGCGGGTCATGTCGAACTGCGCGGCGACTTCGGCGATGGTCATGTCCCGGTCGCTGAGCATGATCAGGATGTCGCGGCGGGTCGGATCGGCGAGCGCGCGAAAGCTGGACTGCACCACCGCGTTCATGGCGACACCGGCAGGAAATCGAAGGTTCCGTCCTGTGAGAGGAAGGTCACGCAGGCGCTGTCGGAAATGCAGCTGCTGACATGGGCAAGTCCCGCGGGCACCATGTAGAAGGCGCCTTGCGATAGCGCGACCGCGGCAGACGGATCGGCGTTGGCGGCGACATGGGTCATCGTGCCCTGCAGCATGATCCCGAACATGTTTGCGGATTTGACGTGCGCCGGGCTGACCGTCCCGGCCGGGAGCCGCACCATAGCCATGTAGGGCTCTGCGAAGCGGTCTCCGAGGAGCGGTGCAAAGGCCACGCCCTCCGGTGTCCCGGACCAGTCCAGCGTCTCGAACGGGAGCGCGGTGATCGGGTCGGTTGCATGGGCTGGCGCTGCTGTGCAGAGCGCAAGCGCCGCCAAAGCGCGGGTGGGGATCTGGATCGACATGGCATCCTCAAAATGAAACTAAAAGGTATCATTTATGTAGGATACCAAAAGGTATCATGTCAACCCGGGAGCTGGCTTGATTTTTGTTCACCTATTGTTCATGGTGCGCCCATGCAAGACACCCTCCAACCCGGTCAGATCCTCGCCCGCGGCGTCGCGCGCCACCTGCGCCAGCACAACTTCGTTTCCGTGGAGGAGTTCGTGCCGACCCGTGGGTTGCGTATGGATGTGTTCGCGTTGGGGCCGAAGGGCGACTTCTGGGTGATCGAGTGCAAGTCGTCGCGGGCCGATTTCAACGCCGATGCGAAGTGGCAGGGGTACCTGGAATGGGGCGACCGCTATTTCTGGGCGGTCGATGCGGCGTTCCCGACAGAGCTCCTGCCCGCCGAGACCGGGCTCATCATCGCCGACGGCTACGATGCCGAGATCGTCCGCATGAGCCCGGAGTTGAGGCTCGCGCCCGCGCGGCGCAAGGTGATGCTGCAGAAGTTCGCCC
>DQCI01000140.1:0-3496 GCA_003545125.1 Paracoccaceae bacterium
CCACGTCCGGCCCACGCGACCGCCGCGCTGTTCGTCCTGCTCTCGGCGCTGGTTCTCCTGCTGTGGCTGTCGATCCTGATCCCGGCGATGCAGACCCGCACCCCGCCGCAGGGCGCGACGATCTTCGTCTTCGACCTCGCGCTGGTCCTGCCCGCCTTCACCGCGACCGCGGTTCTGCTCTGGCGGGGTCTGCCCTGGGGCGACGTCCTCGCGCTGCCGCTCTTGATGAAGGCGGCAACCATGGGGCTCTCAGTGCTGATCGGCACGCTGATCGCCCTGGCCTGGGGACAGACGGTCGCCGCCGGTGAGGTCGTCACCTACGCCGCCTTCGCGTATCTGCCCGCGGCGCTGCTCTGGCCCTGGTGGCGCGCGCTCGCAGCCTGACCCCTAGCGAGAACCGCCGGGCGCGCCTATCTGGGGGACATGCGCGCAACATTCGATAACACCTACGCCCGATTGCCTGAGCGTTTCTTCGCCCGGCAACACCCCGATCCGGTGGCCGATCCGGCCCTGGTTGCGGTCAACGAAACCCTTGCCGAAGAGCTTGGCATCGATACCGGCAGCATCACCGCCGCGGTGATCGCCGGCAACGAGGTGCCGGAAGGCGCCGAGCCGCTGGCCCAGCTCTACGCCGGACACCAGTTCGGCAACTGGGTGCCGCAGCTTGGCGACGGCCGTGCGCTGCTGCTCGGCGAGGTGATCGACCGAAACGGGCAACGGCGCGACATCCAGCTCAAGGGCGCAGGCCGCACGCCGTTTTCGCGTGGCGGCGACGGGCGTGCCTGGCTCGGGCCGGTCTTGCGCGAATACGTGGTCTCCGAGGCCATGCACGCGCTCGGGCTGCCCACCACCCGGGCGCTGGCCGCTGCAACGACCGGCGAGACGGTCGTGCGCGAACAGCCCCGTCCCGGCGCGGTGCTCGCCCGCGTTGCGGCGAGCCACATCCGCGTCGGCACCTTCCAGGCCTTCGCCGCGCGCGGCGACGTCGACGCGATCCGCACCCTCACCAGGCACGCCATGGCCCGCCACACCCCCGGGGCCGAAACCGTGCTCGACTTCTTCGCCGAAGTCGTCGCCGCACAAGCGCGCCTGATCGCCGGCTGGATGAGCATCGGCTTCATCCACGGGGTGATGAACACCGACAACACGACCATCTCGGGCGAAACCATCGACTACGGCCCCTGCGCCTTTCTCGACGACTACCACGGCGCCAAGGTGTTCTCTTCGATCGACCGGATGGGGCGCTATGCCTACCAGAACCAGCCCGACATGGCCGTGTGGAACCTCGCGCAGCTCGCCTCCACCCTGCTGCCGCTGATCGCGCCCGACGACGAGGAAAAGGGCGTCGAGATCGCCACACAGGCGCTCAACGCCTTTGGCAGCCATTTCCGCGCCGAATGGCTCAGGCTGTTTCGCGCCAAGATCGGCCTCATCACCGAGGAGACGGGCGACGAGACGCTGATCACCGGGCTGCTCTCGCGCATGTCGACGAGCCGGGCCGATTTCACCAACACCTTCCGCGTCCTCGCCACCACCGGCGACGCCCGCGCGCTGGTCACCGATGCGGGCGCCTGGGAGAGCTGGGCACCCGACTGGCAGGCGCGCGTCAAACGCGAGCCGGGCGATCCTGCAGCCACCATGCTTGCCGAAAACCCCGCGGTGATCGCGCGCAACCACCGGATCGAAGAGATGATCGAGGCAGCGGTCGCGGGCGACCACGCACCCTTCCACAAGCTCATGGAGGTCCTGGCCCATCCCTTCCACGACGGGCCCGACACGGCCGAATATGCCCGCCCACCGGCCCCGGACGAACGCGTCCATCAGACGTTCTGCGGCACATAAACCGCTGGAAGCCCGGATGGATCGGCCCATAATGCCCCCCGTGAAACTCGCCAGCTACAACATCCACAAGGCCATCGGCCTCGACCGCCGCCGTGACCCCGTGCGCATCCTCGACGTCATCAACCAGATCGACGCCGATGTGGTGGTGCTGCAGGAGGTCGACCGGCGCCTCGGGCCCCGCCCGACCGCCCTGCCGCGCCAATTGATCCAGGATCACACCGATTTCGAACCGGTGCCGCTGGCGGCGAACGACGTCTCCCTTGGCTGGCACGGCAATGCCATCCTGGTCAGGAAAGGCGCGGATGTAAGCGACCCCCAGCGGATCGACCTGCCGGGGCTGGAACCCCGCGGCGCGGTTTCGGTGGTGATCGGCGGCAGCCTGCGTGTCGCGGGCGTGCATCTCGGGTTGATGCGCCGCAACCGTCACGGTCAGTTGCGCGCGGTGCGCGCGGCGCTTGCGAAATGCGTCAACCCGACAGTGGTGCTCGGCGATTTCAACGAATGGAGCCCGCATGCCGGGCTCGAGGAATTCCACAGCGATTTCGAGATGCATGCGCCCGGGCTCTCCTACCACGCCTCGCGTCCGATGGCCGCGCTCGACCGGATCGGGCTCTCACCCGGGCTCGAGTTCCGCGACGGTGGCGTGATCGAAACGCAGCTCGCCAGAGTGGCGTCCGACCACCTGCCTGTCTGGGCCGAGATCCGGCGCGAAAACGGTGTGAAGTCCACACCGTAACGGGCTGCCGTTCAACGAAAACTCACGCGAGTCTCAGACCCCCACGGCCTTGCGGAGCATGTTGAGCGCGACCAGCGTCAGAAACACCCCGAACACCCGTTTCAGCGGTTCCGGGTCGAGCGCATGGGCGATTTGCGCGCCCAGCGGCGCCGTCATCAGCGTCATCGCGATCACGATCAGGAACGCAGGGATATTGACCGCCCCCAACGACCAGGGCGGCGCATCGGTCACATCGACGAACAAGAACCCCACGACCGACGGCGCCGCGATGATGAAGCCGAACCCCGCCGCCGTCGCCACCGCCCGGTGGATCGGGATGCCGTGCAGCGTCATGATCGGCACGCCGAAGGAGCCACCGCCGATCCCCATCAGCACCGACAGGAACCCCACGAGCGGCGACAGCACCCAGCGCAGCGCCCCCCCCGGCATCTCGTCTGCAACCCGCCAGGCGGCGTTGCCCAGCAGCATGTAGAGCCCGATCGCGAACCCGAGCACCCCGAAGATCATCTGCAGCGTGGTCGAGCGCAGTCCCGCGGCCACCAGCACGCCGATGACAGCACCCGCGGCGATGCCGGGTGCCCAGGATTTCAGGATGTCCCAGTTCACCGCACCGCGCTTGTGGTGCGACGCCACCGAGCGCGCCGAGGTGACGATGATGGTCGCGAGCGAGGTGGCGAGACAGACCTGCATGAGCGCGCCGGACTCGTAGCCGAGCCCCGCGAAAGTGTAGTAGAAGGCCGGCACCAGCACGATCCCGCCGCCGACGCCGAGCAGCCCCGCGAGCACGCCGGCCAAGGCACCGATTCCCATGAGCAGAAGCAGGAGCGGCAGATATGTCGCGATTTCAGGCATGAAACGCCCTCCCTTCACCTCCTATCGGGCACCGGCGGGAGCAGGTCAAGCCGCGGCGGCGGCCCG
>DQCI01000140.1:3512-4357 GCA_003545125.1 Paracoccaceae bacterium
TTGTCCCGTCCGGCCCGCGCTTGTAGCCTCGCGGTCGCAATCAGCGCCCCCCGACCCCACATCCGAAAGCAACGTCCATGACGCCCAGCCTGTTCCGCACGGCCGCGATCCTCGCGCTGATGTCGATGGTCGGTCCCTTCGCCATCGACATGTTCCTGCCCGCGATGCCCGCCATCGCGCGCGACCTCGGCGCTTCCGAAACCGCCGTGCAGGGCACGATCACCTTCTATTTCCTCGCCTATGGCCTCGCCCAGCTGGTCTACGGCCCCTGGGCCGACATGTCGGGCCGCAAACCCCCGATCTACACCGGGCTCGCAGTCTTCGCGCTCGGTTCGGTGGGCGCGGTGCTGGCCCCGGGGATCGACGCGCTGATCGCGGCACGGGTGGTCCAGGGCCTCGGAGGGGCTGCGATGATGGTGGTACCGCGCGCGATCATTCGCGATCTCCACACCGGCCACGAGGCGACCCGGGTGATGTCGCTCATCATGCTGGTGATTTCGGTGTCGCCGATGCTCGCCCCGCTGGTGGGCTCGGGCGTGATCGCGCTTGCGGGCTGGCGCGCGGTGTTCGCGGTGCTCGGCGCGGTTGCGCTGGCCTGCATGGTGCTCGCCGCCGTCGCCCAACCCGAGACGCTGACGCCCGAGAAGCGCAGGCCGGTGAACCTTGCCGCGCTGGGACGCGGCGCGCGCACCCTTGCCCGCGCGCCGGTGTTCCTCGGGCTCACCTTCATCGGCGCTTTCGGGATGGCGAGCTTCTTTACCTTCATCTCCTTTGCCCCCTTCGTCTACCAGCAGACCTTCGGGCTTGCGCCCACCGGGTTTTCGCTGCTCTTCGCGGTCAACGCG
>DQCI01000140.1:4415-6243 GCA_003545125.1 Paracoccaceae bacterium
GGGTTCACCCTCGTCCTGCTTGCCCTTGCGCTCACCGGCCTCGCGGGCCTGCCGGTCATCACCGCCTGCCTGTTCGTCGCCAACGCCTTTCTCGGGCTGGTGGTCCCCACCTCGATGGTCATGGCGCTTGAAGAACACGGGGAGATTGCCGGCCTCGCCTCGTCGCTCGGGGGCACCTTGCAGATGCTGACCGGCGGGGTGGTTGTGCTGATCGCGGGCCCGTTCTTCGACGGCACGGCGCTGCCGATGATCGCCGCCATCGCCGGCTGCGCGGCGGTCGCCTTCGGCCTTGCCCTAACGGCCCTGCCCCGGGTCACCGGCTAGAGGAAAAAGCGGATCAGACTGACTCAGTTCGATCCCAGGATTTTGCTCAAACATTTGAGTCTGGATCAAAATCCTTTTTCAGATTGATTCAATCTGAAACGGTTTTGATCGGACCGCTCAGGCGGGCGCCGCCTCGGGCACCCGCGCAAGCGCGTCGATCACCAGGTCTGGCCCCGCCTCCGGCGCCGTCGCCCCTGCCGACAGCGCCCGCCGCCAGGCCCGCGCGCCCGGCCGACCGGCGAACAGCCCCAGCATGTGCCGGGTCACGTCATGGACCTTGCCCCCCGCCGCCACATGAGCCTCGATATAGGGCAGCATCGCGCGCGCGACGTCATGCGCCGTGCGGCCCGACGGCGCGCGCCCAAAGAGCGCCGCGTCCACCGCCAGCAACATTGCCGGGTTGTGATAGGCCGCGCGACCGATCATCACCCCGTCCAACCCGGCATCGAGATGCGTTCGCGCCTGATCGAGCGTTTCGATCCCGCCGTTGATCGACAGATGCAGATCCGGGAAAGCGCGTTTCATCTCGTGCACAAGGGCGTGGTCGAGCGGCGGGATATCGCGGTTTTCCTTCGGGCTCAGCCCCTGGAGCCAGGCTTTGCGCGCGTGGACCGTCACCCGGTTGACCCCGGCGGCCCGCACCTTGGCAAGAAACCCGGGCAGCACGTCGCGCGGCGCCTGGTCGTCGACGCCGATCCGGCATTTGACGGTGACAACCGCGCCCCCTGCGCCCTCTGCGGCATCCATCATGGCCGCCACACAATCCGCCACCAGATCCGGCGTCTTCATCAGCACCGCACCGAAGGCCCCCGACTGCACGCGGTCCGACGGGCAGCCGACATTGAGGTTCACCTCGCCGTAGCCGTGGGCCACCGCCGCCCGCGTGGCCTTTGCCAACTCCCCCGGATCGGATCCGCCAAGCTGCACCGCCACCGGCTGCTCGGCCGGATCGAAATCCAGAAGATGCACCGCGCCGCCGCGTACAAGAGCGGGCGCGGCCACCATTTCGGTGTAGAGCAACGCCTCGCGGCTCATCAGCCGGTGGAAATACCGGCAATGCCGATCGGTCCAATCCATCATCGGCGCAACCGACAGTCGCGCGGCGCGGCGCAGGGTGGTTTCGTCGGGAGCAGGACGGTCGGAGGTCATGGAGCACGCGTCGATTGCAGGAAAGCCGGGCTCCTAGCACGATCCGCGCGGCTTAGAAAGCCACCACCCGCAAGGTGCTTTAAGCCCACCGCCACGTCGGCCGGATCCAGTGGTGTTCGACATTCACCTACTGGGAGCTCTCCTCCATTTCCCGGCAGATCTCGACAAGCCCTTCCCGCCGATAAAACCTCCGCGCTTCGGTGTTGACCTGATAGGCCCAGACGACGATCCGGCCGCACCCCTCCCGGGCAAGGTCCAGAAGACGCTTGCCGACGCCTTTTCTCCTGGCCTCGCGGGCAATGTAGAGCCCGCCGATGTCGTCGTCGTCTCAGAGACAGAAACCGGCCACGGCCCC
>DQCI01000170.1:0-2936 GCA_003545125.1 Paracoccaceae bacterium
TTGTCCTGGATTGTGGCGTTTCATCTGGGTTCCCCCAATTCTTTTCAATCCTATCGCAGCTGTCCTACCGGGTCATGACCGAATAGGCGTCGGCCGGTGGAAACGCCAGTTCGAGGCCGATCTTGACGCTGACGAGCAACACCATCGCGGCGAGCAGGAGCCTCAGCGTGTCGGCATTCAGCCGCTGTCCGAGTCGCGAACCGATTTGCGCCCCGACCACGCCGCCAACCAAAAGGACGATTGCGAGCACGAAATCGACCGTCTGGTTCTCGATTGCCTGCATCAGCGTGGTGAAGCCTGCAAGGAAGGTGATTTGGAACAGCGAGGTGCCGATGACCGTTTTGGTCGGCATGTTGAGCAGGTAGATCATCGCCGGCACCATGATGAAACCGCCGCCCACGCCCATGATCGCCGCCATGACGCCGACCAGCACCCCGACAAGCACCGGCGGGATCGCCGAGATATAGAGCCCTGAAGCGCGAAACCGCATCCGAAACGGTAGGCCCTGCATCCAGCTGTGGTGCTTGCGCCCCAATCCGATCTTCTTTCCCTGTGATCTGGCGCGTATCGCGCGGACGGCCTCGATTGCCATCAACCCGCCGATGGTGCCGAGCAGCAGCACGTAGGCGAGCTTGATGACGAGGTCGATCTGGCCGAGCGAGGTCAGCCAGTGAAAAACCTTGACCCCGAAGAACGATCCGGTGAGCCCGCCGGCGAGCAGGGCGAACCCCATCGCGAAATCGACTGTCCCGCGCCGGAGGTGGGTCAGAACGCCCGAGACCGACGAGCCGACGATCAGGTTGCCCTGGGTGCCGACCGCGATCGCCGGCGGAATCCCGATCATGAACAGGAGCGGCGTGAGGATGAAGCCGCCGCCGACGCCGAATAGGCCCGACAGGATGCCCACGCCGAGCCCGAGCCCCACAAGCATCGGGACCGACGCGGAGATTTCAGCGATGGGCAGGTAGGCGTTCATATATCATGATTTCCGAATACCTTCCCCTCCTAGCCCGGAATTCCGGGCGACGAAAGGGGGGGCGGGTGCGACATTCCGGTTCGGCGGGTGGGCGCGACGGTCACGCTTGGGTGAGGTAGCGCGCCAGCAGCCGTTCGAGCTTCTCGGCGCCGAGCGGGGCCATCTTCTTGGTGTGATCGTGGCTGATCGCCTCGTCCGACAGCCCGGCGGCCATGTTGGTGATGGTCGAGATCGCCGCCACCTTCAGCCCGAGAAACCGTGCGAGGATCACTTCCGGCACCGTCGACATGCCGACGGCATCGGCCCCGAGCGTATGGATCGCCTGGATCTCGGCCGGGGTCTCGAAGGAAGGGCCGGAATACCAGGCATAGACGCCGGCATTGAGCGCGATCCCTTCGGCGCGCGCTGCGGCGGCCAGACCTTGCCGCATCCCGGGGTCGTAGGCGTCCGTCATTGGCACGAAACGGGCATCGGTCGGCTCGCCGATCAACGGGTTCAGCCCGGAAAAGTTGATGTGGTCGGTCACCAGCATGAGCTCGCCCGGCGGAATGTCGGCCCGCATCGAGCCTGCGGCATTGGTGAGCAGCAGCCGCTCCGCCCCGAGTGCGCGGACCGTTTCGAGCGGCAACCGCATCGCATCCGGTCGGCCATGTTCATAGTAGTGCTCGCGCGCACCGAACAACGCGACCCGCGCGCCGAACAGGCTGCCGACGACGAGCTTGGGGGCGTGGCCCGAGACCGAGGGTTGCGGAAACCCCGGCAGATCGGCGTAGGGAATCGTCCGGCCTTTCACCGCCTCGGCGAGATGGCTGAGCCCGGAGCCCAGCACCAGCCCCAGCTCGACCGGGGCATCACCGGCGATGGCGCGGATCCTGTCTGCAATATGGTCGGCTTCGGGGGTGTCGTGCATGGCCGGCTCCTTTTGCTGTGACGTTAGACCGCGACGGGGGTGACGGGAAGGGGCGCGCGGGCCGGCTGTCTTTGGAAATTGCGCCAGGAGGACGGGGCGATCAGCCCAGGACTTTGGTCATCATCACGGCGTCGACGGCGCCGGTCGCGCGTCGGTAGTACGCTTTGCGCCGTCCGGTAACGACCCAACCGGTGGCGCGGTACAGCCCCTGCGCGGCGGTGTTGTCCGCGGCAACTTCGAGAAAGGCGGTCTCGGCGCCGAGGGCTCTGGCTTGGGCGTCGAAAGCGGCCAGCAGGGCGCGGCCCTGGCCTTGCCGCCGCGCGCCGGGATCGACCGCGACGGTGACGAGTTCCGCTTCTCCGGCCACGGCGCGGCCGAGGGCGAACCCGGCTTGGGTGGTGACGGCGAACCCCGGGGCGGCCATGAGCTGCGCGATCTCGTCGGCCGACCAGGGGCGGCCGTCGCGGAAGGCGCGGGCATAGAGCGCGGCCATCGCAGCGGGCGTCATGGCAGGATCACCGGCGCGGGGTCGCGCGGCGGCGCGGCGTCGGCGGCGCGCACATAAAGCGGCGCCGGGCGCACCGGGACCTCGCCTGTGAGCCGGCGCCAATCCGCGACCTTGCCGATTCGTGCCGCGATGTCACCGGCCTCGGCCGGGTCGGCCTCGGCATCAAAAGCCAGGGCAATGTCATCGGCGCGAAACCCGCGCACCCGCATGTTGACGGGCAGGCGGAGATCCGCGGGTGGGTCATCCGGGTCGATGACCCGGGGCGCGCTCTGCGGTTTCCCGTAGCGGAAGTGTTGCACATAAGCCTGGTCGCGTGGCGCGGGCAGGGAGACGATTTCGGCCGGGTGCGCGCCGAGGCCGGTGGGATCGCGCATGACCTCGAAACTCGAGACCCCGAAGACCGGCAGCCGGAGCGCGAGGCCAAGCCCACGCGCGGCGGAGACTGCGATGCGGATGCCGGTGAAATTGCCGGGGCCGATGCCGACGACGAGGGCCGTCAGGTCACGCCACGTCACGCCCCGGTCCGCAAGCAACGTCTCCAG
>DQCI01000170.1:3045-3593 GCA_003545125.1 Paracoccaceae bacterium
GTCAGCGTCGACGAGGGGCAGCCGGCGCAGGCGCCTTGCAGGTGCAGATAGACCACACCGCGGTCGAAGCCGTGGAAGGTGATGTCGCCGCCGTCCTGTGCGACAGCCGGGCGTACGCGGGTATCCAGCAGCTCCTTGATCTGTGTCACCAGTTCGGTGTTCTCGCCGTCGCCAGCCTGGTGGCCACCGGCCGCCTGGCCCTCGATCGCCGCGTCGCCGGACTGGAAGTGCTCCATGATCGCGCCGAGGATCGCGGGTTTGATATGGTCCCAGGCCACCGCGTCGGACTTGGTCACGGTCACGAAGTCGGTGCCGAAGAACACGCCCGCCACGCCGTCCACCTCGAAGATGCGGCGCGCGAGCGGCGATGCGGCGCCGGCCTCCGCGGTGGGAAAATCGGCCGAACCGGCATCGAGTACGGCCTGGCCGGGGAGGAATTTGAGCGTCGCCGGGTTCGGCGTGGATTCTGTCTGGATGAACATTTCGCGCACCTTTTTGGTCGGGTATTGATATGCGGGTCACGGCCCCCGGTGTCAAGCTGTGGCAGG
>DQCI01000170.1:3701-10882 GCA_003545125.1 Paracoccaceae bacterium
TCCGCCGGGCTCGCCTCGGTCTCGGTCGCGACCGTCCTCGTGGGGCTCAAGCTCTGGGCCCTCGGCGAGACGGGGGCGCTGTCGGTCGCGGCCTCGCTTGCGGACAGCGCGATGGACCTCATGGTGTCTCTCGGCGGCCTCGCGGCAATCGCCTACGCCGCCCGGCCGGCTGACGACGACCACACCTGGGGCCACACCTCCGCCGAGGATCTCGCGGCTCTGGGGCAATCTTTGTTCATCCTGGTGTCGGCCGGGGTGATCGGCTGGGCGGCGGTCGCGCGGCTGCTCGACGACGCCGCGGCCCCGCTTGAACACGAAGGCCGCGGCATATTGGTGATGACGATCTCGATCGCGCTCACCGCAGGGCTGGTGCTCTGGCAACGCCACGTCGCGAAGGTGACGGGCAACCGGGTGGTCAAAGCGGACTCGCTCCACTATCTGGGCGACCTCCTGCCCAACGTGGGCGCGATCCTGTCGCTCTGGGCCTCGGCGGCCTTCGGGCTCGGCAATGTCGACAGCGTGGTCGCGTTGGGCGCGGGCGTCATGCTCGCCGTGGGTGCGCTCCGGATCTTCAAGGGCGCCTGGGACGCGCTGATGGACCGTGTAGCCCCCGACGAGGTGGTGGCCAAGGTCGCCGGGATCGTCGGCGGGTTTCCCGATGTGGACGACTACCACGACCTGAAGACCCGGATGGCGGGATCGAAGACCTTCATCACGGTGCACATCGAACAGGACGGAAAAAAGACCCTTAGCGAGACCCACGCGGTCGCCGCGGCGTTGCGCCGAGCGCTGCTGCGCGCCATCCCGGGATCCGACGTGCTCATCCACCAGGATCCGACGGGCGAGAAACCGCATCCCGACGACCCGTCGCGGCGCTGGCGGGAGTAGCCGGGAGAACCTCCGCCACGCGGCCTATCGGGTCGGGCGGGCGAAGGTGGGCGAACTCGGACGGGGGGTCAAGACATTGATATTCTTACCGATAGCGCTAACTACTGGTTCGCCCGGGCGAGGTCGCCCACCGAAGTCGCCCACCGAAGTCGCCCATTGCGGTGAGCGATCACACCTCGTCCAGAAGCCCCCGGCCCGCGAGCAGAGCTTCGACCCCGGGAAGGGCGCCGCGGAACGCCGTGTAGGCCTCGGCCGCGTCCTGCCGGCTGCCGGCGGACAGCACGTGGGTTTCGAGCCGGGCGGCGAGGTCCGGGTCGAAGGCATCCCCCGCCTCTTCGAAGGCGGCGAAGGCGTCGGCATCCATCACTTCGGACCACATGTAGGAGTAGTAGCCCGCCGAATAGCCGTCGCCGGCGAAGACATGGGCGAAATGCGGGGTTGCGTGGCGCATCCGGATCGCGCGTGGCAGGCCGATCTCTTCGAGCACTTCCGCCTGCCGTTGCATCGGGTCGGCCGGCGGCGCGCCGCGGTGGAAGGCGAGATCGACCAGCGCCGAGGCGAGGTATTCGACGGTCTGAAAACCCATGTCGTAGCGGGCAGCACCAAGAAGTTTGTCGCGCAGATCCTCGGGCAGCGCGGCGCCGGTCTCGGCATGGGTAGCGAACCGGTCGAGCACCTGCGCCACCTCCAGCCAGTGCTCAAAGAGCTGCGAGGGCAGTTCGACGAAGTCGCGCGCGACCGAGGTGCCGGAGATCGAGCCATAGGTGACGTCCGAGAGGATATTGTGCAGCGCGTGGCCGAACTCGTGAAACAGCGTGCGCGCATCGTCCCAGCCGAGCAGGGCAGGGGTGCCGGGGGCGGGTTTGACGAAGTTGCAGACGTTGACCACCACCGGCCTTATGTCGCCGCCGAGGGTCTTCTGGCTGCGCATGGTCGAACACCAGGCGCCCGAGCGCTTGGAGCCGCGGGCAAAATAATCGCCGATGAACACGGCCATGTGACGGCCCTCGCGGGTGACCTCCCAGGCGCGGGCATCGGGGTGGTAGAGCGTTATGTCGAGCGGGCGGAAATCGAGCCCGAACAGCCGGTGCGCCGTGTCGAACGCCGCCTCGATCATCCGGTCGATCTGGAGGTAGGGTTTGACCTCCGCCTCGTCGAGATCGTGCTCGTCGCGCCGCCGGGCGCCGGAATAGTAGTGCCAGTCCCAGGGTTCGAGCGGCCCGTCGTATCCGTCCGCGTGGAGCCGCGCCTCGAGCAGCGCCGCGTCGCGTGTCGCGGCCGCGCGTGCCGGTGCCCAGACGCGCTTGAGCAGCGCTTCCACCGCCTCCGGTTCGCCCGCCATCTCTGGCTCCAGCTTGAAGCTCGCGAAATCCGCGTGACCGAGCAGCCGGGCACGCTCGGCGCGCAGCTTCAGCGTTTCGGCGGCAATCGCCCGGTTGTCGGTTTCGCCGCCCTTGGCGCCGCGCGCGCTGTAGGCCTCGTAGGCTTTCTTTCGCAGTGCCCGGTCGGGCGAGAAGGCGAGGAAGGGCGTAATGAGCGAGCGCGAGGTGGTGATGACCGACCCGGGCGCGCCGCGGTCTTCGCCCGCCGCCCGCGCGGCATCCTGCAAAAACCCGGGAAGACAGGAAATATCGGATTCAGACAAGTTCATGGCCCATTCACGCTCATCTGCGAGCAGGTTTTGCATGAATTCTGTACCCAACGCTGCGAGCCGCGCCATGATCGCGCGCAGCCGCTCGCGGCCGTCGCCTTCGAGCAGGGCGCCTGCGCGCACGAAGCGGCGGCGGGTGAGCAAGAGAACGCGCGCCTGTTCCGCATCGAGCTCCAGCGCGTCGCGGTCCTGCCACAGCGCCTCGATCCGGGCGAAGAGCCCGGCGTTCATCGAGACGTCGGAGGAAAAGGCCGCGAGCTTGGGCGAGACCTCGCGCTGCAACGCCTCACGCGCCGGGTTGGCGTCGGCGCCCGCGAGGTTGAAAAACACGCCCAGCACCTTGCCGAGAGTTTCGTCTGCCAGCTCCAGGGCCTCGACCGTGTTCGCGAAGGTGGCCGGCTCCGGGTTGTCGGCGATCGCGACGACATGCTCGCGCGCCTCGGCGAGGGCCGCGTCGATGGCGGGGGCGAAATGGTCATCGGTGAACGCGCCGAACGGCGGCAGCGCAAAGTCGCCGGTCCAGTCTTCGAGCAGGGGGTTGGTCATGCGCGTCTCCTTTGCCGGGGAACTTGGGGGTCGGGTCAGGCGGTGTCCAGCGTCTGGCGAAAAAATCGAAAGTCACCGTCGGACGTGATGGCGCTGAATCCGGTCTTCTCCAACACCCGGGCCGAGGCCGGGTTGTCATGCTTTGTGCGGGCTTCGACCGCGTCGAGGCGCAGCGCGCGGGCGGCAGCAGGGCCGAGCCTCACCGCCCGGGTCGCGATGCCCTGCCGGCAATGGTCCCGTCCGATCCGGGAGCCAAGCTCGGCGGTTCCACCCGCGAAATCGGTGAGGTTGAGCCGCCCGGCGATGCGCGGGCCCGGGCGGATCAGGAACATCGCGTCCGCGCCCACGACCTGGTCCCGGATGATCGCCTCGAGACTGTCGAGCTGCCAATAGCCCTCGGGGCGCGGCGGCACCCAGGCCTCGAACCAGGCGCGGTTTTCGGTCTCGAAACGCATCAGGGCAGGTGCATCGCTCTGCTCCAGCGGGGTGAGCGCGATGTCATCCACAGACCGGGCAGCCTTTGCGCGGCGCGGTGCGGATCACCCGCGGCTCGGCGTCGAGCCCGTCCCAGAGCAGGAGCCGCGCGCGCAGCGGTTCTCCTGCGCCAGTGATGAGTTTGATGGCTTCGGTGGCCATCATCGTGCCGATCACGCCCGGCAGCGGACCGATCACGCCCGCCTGGGCGCAGGTGGGCGCAAGCCCCTCCGCCGGCGCCTCCGGGAAGACGCATTGGTAGCAGGGTGCGCCATGCGCGGGATCCCAGACGGCGAGCTGCCCCTCCCACTGGCTGATCGCCCCGCCGACCACCGGGATGCCCAGCTTTGCGGCCACCCGGTTGACGAGGTAGCGGGTCGCGAAATTGTCGGAGCCTTCGAGCACCAGGTCGTACTCGGCAAACAGCGCCTCGGCGATCTCCTCGCTC
This sequence comes from Paracoccaceae bacterium, assembly GCA_003545125.1. Classification (GTDB taxonomy): domain Bacteria; phylum Pseudomonadota; class Alphaproteobacteria; order Rhodobacterales; family Rhodobacteraceae; genus Sinisalibacter. The sequence continues at coordinate 7,709 of DQCI01000170.1, forward strand.
AGACGGCGGTTGTAGGGGCGCACCGTGACATGCGGGTTCTGCGCCGTCATCGCCGCCTGCGCCGAGAACACCTTCGCGAGCCCGATGTCGGCGTCGCGGTGGATCACCTGGCGTTGCAGGTTGGAGTTCGAGACCTCGTCGTCGTCGATCACCCCGATGGTGCCGACCCCGGCGGCCGCCAGATAGAGCAGAACCGGGCTGCCGAGCCCGCCGGCGCCGACCACCAGCACACGCGCGTTTTTCAGCGCCTTCTGCCCCGGTCCGCCCACTTCACGCAGAACGATGTGGCGGGCGTAGCGGTCGAGTTCGGCCGGGCTGAACGAGCCTTGCGTCGCCACCTGGGGGCCGGGTCCGGGGGCCGGGTCCGCGGCGCGGGCGCGCAGCCAGGCAAGGCCGCGGGCATAGAGCGCCACCAGAACGAGGGCGCCCGCAAGCGTGGCCCAGCCCGCGAAAGAACCGCCCAACAGGGCGGGCAGGGGATGGCCAGGCGGGAAGACGGCATGGGTAAGCAGGATGAGGATGAACACGGCCGTAGTCAGGCCGATGCGCAGGGGTTTGGGCAGGCCGGCCCAGCTTCCGAGCCCCCAGATGGCCCCCATCGCGATGAGAAACAGGATCATGTGCGCCCCTCAGGTTGGCCCGGTCGGTCGCGGGCCGTCATTTGCGGCCCGTCGAGCCGAAACCGTTCGTGCCGCGGGTGGTTTCGCCGAGCGCCTCGGTCAGCTCCCAGGCCGCCTGCACAACCGGCGCGATCACCGCCTGCGCGATCCGGTCGCCGTGGTGGATGACGTAAGGTTCGATCCCGAGGTTGACGAGCAGCACGCCGAGCGGACCGCGATAATCGCTGTCGATCGTGCCCGGCGTGTTGGGCAGCGTGATCCCGTGTCTCAGCGCCAGCCCCGACCGCGGGCGGATCTGCATCTCGAACCCCACGGGGATCTCGACCCGCAGGCCGGTCGGAACGATCCGGCGTTCCATTGGTGCCAGCACGATGCCGAGATGGCGATGGCCTTCGGGCAGGTTCGCGCGCAGATCCGCCCCGGCGGCCCCGTCGGTCTCATAGGCCGGGAGCGGGATGTCCCTGTCGGCGCCGTCCTCCCAGATCAACCGGATCGTGCTCATGTCGTGTCCCCCTGTTCGCCCGGTTCGCCCGTTGCGCCCAGGGCTATCGCGATCCGGGCCGCGAGCTTGGCCGCGACCAGGTCCTTGGTCATCCGCGGCCAGTCCTCGCGCCCGTCCGCGTGAATGAGATGCACGGCGTTTTCGCTGCCGCCCATGATCCCCGTCTCCGGGCTCACGTCGTTCGCCACGATCCAGTCGCAGCCCTTGCGGGCGCGTTTGGCGGTGGCGCTGGCGATCACGTCGTCGGTTTCGGCAGCAAAGCCCACCACGAGCGCGGGCCGGCCCGTTTGCATCTGCGAAACGGTGGCGAGGATGTCGGGGTTTTCGGCGAAGTCGAGCTGCGGCAGCGTGCCGGCGGCATCTTTCTTGATCTTGTTTCCGCTTTGCGAGGCGACCCGCCAATCCGCCACGGCGGCCGCGAAAACCGCCGCCGCGGCCGGCAACGCGTCCTGGACCGCCGCGAGCATGTCGCGCGCGGTTTCGACACGGACAACCCGGACCCCGGCGGGCGGCGGCACCTCGGCCGGTCCGGTGACGAAGGTCACCTCCGCACCCAGGCCCGCGAGCGCGCGCGCGATCGCTGTCCCCTGGGCGCCGGAGGACCGGTTGGCGATATAGCGCACCGGGTCGATCGGCTCGTGGGTCGGCCCTGAGGTCACCAGCACATGCCGGCCCCTCAGCGGCCCGTCGGCAAGCGCGTCGCGGGTGGCGTTCGCGATCTCCTCCGGCTCCGCCATCCGGCCCGGCCCGAACTCGCCGCAGGCCATCGCCCCCTCGGTGGGGCCGGCGAACAGCACCCCGTCGCCCGTGAGCGTCGCCACGTTGCGCTGCGTCGCGGGGTGTTGCCACATCCGCACGTTCATCGCCGGGGCCACCAGCACGCGCTTGTCGGTCGCCATCAGAACGGTCGAGGCGAGGTCGTTCGCGAGCCCGTTCGCCATCTTGCCAAGAAGATCGGCCGTGGCGGGGGCGACGACCACAAGATCGGCATCGCGCGACAGTTCGATATGGCCCATCTCGGCCTCGCCGGTGAGGTCGAACAACTCGGTATAGACCCGCTCCGCCGCCAGCGCCGAAGCCGACAGCGGGGTTACGAATTCACGCGCGGCCGGTGTCAGGACCGGCACGACGCTGGCACCCCGCTCACGCAAGATCCGGATCAACGTGAGAGACTTGAAGGCGGCCACGCCGCCGCCGATGATCAGAAGGATCCGTTTTCCGGCCAGCATCTCCTGCCTCCCCGCGTTGCCTGCCTCTTGTTACGGGGGATTCCGGGGCGAGACAACGGCCCGTTGCAGCGGCGCGCGCAGTGGCCTCTGCTGCCGTTGCACCGGGTGGTTCGGCTTGGGGAACGCCAAGACCCGGGCGCCACGTCTTTGCACCGCGGATGTCTTTGATATAGCGTCAGGGGATCTATCCCTCCGGGTCAAGATCAATAGAGACGAACGGGCCGCCCACAGAGCGGCCGCCAAATTCAGGAGCCCCCCGCAATGTCTGACACCTGGCTTTCAACCCTGATCACCGAAACGCCGCAAGAGGGTTATGACCTCGCGGTGAAAATGGCCCGGGTCGCCGTCAAGATGACCCAACCCGATCCGCAAGTGCGCGAAAGCCTGCGCGCGGTTTATGCGGATGATGCAGACGCGCTGATTGCGGTGTCAGCGGTCGTCGCGACCCACTTTCAGACGGTCGCAGCGGCCAACAATTACTGGCGGTCGTGATCGGGCGGCGTCTTCGTTTTGGCGAGCCAGGTCAGAGCACTTGCGCGGGCGATGGAGGCGCTGAAGGCTGGCGCGGTCTTCTGGCACCGCTGGGCGGTGCGGCAAAAACATCTGTTTGCAAAGCGTGAATTCTCGCCCGGGTGTCGCGCCTTGTTAAGGTCCAGGTCGATCGGGCGTTGGCTGGCGCGCGACGGGTTGGAGCGTATCCAGGCGCTAGCGGTGCGGTCTTGATTTACGAAGCGCCGGACCCGGTCCGCGTGATGGGCGGTATCGACGGCCCGGTGTCCAACCCCCTTCCCAACCCGTGCAAGCCCCGCGACACGGCGCCGGG
>DQCI01000136.1 GCA_003545125.1 Paracoccaceae bacterium
GTCATGCCGCCGAAACAGGTTACGCAACCCGGCATTAAGGTTAACGCCGCTCAAGGTTAACGCATCACAAGGGTGATGATTGGCCGGGGTTGCCGCTTGCAGAGGTTAACGCGTGGTCGCATCGACATCTGGCACGGTTACCGCACCCAGACGCCATCCACTGGTCATGTCGTCGAAACGCAGCATGTACCTCCGCGTTAAGGTTAACGCCTCTCAAGGTTAACGCGGCACAAGGATGATGATTGACGGGGGTTGGCGCTTGGAAGGGTCAACGCGTCGACGGATCGACACCTGACGGCGCCACCGCACCCAGACGCCGTCCACCTGTCATGCCGCCGAAACAGGTTACGCAACCCCGCATTAAGGTTAACGCCGCTCAAGGTTAACGCGCCGCGATGCCGCACGCCTATCCGGCAAACTCCTCCCTGGAATAACCCTGCAGATAGAGCAGCGCGGTGAGATCGCCGTGGTTCACCCGGAAATCGCATTCCGCAGCCACGACGGGTTTGGCATGAAGCGCGACGCCCATGCCCGCCATCCCCAGCATGTCGAGATCATTGGCGCCGTCGCCGACCGCAAGCACCGCATCATGACCGATCCCGAGCCGCGCCGAGACCTCTTCGAGCGCCGCCACCTTGGCCGCACGCCCGAGGATCGGCTCGGCGACCGTGCCGGTGAGCCTGCCGTCCGACACTTGCAGCACGTTCGCGCGCGCCTCGTCGAAGCCGAGCGTTTCGGCGACCCGCGACGCAAAGGCGGTGAAACCGCCCGAGACCAGCACCGCCGTCGCCCCGTGCGCTTTCATCGTCGCGACGAGGGCGCGCCCGCCGGGCATGTAGGTGATCCTTGTCTCCAGCACCCTGTCGATGGTCTGGGCGGTCAGATCCTTCAAAAGCCCGACCCGCTCGCGCAGGGCGCCCTCGAAATCCAGCTCGCCGTTCATCGCCCGCGCGGTGATCGCCGCCACCCGCGCGCCCACACCCGCCTCGTCCGCCAATTCGTCGATGCATTCCTGCCGGATCATCGTCGAATCCATGTCGGCGATCAGCATCCGCTTGCGGCGCCCCCCGTTGGCCTGCACAACGGCCGCCTGCACTGCGAGATCGACGCCCTGCGCCTGCAGATCCTGCCAGACCTGCCAGCGGTTCCCCGGCACCTCCGGCACGGAAAACTCCGCCGCCTCCGCGGGCGAAAGCCAGGTGGCATCGCCCCCGCCCCAGGCATTGCGCAATGCCTCCACGAGCGCGGCCTGCAACCCGCCCGGAGCGGCAATCAGCGTAACGATAGGCATATATCCCCCGATTGTGATTTCCTTCGGCATAGACCGGCGCACCGGGAGATGCCACATCAAGCTCACACCCGAAACCGGGACCAGAACCGGGACCAGAACCGGGCCAGAACGGGGATAAACATGAAAATCGGGATTGTCGGCGCCGGGATGGTCGGCGCCTCCGCCGCCTACGCCATCACCCTTCTCGGCAGTGCCCGCGAGATCGTGCTGGTCGACATCAATGCCGGGCTGGCCCACGCCCAGGCAGAAGACATCGCCCACGCGCTGCCCTTCGCGGCACGGGGCAATGTGCGCGCGGGCGATTACGCCGCGCTCGACGGCGCCGCGATCGTCATCATCGCCGCCGGGGTCAGCCAGAAACCCGGCGAATCCCGCCTCGACCTGCTGGCGCGCAACGCAGAAGTGTTTCGCGCCGTCGTCGATGCCACGCTGAGCGCGGCGCCGGACGCGCTGCTGCTGATCGCGTCGAACCCGGTCGACGTGATGACCGGCATCACCACCCGGCTGTCGGGCCTGCCCGCATCCCGGGTGATCGGGTCGGGAACGATCCTCGACACCGCGCGCTTTCGCCACCTGATCGGCCAACACCTTGGCGTCGACCCGCGCTCGATCCATGCCTATGTGCTGGGCGAGCACGGCGACAGCGAGGTGCTCGCCTGGTCGTCGGCGCGGGTCGGCGCCCTGCCGCTGGCCGAGGCTGCGGCCAACATGCATGCGCCGATCACCGATGCGGTGCGCGCCGAGGTCGACCGGGGCGTGCGCGGTGCGGCCGAGCGGATCATCAAAGCAAAGGGCGCGACCTTTTTCGGGATCGGCGCCGGGCTGGCCCGGCTGGTCAGCGCCATCGGCAATGACGAACGCTCTGTGCACTCGGTCTCGGTTCTGACCCCACAGGTGATGGGCGTGGCCGATGCGCCGGTTTCGATCCCGCGGGTGATCGGGCGCACCGGCGTGATCTCGGACCTGATGCCCGATCTCGATGCGGGCGAGGCCGAGGCGCTCGCCGTTTCGGCGCGGCTGATGAGCGCGCTGCTCGCCGAGGTCGACCTCTGAAGGCCCGACCACTGAAGCCCGGCGCGGTCCGGGATCGGGCCTGATGTTTCCGATCCGCTCCGGAGCGTGCCGTTTTCCGGCCCTCAACCGACGCAACCGGTCCTTTTCCCGGTTGTGCGGTCGCGCTTCTGGCCGTATGAGCGGCGGCGGGACACCCCTCCCCAACGAGGGGCGCATATCTGGAAGGATACCAGCAATGGTCACCGATCAACCGGCCGCGCGGCCGGCAAACCCGCGCTTTTCCTCTGGCCCCTGTGCCAAACGCCCCGATTTCTCCCTTAACAGCCTTGAACACGCTGCCCTCGGCCGCTCGCACCGCGCCGCCATCGGCAAGGCGAAGCTGCAAGCCGCGATCGACCAGACGCGCGACCTGCTCGGCGTGCCCGACGACTACCGGATCGGCATCGTGCCCGCCTCCGACACGGGTGCCGTGGAAATGGCGATGTGGTCGCTCCTGGGTGCGCGCGGCGTGACCATGCTGGCCTGGGAAAGCTTCGGTGCCGGCTGGGTGACCGACGTCGCCAAGCAGCTCAAGCTCGACGCGACCGTGATGACCGCCGCCTACGGGCACCTGCCCGACCTCGCCGCGGTCGACTTCACAACCGACGTGGTCTTCACCTGGAACGGCACCACCTCCGGCGTGCGCGTGCCAAACGGCGACTGGATCCCGGCGACCCGCGACGGGCTGACGATCTGCGACGCCACCTCGGCCGCTTTCGCGATGGAGCTGCCCTGGGACAAGCTCGATGTCACCACCTACTCCTGGCAGAAGGTGCTTGGCGGCGAGGCGGCGCACGGGATGATCATCCTCAGCCCCCGGGCCGTAGACCGGCTCGAAAGCTACACCCCCGCCTGGCCGCTGCCGAAAATCTTCCGGCTGACCAAGGGCGGCAAGCTGATCGAAGGCATCTTCCGCGGCGAGACGATCAACACGCCGTCGATGCTGGCGGTCGAGGACTACCTCCAGGCGCTGGCCTGGGCGCGCTCGGTCGGCGGGCTCGAAGGCCTGATCGCGCGGGCCGATGCCAACACCAAGGCCATCGCCGACTTCGTCGAGATGCGGCCCTGGATCGACTTCCTCGCCCATGACCCGGCGACGCTGTCGACCACCTCGGTCTGCCTCAAGTTCACCGACGACCGGATCAAGGACGGCGCGGCTTTCGCCAAGGCGGTGGCCAGGCGGCTCGACGCCGAAGGCGTGGCCCATGACATCGGCGCCTACCGCGATGCCCCCGCGGGTCTCAGGATCTGGTGCGGCGGCACCATCGAGACCTCGGACATCGACGCGATGCTTCCCTGGCTCGACTGGGCTTTTGAGGCCGAGATCGCCGCGCAGTGAACGCTTGCCGGGCTGAAGCCCGGCCTATCCCAACACCGTAGGCCGGGCTTCAGCCCGGCACCCCGCCACATATGTATGAAGGAGCCCGACATGGCCCCCAAAGTTCTCGTCTCCGACAAGCTCTCCGAGACCGCCGTGCAGATCTTCCGCGACCGTGGTGTCGAGGTCGATTTCCTGCCCGACCTGGGCAAGGACAAAGCAAAACTCCTCGAGGTCATCGGCAAATACGACGGCCTCGCGATCCGCTCGTCCACCAAGGTGACAGCCGACGTGCTGGAAGCCGCGACCAACCTCAAGGTTGTCGCGCGCGCCGGTATCGGTGTCGACAACGTCGATATCCCCGCCGCATCCAAGAAAGGCGTGATCGTGATGAACACGCCGTTCGGCAACTCGATCACCACCGCCGAACACGCGATCTCGATGATGATGGCCGTCGCCCGGCAGATCCCCACCGCCGACGCCTCGACCCACGCCGGCAAATGGGAAAAGTCGAAGTTCATGGGCGTCGAGGTCACCAACAAAACCCTCGGCGTGATCGGTGCCGGCAACATCGGCGGCATCGTCTGCGACCGCGCCCGTGGCCTCAAGATGAAGGTCGTGGCCTATGACCCGTTCCTGTCGGAAGAACGTGCCGACAAGATGGGGGTCGAAAAGGTCGAGCTCGACACACTTCTGAAGCGCGCCGATTTCATCACCCTGCATGTGCCGCTCACCGACAAGACCCGGGGCATCCTCTCGGCCGAGAACATCGCCAAGACCAAGACGGGCGTGCGGATCATCAACTGCGCCCGCGGCGGGCTGGTCGACGAAGCGGCATTGGCCGAAGCGGTCAAGTCGGGCCACGTTGCCGGTGCGGGCTTCGATGTCTTCGCCGTGGAACCGGCGAAGGAAAGCCCGCTGTTCGGGCTCGACAATGTCGTCTGCACCCCGCACCTCGGCGCCTCGACCACCGAGGCCCAGGAGAACGTCGCCCTTCAGGTCGCCGAGCAGATCTCCGACTACCTGATGACCGGCGCGGTCCAGAACGCGCTCAACATGCCCTCGGTAACCGCCGAGGAAGCCAAGGTGATGGGCCCCTGGATCAAGCTGGCTACCCATCTCGGCGCCTTCATCGGCCAGCTCACCGACGAGCCGGTCGAGGAGGTCAACATCCTGCTCGATGGGGCTGCGGCCGAGATGAACGTCAAGGCGCTCGACTGCGCGGTGATCGCCGGCATGCTGAAACCGGTGGTCAGCGAGGTGAACATGGTCTCCGCCCCGGTGATCGCCGCTGACCGCGGCATCAAATCCTCGATCACCACGCAAGGGAAATCCGGCACCTTCGACGCCTTCATCAAGCTCCGGATCAAGACCCCGACCCGTGAGCGCTCGATCGCCGGCACGGTCTTTGCCGATGGCAAGCCCCGGTTCATCCAGATCAAGGGCATCACCATCGACGCCGAGATCGGCCAGCACATGCTCTACACGACCAACAAGGACGTGCCGGGCATCATCGGCGCGCTCGGGGCGACGATGGGGGCGCATGGCGTCAACATCGCCAACTTCACCCTCGGGCGGACCGCCTCCGGCGGCGACGCCATCGCCCTGCTCTACGTCGACGCGCCGGTGCCCGATCTGGTGCTCGAAGAGCTGCGCAAGACCGAGCTGTTCCAGATGGTGGCGCCCCTCGAATTCGAGGTGTGACCAGGCCCGAACCAGCGAAAGCCCCGGTGGAGACGCCGGGGCTTTTTTGTTAAGCTTCGACCGAAGGGAACCGCCCATGCGGTGCTATGCCATCGGCGATGTTCACGGCGAGCTCGACAAGCTGGAAGCGGTCCATCGGCTGATCCGCGCGGACAGGGTGCGCATGCGCGACGCGGTGGCGCCGGCGGTGCATGTAGGCGATCTCTGCGACCGGGGCCCCGACACCAAAGGCGTGCTCGATTTCCTGCTCGCAGGCCGCGACCGCGGCGAGCCCTGGGTCGTGCTCAAGGGCAACCACGAAGCGATGATGTCGGATTTCCTGGATGGCGGGCCGGGCTCTGCCTGGCTCATTCCCCAGAACGGTGGGCCTGCGACGCTCGCGTCCTATGGCGTGGCGGGGCTCGGTGTCGTTCAGCGCGATGCCCTGCGTGAGGCGGCGCGCGCCTGCATCCCCGAACGCCACCGCGATCTTCTGCGCGCGTTGCCGACCTCGTTCCGCCAGGGCGATCTCTACTTCTGTCACGCCGGCATCCGCCCCGGCGTGCCGCTCGATGCCCAGCGCGAGGAAGACCTTCTCTGGATCCGCGATCCGTTTCTGATGTCCACCGCCGACCATGGCCCGCTGATCGTTCACGGCCACACGCCGGTCGACGCGGTCACGCATTATGGCAACCGTCTGGCGATCGACACCGGCGCGGGCTACGGCCGCGCGCTCTCGGCCGTGGCGATCGAGGGGCGGCGCGCGTGGCTTCTGACCGACAATGGCCGTGTTCCGGTTGACCCGGTCTGACGGACAGGCCAAATCTGCGCCAGATTTCAATCTCAACACCCTTCGGAAAGGCGCGGACATGCGCATCTACGCGATTGGCGACATCCACGGCCACCTCGCCGAGCTCGAGCGCGCCCACCGGCTGATCGCCGAGGACCGCGAGCGGGTCGGCGACGCCACGGCGCGTGTCGTCCATGTCGGCGATCTCTGCGACCGGGGGCCCGATACCAAAGGCGTCATCGCGTTCATGCTCGACGGCAAGGCGCGCAATGAGCCCTGGATCGCCCTCAAGGGCAACCACGACCGGCTGATGGAGTATTTCCTCGGCGATGAGCCCCGGCTGGACCCCTACATGATGGTCGGCTGGACCTGGTTTCACGAAGGCGTTGGCGGTGTCGCGACGCTGCGCTCCTACGGGGTCGATATCGCCAAGAAGGAACGCCTGTTCCATCTCCATGCCCGGGCGTTGGACGCCGTGCCCGAAGCCCACCGGGCGTATCTCGCGGGGCTCCCGGTCTCGTTCGAGACCGACGCGCAGATCTTCGCCCATGCCGGCATCCGCCCCGGCGTGCCGCTGGCCGAACAGACCGAGACCGATCTGTTGTGGATCCGCCACGAGTTTCACGACGACCCGCGCGACCACGGCAAACTCGTGGTCCACGGGCACACGCCGGTCAAGGCGGTCACCCACTACGGCAACCGGCTCAATATCGACACCGGCGCGGGCTACGGCCGGCCGATCGGCGTGGTGGTGATCGAGGGGCGCAAGGTCTGGCAGCTCACCGACGCGGGTCGGGTGAAAATGAAACCGCGCGCGCCCGGGAAATAGATGGACTTGGCGCCAGTTCCAAAGAAGACTTGGTGCACCGCAACCGCGAACCGGGACGGAAAGGCGGACACCGCGCCGATGCAAAACCCACGCCCCCACGCCCCCCGGGCCCCGCTCGTCATCGGCTGGCGGGAATGCGTCGGCCTGCCCGAGCTGGGCCAGCCGAGCATCGAAGCCAAGATCGACACCGGCGCGCGCACCTCGGCGCTGCATGCCGAGGAGGTCGAAACCTTCGAGCGCGACGGCGCGCCCTGGGTCCGGTTTCACATGCCCCACGGCGACAAGCTCCATGCCGCCGACTGCACGGCGCCGCTGGTCGACCTGCGGCATGTCAAGAACACCAGCGGCGAACCTGCCGAGCGGCTGGTGATCGAAACCAAGCTGGTGCTCAACCGGCGTCACTGGCGGATCGAGGTGACGCTTGCCGACCGCACCAACATGACCCTGCCGTTGATCCTCGGCCGCACCGCGCTCCGGCGACACAGCGTGCTGGTCAATCCGGGAAGATCGCATCTCCTGCGGCGTCAAGCCAGCCAGAAAGGAACACACCGATGAAGCTCGCCTTGCTCGCGCAGAACCACAACCTCTATTCGCATAAGCGCCTGAAAGAGGTCGCCGAAGCGCGCGGGCACGAGCTCGACATGATCAAGACCCTGCGCTGTTACATGAACATCGCCTCGCGCCGGCCGGAGATCTACTGCAACGGCGAGAAGCTGCCGCGCTACGACGCGGTCATTCCCCGGATCGGCGCTTCGGTGACCTTCTACGGCCTGGCCGTTCTGCGCCAGTTCGAGATGCAAGGTGTCTACCCGCTCAACGAGAGCGTTGGGATCGGTCGGTCGCGCGACAAGCTGCGCTCGATACAGCTCTTGGCGCGTGACGGGGTCAGCTTGCCGGTCACCACTTTCGCCTATGACCCGAAGCAGACCGATGAGGTGTTGAAGCTTGCCGGTGGCGCGCCACTGGTGGTGAAACTCCTTGAGGGCACGCAAGGGATCGGCGTCATGCTGACCGATACCGACCGCTCGGCGAAGTCGGTGATCGAAGCCTTCCGCGGCGCCAACGTGAACATCCTGGTGCAGGAGTTCATCAAGGAGGCCGGCGGTACCGACATCCGCGCGCTGGTGGTCGGCGGCAAGGTGGTGGCGGCGATGAAACGCACCGGCGCGCCGGGCGAATTCCGCTCCAACCTGCACCGGGGCGGCTCGGCGGAAGTGGTGCGGCTGACGCCGGAAGAACACGCCACCGCGCTGCGGGCCGCCAAAAGCATGGGGCTCAACGTCTGTGGCGTCGACATGCTGCGCGCCAACCGCGGCGCCGTGGTGATGGAGGTCAACTCCTCGCCAGGGCTCGAGGGCGTCGAGAAGGCCACCGGCAAGGATATCGCCGGTGCAATCATCGATTTCCTCGAGAAACACGCCAAGGCGGGCAAGACCAGGACCAAGGGCAAGGGCTGATGGCTACACGTAAACTGCGCCCCGCCTTCAAGGTGGGCGAGACGACCATTCACGCAGGCGCCCGCGCGACGGTCGATCTGCCGGTCAGCATCCTGTCGGACCACACCCCGGTGACGATGTCGATGCACGTGGTGCATGGGCGCAGGCCGGGGCCAGTGATCTTCATCTCCGCCGCCGTGCACGGCGACGAGGTGATCGGGGTCGAGATCGTGCGCCGGCTGCTGCGTACACCGGCCATCGACAGGATCTCCGGCACGCTGCTGGTGGTGCCGATCGTGAATTCGTTCGGGTTCATCAACCACTCGCGCTACCTGCCCGACCGGCGCGATCTCAACCGGTCTTTCCCCGGCTCGCCCCACGGCTCGCTGGCGGCGCGGCTGGCGCATCTGTTCATGACCGAGATCGTCGCGCGGTCGGAATGCGGGATCGACCTGCATTCGGCGGCGATCCAGCGCACGAACCTGCCCCAGGTCCGGGTTTCCGAAGGCAACGACAAGACGATGGCGATGGCGAAGGCGTTCGGCGCGCCGGTGATCCTTACATCCAATGTGCGCGAAGGGTCTCTGCGGGCGGCGGCCGAGGCTGTCGGCGTGAATGTGCTGCTCTACGAGGCCGGCGAGGGGCTGCGGTTTGACGAGGCCGGCGTGCGCGCCGGCGTGGCCGGCATCCTGCGGGTGCTGCACGCCAAGGGAATGGTCTCGTCCCGCGGGATATCGAAGGCCAAGGTGCACCCCCTCGCCTGCACCTCGTCGCACTGGGAGCGTGCGCCCGTCGGCGGGCTGTTCCGCGCCTTCCACAGCAGCGGGGCCCATGTTGAGGAAGGCACCATGCTCGGCGTGGTGTCGGACCCGTTCGGCGAGATCGAGGAGGAGATCCGGGCCCGGAGCGCGGGGATCATCGTCGGACGCACCAACATGCCGATCGTGAACGAGGGCGACGCCCTGATTCACATCGCCCAGGTGCCCTCGAAGGTAGACGGCGGCGCGCGGGTCGAGGCGCTGACCGAGCAGCTCGAAGACGATCCCCTGTTCGGCGAGGACGAGATCATCTGAGGGCAGCACTCGGTTTGCCGGACGGGCCCGGATCAGGTTCCGGGTTACGGCTCGGCAACGATATCCAGCAAACTCGGGAATGCGTACATCCCCGGTGACCGGCCAGCCGGCGGGATGACCACACGCAGAAGTCCTTCCTCGACGAGTTTGTTGGTGAAGGCATTCGCGGTTTGCGGCGGGATACCCGCATTTCTCTTGAAACGATTGTTCCGGAACACCGGGTTCGCGAAGATGTAGTCGAGTGCGTCGGTCGACCAACGCGATCGCAAGAGGTCACGAAATCGCTCTCGCATCATTTCATAGTGCGTTTTGATCTGCCCGACTGTTGTGCTGTTCGCTTCCGCTTGCGCTCGGATAGCCGTGCAGAAAAAGGCGCACCACTCCGACCATTCGCCATACTGAGAAACACTGCGCAGGCGTTCGATGTACTCGTCCTTGTTGCGTTCAAAGTAGTCACTCACAAAGAAATGCGGCGCCGTCAGTAGGCCCTGTCTCCAGAGCATCAAGGGGATCAGCATTCGGCCAAGGCGTCCGTTGCCATCTTCAAACGGGTGCAAAGCTTCAAACTCTGCGTGGATTATTGCGACCCGAAGCAATGGGAGCATGCCATCGTCTTCGCGTGTCATGTTTGCGAAGTCGAACAGGTCATGCATTCCGGTGGCCAGGTGGTCCGGTGAAACCGGAATGTAGTCAATGCGCCGTGCCTTTCTCTCACCGATGTAGTTTTGCTCTACCTTGTATTCACCTGGTCGGTTCCGCGCGCCTCGACCGGTGTACAACAGCGTGCGATGCGCGTTCTTGATGACAAAGTTGGACAACGGGTATCCGTCGCGGAGCGCCCCCTCTGCCTGCTTGAGTGCACGCGCGTATAGTGCAACCTCAAGATCTGCTTCGCGCGCATCCTGAGGTAGGCCCTCGTCGCCTGCATCCGCTTCAAGGCGCAAGACTTCCTCCAAAGTAGATATCGTGCCTTCCATTCTTGACGATACAACGGCATCTCGAGCCCGCAGTGGCGCAAGGAGGAGCTCGCTTCGCGGACACTGTCTGAGTTCGGTATCGTATTGAACGAGCGCCATTGCAGCATCGGTTTGAGGACCGATCAGCTTTTCGAGGTTAAACTCTTTTGGCGGGAATCCCCCTGTATGGTAGGAGACAGCGTCCGTGGCGTCGTATGTCGTGTTGGTGATGACAATTTCAGTTCTACTAGCCATAAATGACTTTGCGTATGCTCTTACATCCATTTTCAAGTTTGTGTTTGCTGGATGAGCTCACTCTAAACACAAACGGCGTTGTGACTGATCTCGCAACCAAAGGCGAGTTTGTGTATACGGTCTTCGTCAAAGCCAAACGCAAAAAGCCCCGGGCGATCACCCGGGGCTTTCTCGTC
>DQCI01000324.1:0-6073 GCA_003545125.1 Paracoccaceae bacterium
GCGTTCAAACTTTTCCTTGGCCATTTGCCACAAGCCTCGTCATTGGGGGGTTCGTTCACGAACCCGGTTCGGTTCCGGCGCTCGTTACTGCGTCGGAAAGGGAAAATCAAGCGGCTCGGTGCCGTTCTCAGCCCTCGCCGGACAGCGGCGGCAGCGGTTGCACGGGGCGCCCCGCCGAAGTGGTCGCCGGATCCATTTCGGAGGCGTCGCCGAACCAGTCGGGATTGTCGAGCATCCATTCGTGGATCTGCTTGGCCAGATTGCGCGACAAGCTCGCCGCCTGCTCTTCGGCGGAGCGAGTATGGCCCGAGCCGACGAACACCTCGCCGCCCTCTTCGAAGACGGTGAACTGCTTCGGCTCCTCGGTGATCGGCTTGCCGCCTTGGGTGTCGTCGAAGACCCGCACGTCGGCGATCAGCACGCTCTTGGGCGCCGCCACCACCGGAATTCCGGGCAGAGCCAGAACGTAGCCGAGCACCGCGACCGACACGTGATAGTAGCGGTCGCCATCGTAACGCGAGAAGCGGTCGTTGACGGCGCTCCGCAGCGCGCCGACCCAGACATCGTTCTCGATCTTGCGCGACGCCGGGCCGACCTCGGCCTCGTCGACCACGATCGCGACGTTGTGGCCGAGCAGGAACCGGCCCATCGGCGGCGGCGTGCCGTCGAGATCGTTCACGGCACATCCGGCGAGCAGACCGAGGGCCAGCAGAAGACCGGCGACGCGGCCGGCGGCGTTCGGCTTGATGCGGGAAATCAATGTCATGGCGGGGCTCCTCACGGGCGGTAGTTCTTCGGGTTTCGAGGTCCTGTCCGGACGTTCCGGGATTCGACCTCCCGACTGGATAACGCGGCGCGGGCCTTTATGCAAAGCGGGAGGGGGGCCAGCCAGATTGATCGGGGCCCGATAACGCGGCAGTCCGGCCACAGCGCCGGGGCCGGTGTGCGGCATGCCGCCACCCGGCCGGGCCGGTCTCCAGATGCGCATTGCCCCGGTCCACGGTTCTCCGTAGGTTTCGCCGCATGATCGAGACGACATCTTCCGGCGGCAAATGCCCCGTGACCTGCGGCGGTGGCGACACCGCCGCCGCAACCCCTGAAAACCCGCAACACAAAGCCGGATGGGCCGCACGCAAAGTGGCGCCGGAAGCCAGCATGCTCGTGGGCAAGACGGGCCTTTTCGGCCTCCGGCGCCTGTCCCGGGGCGACATCCTGAGCGTGATCCCGCAGAACACGACCCGTCTGCCGATCATCTCCGGCAAGGTGCTGCGGCGGTTCCACATCGTCAGCGACCCGGACGGCAACCGTCAAATCTTCAAGACGAATTTCATCAACTACCCGAAATCGCCGGAAGCGAAGGGGGTTCTGGCCAAGGCGTTGAAGCGCGGATTGTTCGTCATCGAGGGCGAGGAATGGCGCTGGCAGCGCCGCGCACTCAACCCCGCCTTTGCGCCGCGCAACGTCGCCCGGCTCACCCCGCCGATGACCCGCTCCGCGGCCGAATCCGCCGACCGGCTCGCCGCGGCCGACGGTCCGGTCAACATCTCGTACGAGATGATGAAGACGGCTTTCGACGTGATCGTGCGGGTGACCTTCTCCGGCGGCGACGGCGAGAGCACGGTTCCGCTCGCCGCGGTCAATGAGGCGATCGAACACTACCTCGAAAAAACCGCCAAGCTTTCGTTGCTGGATCTGCTCGGCTTACCTTCCTGGGTCCCGCGTCCGGGCCGGGTGCGCACCCACCCGACGCTGAAGGCGCTGAAAGCGGGCGCCGACGCCGCAATCGCCGAACGCCGCCGCAATCCCAACAGCGACAACCCGGCGCTGCTCGATCTTCTGCTCGACGCAGAAGATCCGAAGACCGGGCGCCAGATGACCGATGACGAATTGCGCGACAACCTCATCACCTTTCTGATCGCCGGCCACGAGACCACCGCACTCACCCTGTCCTGGGCGCTCTACCTTGTGGCGATGGATCCCGCGACGCAGAAACGCGCCGCCAAGGAGGCCCGCGCGGTGCTGGGCACCCGTGCCGCGACGGGGGACGACGTCGACAAGCTCCCTTACATCCGGCAGGTGCTCCACGAGACGCTGCGGCTGTATCCGCCGATTCCGGTGCACCTGCGCACCGCGGCGGCGGACGACGAGGTCTGCGGGCATGCGGTGAAGAAGGGCGACATGATGATCGTGCCGTTCTATGCGCTGCACCGGCACCGGCGGCACTGGAAACAGCCGCGCAAATTTATCCCCGAACGGTTCGACGACATGTCGAAGATTGACCGGTTCGCTTACGTGCCCTTTTCAGTCGGGCCCCGGGTCTGTATCGGCGCCGATTTCGCGATGCAGGAAGCCATTATCATTCTCGCCACCCTGCTCGCGCGCCATCGGTTCAGGCTCACCGATGCCAAGCCCCCGCGCCCGAAACTGATCCTGACCCTGCGTCCGGACAGCGACATCTGGCTCGACGTCACCCCGCGCAAGGCTGCGAAACCGGCCTGAGTTCCCCCCCTGTCGCGCGCCGGTCATCCGTGTCAGACAGGATGGGGCGACCAGAAGGGGGCTCCGATGCAGTTTTCCATTGCCAGTTTCAACGTCAAGAACCTGATCGGGCCGGACCGGGAGTATTACCGCTTCCAGTCCTACACACCCGAGGAATACGCCTGGAAACGCGACTGGATGGCAGCGCAACTCGTCGATCTCGACGCCGATGTGATCGGGTTCCAGGAAATCTTCGAAGAAGAGGCGCTCGCGGACGTGGTGAAAGAGGCCTCCACGCGGGCGCGCACGCTCAATGACGCGGTGATCCCGGCCCGCGGCAAGGCCTATGCCCGCAAGGTGATCTTCGACAAACTCTGGGTGACGCCCTGGGACGATGCAGCCCTCGCCTTCGCGCCCAATTCGGCCGACGCGGGCATGCCAGGGGAACGGCGCCCCGGCCTCGCCGTGCTGTCGCGGCTTGGGTTCGCCGGTGAGCCGGAGGTGATCCAGGACCTCGCCGAGCCGGTGACAATCCCGTTCCAGCCGCTGCGCGGGATGGAGGGCGATCTCGATTCGGGCAGCTTCACGCTGCGCCGCCTCTCGCGTCCGATCCTCAAGGTGCGTATCTCGGTGGGCGGTACAACGATAACGCTGTTCAACTGCCACCTGAAATCGAAGCTCGGCGAATACATCACGCCTACCGGTGCCAGTTTTGCGCCCGAGCAAGACCTCACCCGCTACGATCCGGTGGGCCGCGCGCTCGGGGCGATGCGGGCTGCGGTGCGGCGGATGGCCGAGGCCTGGGTGCTGCGGCGCGAGATCGTCGCCGAACTGAACGCTGGCCACCCGGTGATCGCGCTGGGCGATTTCAACGACGGCGAACATGCGGTGTCGTCGGAAATCATCTCCGGCGAAGTGCCGTTCAAGAACTATTCCTGGATGCTGCGCCACGACGCCGAGAGCTATTCCGACCGCTATTCGGCGGAACAACACATCGCGATCACCGCCGCGGTGGACCGCGCGCGGCTGCACTCTGCCGAGAAGCTCTTCGTGCGCAAAAGCTTGCGCGACATGGTCTACACTTCGGCCTTCGGCGGGGTCTACGAATCGATCGACCAGATCCTGATGTCGCGCCACTTCCACCCGGACAATCCCGACCGGTTGGCCGACATGGAGTATTTCTCGGTGCTGAACGACCACATCACCGACGGCTCCCACCCGGAAGCGCCCTACAACAAGCTCGCCTCCGATCACGGTCAGATCAAGGCGCACCTGCGGCTGCGCAAGGGGTGAGTCGCCTCACCCGACCCTTCACGGGCTTCCCCGTGAGTCACGGCATGGCCCTGGATTCGTGACACAGAGCGGCACAGGCGCGGAGCGCATGGGCCGCCCAATCCGCGCCGCTACTCGACCCCGAGGAACCCGCCGGACTGATGCGCCCAGAGCCGGGCATAGAGCCCGTCGGCCGCGAGCAGCGCGTCATGGGTGCCGGATTCCACGATACGGCCAGCTTCCAGCACCAGGATCCGGTCCATGTGCGCAATCGTGGATAAACGGTGCGCGATGGCGATCACCGTCTTGCCTTCCATCATGACGTAAAGCGTCTCCTGGATCGCCGCCTCGACCTCGCTGTCGAGCGCCGAGGTCGCCTCGTCCAGCACCAGGATCGGTGCGTCCTTCAGGATCGCCCGGGCAAGCGCGATGCGTTGGCGCTGGCCGCCCGAGAGCTTCACGCCGCGCTCGCCGAGATGCGCCTCGTAGCCGGCGCGGCCCTCGCCGTCGATCAGGTCGAGGATGAAGTCATGCGCCTCGGCGTCGTGCGTGGCCGCGAGCAGCGCCACTTCACCCGCCTCCGGATCGCCGTAGAGGATGTTGTCGCGGGCCGACCGGTTGAACATGGCGGTCTCCTGGGTGACCATGCCGATGGCCCGGCGCAAACTGTCCTGGGTCACGCCGCGCAGATCCTGTCCGTCGATGGAAATCCGCCCCTTTTCGGGGTCGTAAAGCCTCAAAAGCAGTGCGAGCAGGGTGGATTTGCCGGCACCCGAAGGCCCAACGATGGCAAGCTTCTCGCCGGGCATAACCGCGAGGTCTATCCCGGTCACCCCGGTCCGGTCGCGGTTCTCGGTCCGGCCGTAGGAAAAATCGACCGTGTCGAAACAGATCCCGCCACCATCGACCTCGAGCGGCACCGCATCCGGCGCGTCGGGCAACCGGCGGTCGGGGGTCAGCGTCTGCATCCCGTCCTCGATCTCGCCGATGTCGGCGTAGACGCCCATCAGCGCGAAGGAGACCCATCCTGTCATCTGGGCGATTCGGATCGCGACCACGCCCGCGGCAACGATGGCGCCTTCGCTGGCCGTGCCCTGCGACCAGGCAAGCAATGCGCCGCCGGTGAGCAGAACCGGCAGCAGGCCGGCGAGGATCATCAGCACCAGGCGGAACTGCGCGGTAAGATGGCCGAAATGCAGAGCGGTCCGCCGGAACCGGTCGATCGCGTCGAGCGCCGCGGCATCCTCGCGCGCGGCGTGGGCAAAGAGCTTGACCGTGCGGATGTTGGTGATCGTGTCCACCACCTGGCCCGTCACCACCGCCCGCGCGCCGGCCCGCGCCTGCGCCCGGACGCGGATCCGGGGCAGGAACCACCGGATCATCGCGAAATAGAGCCCGAGCCAGAGGGTGAAGACAATCGTAAGCCGCAGATCAATCGTCGAGATCAGGAGAAACGTGCCGGCGAGCGTGGCCAGCGCGAAGGCGACGACGTTGATCCCTTCGACCACCAGGTTGGTCATCGCGGCGGCGCTCTGCGCCTGTTTCTGAGCGAGCCGCCCGGCGAAATCGTCGTCGAAAAAGCCGACCGACTGGTCCAGCATCCAACGATGGAGCCGGGCCATGACCATCGGCGCGATGGCGGGGGCGACGATCACCGCCGAGGCATAGTTCGACAGCCCGAACGCGGCCGGCCGCATAACCAGAAAAAACACCAGCGACAGGGCAAAAACACTGAAATTGGCCGCGCTGAAAAAGGCCTCGGGGCCGCGCGCCATCACCGCATCGACGACCAGCCCCAGCACCCAGGCGGTGCCCGTCTCGGTCAGCCCCGCGATTGCCGAGACCGCCGCCGCCAGGCCGAGCACGCCCCAACTCCCCGCAAGGCACCAGCGGATGAACGCCGCGAGCGTGCCCGGTGGCGGGCGCTCGGCGGGGCGGTAGGGGTCGATCAACTCGTAGGGGCGCACGGTTCTCTCCTTGTGCCCGAATTCTCGGGAAAACCGCGATAGGTGCAACCGGCAATCCCGTGATCGGGCGCGGCGCGTACGGATTCGGGGCTTGCGGCCGCAGGTCCTGGCGCCGCGGTCGGCCTGGGCAGGAAGGCCGTTCGAACGGCCTTCGCGACGCGATTTCGAAATCGCGTATCAAGGCGTTTCAAAACGCCTTGCGCCCGATCCCGCGATCAATCCTCCGCCAGGAACCCGCCCGACTGACGTGCCCAGAGATCGGCGTAGAGCCCGCCTTCGCCGATCAGCGCGTCGTGGCTGCCATCTTCCACGACCCGGCCCCGGTCGAGCACCACAATCCGGTCCATCCGGGCGAT
>DQCI01000324.1:6118-10177 GCA_003545125.1 Paracoccaceae bacterium
AGCGCCGAGGTCGCCTCGTCCAGCACCAGGATCGGCGCATCCTTCAGCATGACCCGCGCGATGGCGACCCGCTGGCGCTGGCCGCCCGACAGCTTGACGCCACGTTCGCCGACATGGGCGTTGTAACCCGTGCGCCCCTTCGGATCCTCGAGACCCAGAATGAATTCATGCGCCTCGGCGCGCCGGGCCGCCTCGAACATCTGCGCTTCGGAGGCGTCAGGCCGACCGTAGAGGATGTTGGCACGCACCGAACGGTGCAGGAGCGAGCTGTCTTGGGTGACCATGCCGATGGCCCCGCGCAAGCTGTCCTGTGTCACCTGAGCGACGTCCTGACCGTCGATCAGAATGCGCCCCTGCTCGACATCGCGGAACCTCAGCGCCAGGTTCACGAGCGAGGATTTGCCCGCACCCGAGCGCCCGACCAGGCCGATCTTCTGGCCCGCCGGGATGGTCAGCGTCACGTGGTCGAGCCCGCCCGTACCCTTGCCGTAATGGTGCGAGATATCGTCGAACACGATCTCGCCGTCGCTGAGCTTCAGCGCAGGCGCGCCGGGCATGTCGGTGATCTCGTGTTCGACGGAGATCGAGCGCAAGCCCTCGCGGATCACGCCCGCATTTTCAAACAGCCGGATCGTCACCCACATGATCCAGCCCGACATGCCGTTGAGCCGGATGGTGAGCGCGGATGCCGCCGCCACCTCGCCGACCGAGACGATGCCTTTGGTCCAGAGCCAGAGCGCGGGGCCCAGCATGCCCGAAATCAACAGGCCGTTCAGCACGTTCTGGCCGAAAGACAGCTCGGTCATCAGCCGCAGAAACCGCTGGAACCTGAGCCGGTGACGGCGCATCGCGGATTTCACCCAGGCTTCCTCGCGGTCGCCCTGTGAGAACAGCTTCACGCTCTCGATATTGGCATAGGCGTCGACCACCCGTCCGGTCACCAGCGACCGGGCGTCGGACCATTTCTCGCTGGCCTCCGCAACCCGGACCGCAACGAAGCGGGTATAGGCGATGTAGAGCACCAGCCAGATCGCGAGCGGCAGCGCCAGCATGGGGTTGATCTGACCTAGCAGCAGCATCGCCGCGAGCACGTATGTCATCGCGTACCAGATGCCCTCGAAGGCCATGTAGGTACTGTCCTCGACCGCCGGGCCGAGCTGCATCACCCGGTTCGACAGCCGGCCGGCGAAATCGTTCTGGAAGAACCCCATCGACTGGCCGAGCATATGTTTGTGCGCGCGCCAGCGGACCTGGTCCTGCATGTTTCCCGCAAGAGTCTGCTCGAGCAAGAAGTGGTTTAGAACGATCGCCACCGGCCTGAGGAACAGAACGAACAGCGCGGCGAGCGCCAGCTCCAACCCATGCGCCTGCCAGAAAGTTTCGGGCGCGCTCTCGTCCATAAGGTCGACCATCCGGCCGGTATAGAAGATGAAACCGGTCTCGATCAGCGCGACGACGACGCCGCTGCCCGCCATCCACCACATGTAGCGACCAAAACTGCCGTAGTGGGTCTTGAGGTAAGCCCAGACGGTCGCGGGCGGGGTGCCGCTGTCACCGGGGGCGAAAGGATCGACGAGGTTTTCGAAAAAACGGAACATGACGGGAATCCGGGATGGGACTTCGGGAAAAGAGGGATGCGGGGCTGGCGACCAGCCCGATCAGGACCGGCGGCCTAGCCGATAAATCGTGTCCTGATTGCGTACATCCGCGCCTCCGTCATGCGTTGAGCGGCTCATACAACGGTCGCGCGAGTTTGTCACGCATTTTCAAGGGCTCCGAGGGCCGGACCGGGGGCCGGCCCCGGGATCCCCGCGGCACTCATGAACCAAAGAAGGGGGACACATATCAGGTATCGAGCGCCGCGAGCACACGTTCGGCTGCGGCCGTCGGCGAGGTCACGCCGGCGGCAACCTGATCGCCCAAGTCATCGACAAGCGCGCGGATCTTCGGGTCGCGTTCGAGCCGGGCGAGCAGGGCCTGGCGCAGATCCTCCTCGAACCAGGCGCGGGCCTGGGCCGCACGGGTGGCGGACCAGATACCTTCCGTCCGGCGCCAGTCGGCAAGCTCGGTCATCGCCTCCCAAGCTTCGACGAGCCCGTCCTGGGTGATCGCCGAGACCGTCATGGCGCTGGGGTAGCCCTCGGGATCCTGCGGACGTTTGCGCAACAGCCGGAGCGCGCCCGCGTAGTCGGCGCAGGTACGCATGGCCGTTTGCAGGAGCGCGCCGTCCGCCTTGTTGACGAGGATCAGATCAGCCATCTCCATGATACCGCGCTTCACCCCCTGGAGCTCGTCGCCGCCGGCGGGCGCGATGAGCAGCAGGAAGAGATCAGCCATGCCGGCAACCATGGTCTCCGATTGACCGACCCCCACCGTCTCGATCAGCACCACGTCGAACCCCGCCGCCTCGCAAAGCGCCACGGCCTCGCGGGTGCGCCGCGCCACCCCGCCGAGCTGGGTCTGGGAGGGAGACGGCCGGATGAAGGCGTTCTGCTCGCGCGACAACCGCTCCATCCGCGTCTTGTCGCCCAGGATCGAGCCCCCGGAGCGGGCCGAAGAGGGATCCACGGCCAGCACGGCCACCTTGAACCCCTGGTCGATCAGGAACATACCGAAGGCTTCGATGAAGGTCGACTTGCCCACGCCCGGCGTGCCCGAAAGACCGATGCGCAGGGCTTCGCGACCGGCGCCCGAGAGCGCGTCGATCAGCCGGGTGGCGTCGGCGCGGTGGTCTGCCCGGTTGCTTTCAACGAGGGTGATCGCGCGCGCCAGCGCCCGGCGCTCGCCCGCCTTGACCCGTGCGGCCAGGTCCTCGATATCCATGTGCCCTCCAATTCGGCCCGATTTTGCGCCGGTTCGGGACGTGATGCCCGTGTGCGCGGCGCTTGTCCAGCCGGGCCCCGGGTGCCAAAAGGGCGCCATGACGCGCCTCCCGACGCCCTCGATGACACCCCTGCCGATCGACGACGCCCTTCCCGAGCTGCGCGCCGCTCTCACGGACGCGGGCCGGGCGGTGCTGGTCGCGCCACCGGGCGCGGGCAAGACCACGCGGGTGCCGCTTGCCCTCCTCGACCTGGTCGCGGACCGGATCGTGATGCTGGAACCCCGCCGGCTCGCGGCCCGCGCCGCCGCCGAGCGGATGGCGGAAACCCTGGGCGAGAAGGTGGGCGCGACGGTCGGCTACCGGATCCGGGGCGAGGCAAAAACCGGCAAGGCCACGCGGATCGAGGTGGTCACCGAAGGGATCATGACGCGGATGCTGCAATCGGATCCCGGTCTCGACGGCATCGGCGCGGTGATCTTCGACGAATTCCATGAACGCTCCCTCAATGCGGATCTCGGGCTGGCACTCACCTGGGAAGCACGCACGGCGCTGCGCGAAGACCTGATGCTGGTGGTGATGTCGGCCACGCTCGACGCGGCCCCGGTGGCGGCCCTGCTCGACGGGGCCCCGGTGGTCACGAGCGAGGGCCGCGCCTTTCCGGTCGAGACCCGCTGGCTCGATCAGCCTAGCGGCAAGCGGACACGCTTCGAAGAGGCGGTGGCCGGGTTGGTCGAAACCGCCGTTGCCGAGACCGAGGGCGGCGTGCTGGTGTTCCTGCCGGGCGAAGGCGAGATCCGACGGGTCGAAGCGCTGCTCTCCGGCCGGCTGCCACATTGCGTGCTGCGCCCGCTCTTCGGCGCGATGGACCTCGCCGGCCAGCGCGCCGCGATCCGGCCCGGAGGCGCGGGCCGCAAGGTCGTACTGGCGACGGCCATCGCCGAGACCTCGCTCACCATCGAAGACGTGCGGGTCGTGGTCGATGCCGGCCGCGCGCGCCGCGCGCGGGTCGACCCCGGTACCGGCATGTCGCGGCTGGTCACCGAGCGGGTCAGCCGGGCCGAGGCCGACCAACGGCGGGGCCGCGCGGGCCGGGTGGCGCCCGGCACCTGCTACCGGATGTGGACGAAGGGCGAAGAGGGCGCGCTGCCCGCTTTCCCGCCCGCCGAGATCGAGGTGGCCGACCTCGCGCCGCTTGCACTGGAGCTCGCGCTCTGGGGCGCGGGCGACGGCGAGGG
>DQCI01000324.1:10228-11275 GCA_003545125.1 Paracoccaceae bacterium
CTCGGCGCGCTCGACGCGCAGGGCCGGATCACCGCGCATGGCAAGCGGCTGGCCCGCCTGCCCTTGCACCCGCGTCTCGGGCACATGCTGATCGAAGCCGGGCCCGCCGCCGCGCCGCTCGCGGCGCTCATGGAAGAACGCGATCCCTTGCCACGCGGCGGCCCTGTGGAGCTCGGCTTGCGGCTGGACGCGCTGGACGACCCGGGGCGGTTCCGCCGCGAACGGGGGGTCGAGCCGGGCCGCGCCGCGGTCGACCGCATCCGCGCCGAGGCGAAGCGTCTCGCCCGGCTGGCGGGCGACGGAACGGCGTATTCTCCCGCGCAGATGGCCGCGCTCGCCTATCCCGACCGGGTCGGGCTCCGGCGCAAGGGCGACGCCCCGCGCTATGTGCTTTCAGGCGGCAAGGGCGCGGTACTCGACGAGGCCGACCCGCTCGCCGGACAACGTCTGATCGTGATCACCGACACCGACGGCGACCCCCGGGAGGGCAAGGTGCGGCTTGCGACCGCAATCTCCGAGGCCGAGTTGCGGGTGCTGTTCTCAGGCGAGATCGGCTGGGTAACAGCCTGCGAATGGTCGAAGCGGGAGGGGCGCGTGGTGGCCCGCGAACAAGAGCGGTTCGGCGCGCTGGTGCTCGACGACCGGGTCTGGCGCGACGCCGAGCCGGAGGCCGTCGCCCGAGCGATGCTGGAGGGCGTGCGCCAGCTTGGCCTGCGTCCCTCGGATGCCGCGCACCGCTTCATGGCCCGGGCTGAGCTTGTCCGGGCCACCGGTACGGCGCTGCCGGAGATGACCGAGCCCGCCCTGATGGCGACGCTCGAAGACTGGCTCCTGCCGCATCTCGCTGGCGTGCGCAGCACCGCCGAGTGGAAGCGGTTCGACATCCTCCCCGCCCTGCGCGCCCGGCTCGACTGGGGTCAGATGCAGGCACTGGACCGCGCGGCGCCGGCGCATTTCACCACCCCGATGGGACGCAAGGCGCCGATCGACTACGGAACAGAGGTTCCGGAAATCGCGGTCCGGCTGCAGGAGATGTTCGGCGTGACC
>DQCI01000086.1:0-11679 GCA_003545125.1 Paracoccaceae bacterium
TCGAACACACCCCCGCTCGCCTCACCCTCGAACATCGCCCGGTGGCGCTCACCCTCGGTCTGATCCTGGCCACGGTCGCAACGCTCGCCTACGCAATCGTCCTGTTCGCGCGCGGCAACGACGCGGGCGTGATCTTCCTGTGTTTCGCTCTGTCGCCACCGGTCTTCGCCTATTTCTTTCTTGAAACGCGCCGGATCAGACTCGACCGCGACGCCAGCACTCTGACGCTCGAGTTCCGCGCCCCCCGTGGCGCCCGCGGCACGACGCATGAGATTGGCACGGGCGCAAAGGTCGTCGTCCAGCGTCCAGGCCCGACCCCGCAGGCGCGCCTCGTGCCGGAAACCGGTGCGCCGGGCGTGCCGACGCGGGCCGTGCTGATCGCAGGTGACGGTCAGGAGGTCGCGCTCGCAGAAGGCTATTCGAAGGGGCCGGAGGCGTATCAGGTGATGCAGGCGGTAAACGGGTGGCTCGACGAGGGTTGAACCGCTTCCCCGCCGCGCGCCTCGAGTCAGGCCGGATCCACCTGCCTTGCGGCCGGGCGCCTGTTTCGCGCCTCAGATCCGAGCGCGTGTCACCGGTGTATCGTCTCTCTGCTACCCGGTCGCCCGGGACCCTACCCGGAGCCGCGACGTGTGTTCGTCCGCGGCCGTTCCGACCAGGTCGGCATCGGATCTGGGCTCACGGACGCAGTCTCAAAATGCGCCGGTTGTTCTCGTTGAACTCCCGGAAACTCCGGTAGATTGGCGTCTCCGGTGGCGGGGCGGGAGAAGCCGCTCCCCGGAGGAAAACGAACAAAGCAAAAAACGAGAAGATAAGCACCGTCATCGATACGAGGACAACAAACCAACCCAGAACTTCGATGATCACGACTTCCTTGGGCATCGATACCTGAAGTGTGTTCAATCCCTCGATTGCGCGACCTGTCAGCATTGGATTGAGCGTAGATTGAAATAGCAGCAGCAGGAGGCTCGCAAGGCGTTCCCCCCGCAAAAACAGCGCGTAGGCCAGAACGATCACGATCCGTGTCGGCACCAACACCCACAGAAAACGCGTATGACCTTCATTCGGCGCTCCTTCAGGATCCGGACGACACCCAAAACGGCGCGCCTCCGTTCTGGATCCTAGTTTCCTAGGAAACTAGGATTGCTGGGGGGCTGCAATCCCCGTTTTCCAGAGAGTTGGCTCGAAAAACAGGTTTGCCATCTGTCAGCTTTCGGCGCCGCCCTATACCGGCTCGGCGCCACAACAGTCGGCCCGCGCGCGGGTTATTGCCCGGGTCGCCCGTCAAGCCCGCCCCCGGCATCGCCGATGTCACCCTTTGCGAAACCGCCGGAACGGGTCCGGATCGCGGCCGCCGACCGCCTCCCATTCCGCCTTCAGGGCCTGCCGCTCCGCCTCGACCAGCGCCACCGGATCGGTGATCCGCGCGCCGTCGCCGCGCAAGTGATCCATCAACCGGTGCGAATGCAGGATTGTCGGCAGCACGTCGCCCGGTTCCCAGGCATCGAGCATCGGCATACGGCGCAGGTTGAATTCGGGCGGCAGCACCCAGAACCTGAGATCCGATTCCCAGAGCATCGCTTTCAGAACCGGCTGGTCGCGCGAACCGCCGGCAACGGTGAACCGGCGCGCCCATTCGGCAAGGAACGCCAGCATCCGGGGGCTGCGGCGATAGAGCACGACGCCGGAGTTGAGCTGCGGGAAGGCATAGGGGGTCGGCCCGCCCGCGCTTTCGCGGATCAGCGCGGTTGCCCGGCGCACGTCATGGGCCAGCGCAAGCTCGAAGCGGTCGAGCACCTCGAACAGATCGCCCAGCGGCGTTAGCACGAGCGTGTCGGCATCGAGGAAAAGCGTGCGGTCGAACCGGGTTCGCGCCATGCAGTCGAGCTTGGAGCGCGGATGCGGATCGACGATCCGGTGCACCGCATCGAACAGGCCCGCCTCAGCAGCCTCGGGACTTTCGGTAAACAGATCAATCGGCAGGTCCGGTTCGACCGCGCGGAGCGACCGCGCGGAGGCCTCCGCCAAGGCGCGGTAGTCGGGCCCCGTGGCCACGTAGATGACGCCGTTCTTCATGGGAACAGAAGGCCCGACCCTGGGCGCTGGCGCAAGCCACTTCACCTTGGCGGAAGTTTTCGCGGGAAGTCCGGGGAGTGCCCCCGCCCTGCCCGGCGCATCCACCCCCGCGCTTGACTCGCGCCCCCCACCGACGTACACGCCCACAGACCCCGGAAGCTCCGTCTTCCGGTCCCATGGCCATGTGGCCGGGATCGCCCCCCGTCAGCGCGGATGCGCCCACGGGGGCAAACGGCGTTTGGCGCCGGATCTGCGGGACATGGGGTCGCAACGATGGCCGCCCGCCCTATCTAGGGAACACCGAAACGGCAAAGGAGCCGAGACATGTTCGAAAGCCTTTCAGACCGCCTCTCCGGCGTCTTCGACCGGCTGACCAAGCAGGGCGCGCTTTCCGAGGACGACGTCAAGACGGCGCTGCGCGAAGTGCGCGTGGCGCTGCTGGAGGCGGACGTCTCGCTTCCCGTCGCGCGCGACTTCGTCAAAAAGGTCCAGGACAAGGCCACCGGCCAGTCGGTGACCAAGTCGGTCACCCCCGGCCAGCAGGTGGTCAAGATCGTCCATGACGAGCTGGTTGCGGTGCTGACCGGCGCCGAAGATCCCGGCACGCTCAAGATCGACAACCCGCCCGCGCCGATCCTGATCGTCGGCCTCCAGGGCGGCGGCAAGACCACCACCACCGCCAAGCTCGCAAAGCGGCTCACCGAGCGCGAAAACAAGCGGGTGCTGATGGCCTCGCTCGACATCTACCGCCCCGCCGCCATGCAACAGCTCGAAGTGCTGGGCAGACAGATCGGCGTCGACACCCTGCCGATCGTCGCCGGCGAGAAGCCCGTCGACATCGCCAAGCGGGCGCAGACGCAAGCGCGCCTCGGCGGCTACGATGTCTACATGCTCGACACCGCGGGCCGGCTGCATATCGACGAGGTCCTGATGGACGAGGTCGAACAGGTCTCGAACGCCGTCGCCCCGCGCGAGACGCTCCTGGTGGTCGACGGGCTCACCGGCCAGGTCGCCGTCGAGGTGGCGCAGGAGTTCGACGACAAGGTCGGCATCTCCGGCGTGGTGCTCACCCGGATGGACGGCGACGGGCGCGGCGGTGCGGCGCTGTCGATGCGCGCGGTCACCGGCAAGCCGATCCGCTTCGTCGGCCTCGGCGAAAAGATGGACGCGCTCGAGACCTTCGAGCCCGACCGGATCGCCGGCCGCATCCTTGGCATGGGCGACATCGTGGCGCTGGTCGAGAAGGCGCAGGAGACCATCGAGGCCGAACAGGCCGAGCGGATGATGCGGCGCTTCACCAAGGGCCAGTTCAACATGAACGACCTCAAGATGCAGCTCGAGCAGATGATCAAGATGGGCGGCATGGAAAGCGTCATGGGAATGATGCCCGGTATGGGCAAGATGGCCAAGCAGATGGAGGGCGCAGGCCTCGACGACAGGCTGCTCAAGCAGCAGATCGCCCTCATCCAGTCGATGACCAAGAAAGAACGTGCCAACCCCGGGCTCCTGCAGGCCAGCCGCAAGAAGCGGATCGCCAAGGGCGCGGGCCAGGAAGTGCAGGATCTCAACCGGCTTCTCAAGATGCAGCGCCAGATGGCGGACATGATGAAGAAGATGGGCAAGATGGGCAAAGGCAAGATGCTGAAACAGGCCATGAAGGGCATGTTCGGCGGCAAGGGGATGGGCGGCGGCGGCATGCCCGGCATGCCCGGCGGGATGCCCGACATGAACGACCCGAAGGCGATGGAAGAGGCCGCGAAGATGCTCGGCCGGCAGCCCGGCGGCCTGCCCGGCCTCGGCGGCGGCGGCATGCAGCTTCCCTCCGGTCTCTCGGGGCTCGGAAAGAAGAAGTAGGTGACTGCCCAGCCGACATATCCCTGGGAAGCCGCCCCGACCGGCAACGCGCTCGCGCTCGCACAAGAGCTGCGCGCGTGCCTGCCGCGTTTCGAGACCGAGCGCCTCACCGTGCGTGCGCCCGAGATCGGTGATTTCGAGGCCTACCGCGAGATCGCGATGAGCCCGCGGGCGACCTACATGTACGACGCACCGTTGGACCGCGAAGGTGCCTGGCTCGATTTCGCCCAATGCACCGCCGGCTGGATCCTCAAGGGCCACGGGCTCTTCACCATTTCTGACCGGGCGAGCGGCGCGGTGCTCGGCTTCACGCTCATCTGCATGGAATACGGCGACCGGGAGCCCGAGCTCGGCTGGTTCCTCACGCAAGCCGCCGAGGGGCGCGGCATCGCCACCGAGGCCGCTCGCCCGGTGCGCGCCTGGGGGATCGAGACGCTGAAGCTCCCCGCCCTTGTGAGCTACATGGACCCGGCCAACACTGCTTCGGCCCGGGTGGCTGAGAAACTCGGCGGCTGGTGCGATGCAGCCGCGACCGCCGAACTTGAGCACATCATCGGCGCGCCGGTTATGGTCTACCGCCACTGGCCACACCCCGAGACCGGGTTGGAGGGCGCGCCGTGAGCTGCATCGAAATCCCCACCATCGCCACACCGCGCCTGATTCTGCGCGCCGCCCGGCTCGCCGATTTCGACGGGTTCGCGGCCTTCCTCGCGACCGAGCACGCGCGCTACATGGATGGACCGGTCTCGCGCGACACCGCCTGGAGCTGGTTCACCAACGACATCGCCAGCTGGGCGCTGATGGGCCACGGCGGGTTGATGATCGAGCAGGCGGGCGAGGTGATCGGCCAGGTTGCCATCTGCCAGCCGCCGCGCTTTCCCGCGGTCGAGCTGGGCTGGCTGGTCTACCCTGAACATATGGGGCGGGGCTTTGCCTTCGAGGCGGCGCTTGCCTTTCGCGACTGGGCCTGGGCCCACACCCGGCTGACCACCCTGGTCAGCTATGTCCACCCCGGTAACGCCGCCTCGCGGGCGTTGGCTCAGAAGCTGGGCGCGGGCGTGGACGAGACCGCCCCGCGCCCCGACGGCGAAGGCCCCGAGGACTGCCTGGTCTACCGCCATCCGGCACCCGATACCGACGGCAGCCCGGAGGCCTACGCATGACCGCCCCGGCCTTCCGCTCTCTCAGCACCGAACGCCTGGTGCTGCGCCACCCGAGGCCCGAAGACGCCCCGGCCTACATCGGCTTTTTCGGCTCGGCGCGCACCAGATATGCCGGCGGCATCAAGACGCCGGACGAGGCGTGGAACATTCTCGTCTTCGACCACGGGCTTTGGCAGATGCGGGGTTTCGGTCGGTTCGTGGCAACCCGCAAGGGATCGGACCGGGCCATTGGCCTGTTCGGCCCGTATTACCCCTTCGGCCGTCCCGAGCCCGAAATCGGCTGGGTCCTGTTCGACGCCACCGACGAGGGCCAGGGGCTCGCGACCGAAGCCGCTCGCGCCTGTGTCGCCCACGCCTTCGGCCCGCTCGGCTGGGACAGCGCGGTGAGCTACATCGCGCCGGAAAACGCGGGCTCGATCCGGCTCGCTGACCGGCTCGGCGCACGGCTCGACGAAGACGCCCCGCAACCCAAACCCGGTGTGCACACGCTGGTCTACCGTCACCCGCGTCCCGCCAAGGCCGTGGCGACCCCGCAGGTGCAGGCATGATTTCCGTGTCCGTCCCCGTGCTCACCACCGAACGGCTCACGCTGCGCGCGCAAAGGCCCGACGACTTCGAAGCCTATGCCGCCTTCTATGCCTCCGAGCGGTCGTGGGGCATGGGCGGCCCGCATGACCGGCCCACCGCCTGGCGCGGGTTTGCCGCCGAACTTGGCCATTGGGTGATCCGCGGGTACGGCTTCTGGATGGTCGACGTGACCGCAACCGGCGAGACAATCGGCCTGGTCGGCCTGTGGAACCCCGAAGGCTGGAGCGAGGTCGAGATCGGCTGGGCGATGTACGAGGCCGCCGAGGGCAAGGGCTATGCGGCCGAAGCCGCGATCGCGGTGCGGACCTATGCTTATGACACGCTCGGCTGGGGGCCGCTGTCGTCGGTGATCGTGCCGGACAACACCCGCTCGCAAGCCCTCGCCACGCGCCTCGGCGCCACCCCCGAACGCGACTGGGTCTCGCCCGGCGGTACATCGGCGGTGATCTGGCGCCACCCGGGGCGCGAAGCCGTGACCATCTCCGGCGGGACTGACCAACTGCCCGCCTCTGGCGGGACGGAGGCGCGCGCATGACCATCACCGACCTCGCCCCCACCACGTTCAGCATCCCCACGCTCGAGACCGAGCGGATGTTTCTGCGGGCCATGCGCGCGGACGATATCGAGGCGGAGGTCGCATTTTTTCAGACCGAACGCTCGCGCAGCGTCGGCGGACCCTTGCCGCAGGCCCAGGTCTGGCGCGCCGTCGCCGGGATGATCGGCCACTGGGCGCTGCGCGGTTTCGGGTTCTGGGCGCTCGAGGAAAAGACCACCGGGGCCTATCTCGGGCGCGCGGGGCTCTGGTGCCCGGATCCCTGGCCGGAGCCCGAGATCGGCTGGACGCTGATGGACCACGCCGAGGGCAAGGGCTTTGCCCGCGAGGCCGCGCTGGCGGCCCGGGGTTATGCGTATGACACGCTCGGCTGGACGACAGCGATCTCGCTCATCCTCGCCGGCAACACCCGGTCGGAAGCCCTCGCCCACCGCCTCGGGGCGCGGCGCGAAGGCGAGTATCTGCACCCGACCGTCGGCGCCATGAACGTCTGGCGCCACCCCGGTCCGGGACAGGTGCCGGGCCAGACGCCGGGCCAGACGCCGGGCAATCCCGACACCGCAGACTGGAGACCGCAATGACCGATGACGTCACACGGGCGGCGGTGCTGCTCAAGGAGCACCGCGCCTCCATCGACCGGCTCGACGCCATTCTCGTCTACACCCTCGGCGAGCGTTTCAAGCACACCAAGGCAGTGGGCCAACTCAAGGCCGAACACGACCTTCCCCCGTCCGATCCTGCCCGTGAGGCGCACCAGATCGAACGGCTCGAAGACCTGGCCCGCCGGGCCGATCTCGACCCGGACTTCGCCAAGAAGTTCCTCAACTTCATCATCGCTGAAGTCATTCAGCACCACCACAAACACAAAGAAATGGGGGCCTGACGTCCCCGGTGAAATGGGGGCCTGACGTCCCCGGTGAAAAGGGGGCCCTGAGGCCTCCCGTGAACAGGGGGCGCTCTGCCCCTGACAAGCCAAGAACAGGAGATTATCCATGGCTATGAAAATCCGTCTCGCCCGTGGCGGCTCGAAAAAGCGCCCCCACTACGCCATCGTCGCCGCCGACTCGCGGATGCCGCGCGACGGCCGCTTCATCGAGAAGCTCGGCACCTACAACCCGCTGCTGCCGAAGGACAGCGAGGACCGCGTGAAAATGGACCTCGACGCCGTGAAGGCCTGGCTCGACAAGGGCGCGAAGCCCACCGACCGTGTGGCGCGGATGCTCGAGGCCGCGGGCGTGCTCGAGAAGAAAGAGCGCGCCAACCCCAAGAAGGGCGCCCCGGGCAAAGCCGCCCAGGAACGCGCCGAGGAGAAGGCCGCCAAGGCCGCCGCGGCCGAAGAAGCTCCGGCCGAAGAGGCGCCCGCCGAGGCCGCCGCCGAGGACGCCACCGAGTAATCGGGGCCTTCGACATTCACTTCGGGTGCGGGGCACACGCGGCCCCGCACCCTGCCGGACGAAGAGGCAGGCATGTCGGAAACACGTATCTGTGTCGGCGCCATCGCCGGGGCCTTCGGGGTCAAGGGCGAAGTGCGCCTGAAGAGCTTTACCGCAGACCCCGAAGCGATCGCGTCCTACGGGCCGCTGGTGACCGAGGACGGGGCGCGCAGCTTCGCCGTCGAGATCACCCGACCAGTCAAAAACGGTTTTGCCGCCCGGATAGAGGGTGTCAGCTCGAAAGAAGCGGCGGACGATCTGCGTGGCACAAAGCTGTTCGCCGAGCGTGACGTATTACCCTGCCTGCCCGATGACGAGTTTTACCACGCCGATCTTATCGGCCTCGCGGTTCACGACACCGGCGGGCGCTTGCTCGGTCGTGTCACAGCCG
The DNA here is from genome assembly GCA_003545125.1 of Paracoccaceae bacterium. Taxonomy (GTDB): domain Bacteria; phylum Pseudomonadota; class Alphaproteobacteria; order Rhodobacterales; family Rhodobacteraceae; genus Sinisalibacter. The sequence goes on from DQCI01000086.1 coordinate 8,059, forward strand.
TGCACAACCACGGCGCGGGTGATCTCCTTGAGATCTCTGGCGCTGGCCTGAACACCCCGGCGCTGCTGCCATTCACGCAAGACGCGGTGCCGACCGTCGACCTCACCGCGCGCCGGATCGTGGCCGACCCGCCGGAGGGGATCTTCCCCGACTGACAGGGGCATGAACCGCTAGCGCAGGCCAAGGCTCAATTCGGAATTCCGGCTCCAACGGCGTGGGTGACGGTAGGATTGCCGATTCTCTCCCAGGTGCACTGCGGGTTAACTCTGTTTAACGAGGGACCGCGGGGCCGACCCCATTTCACCGTTAGTGTTCTGTTTTAACAAAAGTAATCCAAGCCGGAATACCTGCCGGTTTCCTAGGAAACCGTCCCCCGTTTCCTAGGAAACCGGCTGGAACGTGTTCGCGCCAGCACGAGATCGAGTTGCCGGGTGAAGTCGCGCTGAAACCCGGGCCTGCGCGGACCGGTTCCTCCCGTCACCGCGCCTGCGCCAGAAAATCCACCGGCACTAACAAAAACTTCTTGGCAACCGGCCTTGGAATCGAGTCTTCTTTGGCCAAGGCGAAGGGGGGATGTCGCCGAGGGAGGTTCACGCCGATGTTTGGCCCAAGAAGCCGCACTGGGCTCGCCCTTTTGGGCGCAGCGCTTTTTGGCGGCCCGATCCTTGCGGGTCTGGCCCAGCACGACTGGTCGGTGCTGCCGGTGCTCGCGGCCCTTTTCCTGCTCTACATCGCCGCCGCCCGCAGACCCGATCTGGCAACCGGCGCAGGCCGAGCCAGCCTGGCGATGATGGCGTTCGTTCAGTCCGCGAACGTGGTGATCGGCTGGGCCATCGGGCTCCTGCTGGCCGACATCCTGGGGCCCGTGGCCTTGCCGCTCTGGGCACCGCTCGCGATCACCGCTCTCGGCGCCGGTGTCGGCGCCTGGGCGTTCCGCGACGCGGCCGAGATGGACGTGATGCTCGACAGCGCGCTGGCCCGGATCGCCGAGATGGAGACCATGACGCCGCCGTCGCGGTCGTTCGATGTGCCATGGCCGAGTCCTGTCCCGGAAGCCGACGATGCCCTCAGGCGGGCGCTGCGCGCGTTGCGCGCGCGGCCCGGGATCGACGTCGCTCATGTCGACCGGATCGTGCACAGGCTGCACGCCGAGGCCGGCGCGGCGGGGTTCGACCCGCTCTACGATGCCGCCGGTCTCGACGGCTCGCTGAACGAGCCAGCGGTTGATTTGGCCCTCTTGCGGTTCTCGGCGTTGCCGCAGGTGTTCGACCAGCTCATCAGCCGCGGCGAGGCCGGGCTTGCCCCGATGCTGCTGTTGAACGCACCGAACCCGCTGGTGCGTGCCGAAGCCCGTGCGCTGGTGTCCGGGATGATAGACGCGGCCGTGCCCGTCACCGAGCTGCCGGACCCGGCGCTCCTGCGCGAACTTGCCGGGGCTTTCCCGGGCGAAGGATACAACCGGCTGCTGGCGCGCTGTGCCCATGGTGGCCCGGCGCGGATCGAGGCCTGATTTCGCCTTTCGCCGTGCCGGTCGACTGCGGTAGGAACGCGCCATGACCGACACACCGAAAACGCCCGGACCCGACGGTTCGGGACCGGACACCACCGGACCGAAGAAGCCCGCGCCCAGATCCCACGGGCGGTTGAAGATCTCCGCCACGCTGAAACCGCGCGCGCTGATGGAACACCGGCCGGCGCTGGCCAGCGCCTGGGAGGCGCGGGTCATCACCCTGTTCCCCGCGGCCTTCCCCGGGGTGCTCGGCGAGAGCCTCACCGGCAAGGCGCTGGCAGAGGGGCTCTGGCAGCTGGAGACGATCGACCTGAGAGGCTTCGGCGTCGGCAAGCACCGCAATGTCGACGACACACCTGCCGGCGGCGGCGCGGGGATGGTACTGCGCGCCGACGTGCTCGCGGCGGCGATCGACGCCGCATCCGACGGGGTGCCCACCGACCGGGCGCGCTGGCCGCTCGTCTACCTTTCGCCCCGGGGCCGGCCGTTCGACCAGGCCACGGCGCGGCGTTTCGCCGCTTGTGACGGTATCACCCTGATCTGCGGCCGGTTCGAGGGGGTCGACGAACGGGTGCTGGAAGACTACGGGATCGAGGAAGTCAGCCTTGGCGATTTCGTCATGACCGGCGGCGAGATCGCGGCCCAGGCGATGATCGACGCCGCTGTTCGCTTACGTCCCGGTGTGCTCGGCAATGCCGCCTCGACCGAGGAGGAAAGCTTTGCCCACGGGCTGCTAGAGCATCCGCAGTACACCAAGCCCCAGGAGTGGCGGGGCCGCGCCATTCCCCCCGTCTTGCTATCGGGCCACCACGGCGAGATCGCCCGGTGGCGCCGCGCAGAGGCGGAGCGGATCACCCGGGCCCGGCGGCCGGATCTGTGGAAGAAGCACCGCGACCCCGAAAACGGTGACGGGTAACGCGAAACGGGCGGCCCGCCTGTAGGACCGCCCGCCGAATTTCGCTTGATTACGTGCCGATCAGAACTTGATACCGGCGCGCAGCTGACCGCCGTGCGACGTGGCATCGAACCCAGCCGGAATCGTGGTCGGCATGTTACGGTACACGTATTCACCGCCGACAAAGAACTTTTCGGTGATGGCATAGTCGAGGCCGACGCCCGCGTTCCAACCCGTGGCCGCGAAGGTCAAGGGTGTGGTCGCGCCGAATGTCGAATAGCCACCGGACGCGAACAGCAACGCATCACCGAAGCTGTAGCCAACGCGGACCTTGGCATCGAGCAACATGTCGACATCGAAGGCCGGGCCCGGGTTGACGTCCAGGGTGCCGATCTGTCCGGCGATTTCCGCACCGAACACCATCTGGCCCTGCTGGAAGTTGTAGCCGGCAAAGCCACCATAGGTGGTGGCGTCAAAGGTGAAGGGGCCAGGCGTGATATCGCCACTCTGCATGCCGCCGGTCACGCCGCCATAGAAGCCTTCCCAGTCGTTTTCGACGACCGGCGGTTCCATGTAGACATGCTCGACATAGGGCTCCGGCGAACCGGCGATTGCTGCACTGCCGGCGAGGCCGACGATGACAGCGGCTAGGAGCGTTTGTTTCATTTTTTCCTCCTAAAATAAACTGCTCTGAATTTCAGATAGCACATTTCGCCTTTAAAATGACCCGTTCTCGCGAATCACCCGTCACTCGGATCGCGTCGAGTTGCACAAAAGCAACATTCGCGCCCGAAACACGGGATTATCTCCAGCGCCGAAACAGGCATCAGGCCCTCTTTGCCGGCACGGTTTGACCCAACGCATTGCCCGCTTGTCCCCGTCTGTTCCATACTGCCAACACTGCCGACGAACCCGGAGGCGGACCTTCCGGGAAACCGATGGGAGGATTTGCGATGCTTGGCGAAAAGGTCGCTGGTTATGCACGCGCACTCTACGAGTCGCATGGCGACAAGGCCGAAGCCGAGGCGGCGCAGAAGATGGCCGCCGCCGAGGAGGCGGGCAAAACCGACGAAGTGGAACAATGGCGCGCGGTCCGCGAAGCGGTGCGGGCGCTGCGCGGCGCCAACCAGGGCTGACGCGCGCGCCGTTCCCGTAGCGCGACCCTGTCAAGGATAAGGCGTGAGGCCGATGTGAGGTCACGCGCACCGGGGCGGTG
>DQCI01000086.1:11785-15421 GCA_003545125.1 Paracoccaceae bacterium
GCGGCGGGCCGTTGATTGGAGATCGTGGAACGAGGTTCAGAAGGTGATACCGACGCGCGCCTGGATGGTCCCGAACTGGTCCTGCCACGCGGCCGGATCGGCCACGGTATCCTCGATGTCGCGGTAGATGTATTCCGCACCGATGAAGGCGTTGTCGAAGACCTTGAAGTCCACACCGGCGCCGACGTTGAAACCGCCGCCTTCCCATTCGGCAGCGTTGTCGTAGTTGGCGAAGGTGTAGCCGCCGGAGACGTAGACCAGAGCACGATCGACCGCGTAACCCGCACGGGCCTTGAGGTCGATAAAGGTTGTGTCAAAGGCGCCGCCAAGGTCATATTCGCGTTCGCCGGTCGAGGCCGCGGCTTCCACACCGAGGACCATATCGTTGTCGAACTGGTAGTTGTAGCCCGCGAAACCACCGTAGAGCACGCCCTCGAAATCATCGACGCCCACGGTTTCGCCCGTGGCCCATCCGACGGTGCCACCGAAATAGAAGCCGGTCCAGTCATCGGCGGGCGCCGGCATCGGCGCGGGAATGATCGGATCGACGGGCGCCGGGGTCACGCTGCCCGCGAGCGCGGCGGATCCGCTGGTCACGAGTAGCACTGCGGTAGCAGTAGCAAGAAGATTCTTCATTGTCAGTCCTCCTAAGACTCACTTGCCCTCTTAAGGCTTACGTTTGTGATAACAATACCGCAAGGCCCAGGGGATAGCGATGCGCCGCCCATCAACTGCCCGTGAAAGTTGCACCGAAGACACGGCTCTTACCCATTTGGTCAAAACCCGAACCGGCGACCGAACCCCTTGATCGTCAGGCCCGGGGCGCCTATACCCCGTCCGTCCGGCGACCAAGCGAGTCGCGCGGACCTGTTTTGCTTTGGGCGCGTCCTTGCGTGCACTCGACCGAGCCTGACAGCACGAAGAAACGACGGCTTATCTCCCGCGGGCGCCCCTGTTGATCCAGGGTGACGGACCCGGTGAAGACTTGGGAGCTCTTGGACGGCAGCAACCTTTGCGGACCAACCGCAAGCGACATTAGGAGATGATCAGATGGACCTGATCGCGGAAATTGAAGCCGAGCAGATCGCTCAGCTCGACCAGAAGATCCCGGATTTCAAGGCCGGCGACACCGTGCGCGTCGGCTACAAGGTGACGGAAGGCTCGCGCTCGCGGGTGCAGAACTATGAAGGCGTCTGCATCGCGCGCAAGGGTGGCGCGGGCATTGCCGGCTCGTTCACCGTGCGCAAGATCTCGTTCGGCGAAGGTGTCGAACGTGTCTTCCCGCTGTACTCGACCAACATCGAGACGATCGAAGTCGTGCGCCGCGGCAAGGTGCGCCGCGCCAAGCTCTACTACCTGCGCGCGCGCCGCGGCAAGTCGGCCCGGATCGCCGAAGACACCACCTACAAGCCCAAAGCCGCGAAATAAGGAGACGTGTGATGAAAAAGGACCTGCATCCCGAATACCACATCGTCGACGTGAAGATGACCGACGGCACCGTGGTTCAGATGAAAACCACCTGGGGCAAGGAAGGCGACACGCTGTCGCTGGAGATCGACCCCTCTTCGCACCCGGCCTGGACCGGCGGTTCGTCGCGCCTGATGGACACCGGCGGGCGCGTGTCGAAGTTCAAGAACAAGTACGCGGGCCTCGAACTCTGAGCCTCCCGCCTACGGACAAGACCACGAACGCCGCCCCTGACCGGGGCGGCGTTCTGCATTTGCAGGGACCCTGCGCGCATGCGCGTTGATCTGCACCTTGCCTGCGTCAATCGAACCGGTCTGGGACGCGGTCTGCGACCCTCGGGTGCTCCAGGTCATCGCGCGCCCGATTGTCACCTTCGAGCCGCTCGATCCGCCTTCGGTCCCGCCCCGCTGGGAAGAGCGCACCGACCGTATGCGGTTGAGGCTGCTCGGCATCCCCATCGGCTGGCAGGTTCTCGGTCCGCGTTTCCCCGACCCCGCCGCGCCCGCGCGGGTGCTTCTCGACATTGGCCACATCCCGCTGTTTCGCCGCTGGGAGCACCGGGTGAGCCTCGTCCCCGACGGCACCCACACCCGGCTCACCGATCAATTGTCGTTCGACGCCGGGCCGCTGTCCCGGCCCGCGGGCCTGGTCCTGCGCCTGTTCTTCGCCCATCGCCACCGGCAGTTGCGGCGGTTGCTTGAGGGCGACGTGTGAAACCCCGCAAGCCCGTCACTTCCCCCGCCAGCCGCCGACCAGCCCGACGTCCCGCAGGATCCCGGTTGCATCGTTATTGAAAGGTCCCGGATCTTCCGTCGACACGGATCTTCCGCCGCCACCATGTGCCCCGCCGTCCGACATCGGATCGCCGCTTTCCCGGGCGCCTTGAGCCGGTCGGGCCAGGCTTCGGCGAGGGCCGGCGCGTCCGGCGCATTGTTCATGAAATTGCCACAGTCGCGCCTTTTATCACGCTTTGTCCCTCGCTATGGTCGCCGAAAGCGCAAGGATTGCGCGGGTTTGGGTAAACGAGCAGGAACCGCACGTGGCGCATATCATCGTCGTCGGAAACGAAAAGGGGGGCGCGGGCAAATCGACCGTAGCCATGCATGTCGGCACCGCGCTGGCGCGGCTCGGCCATCGGGTGGGCATGATCGACCTCGATCTTCGTCAGAAAACGACCTCACGCTACCTCGCCAACCGCAAGACCTCGATCGCCCGGCATGGCTACGAGCTGCCCTCGCCGGTCGAGGGCGCGCTGCCCGAGATCGATCCCGCCACGCTGACGCCGGGCGAAAACGCCCACGACCGCCGGTTGAGCCAGGCGGTGGCGGCGCTCGAGGCCGGTAGCGATTTCATCGTCATCGACTGCCCCGGCTCGCACACACGCCTCAGCCAGGTCGCCCACACGCTGGCCGACACGCTGGTGACGCCGCTCAACGACAGCTTTGTCGATTTCGACCTGCTCGCCCATATCGATGGCGAAAGCGGTGAGATCATCGGGCCGTCGGTCTACTCCGAAATGGTCTGGAACGCCCGCCAACTGCGCGCGCAGGCTGGGCTGAAACCGATCGACTGGGTGGTGGTGCGCAATCGGCTCGGCGCCCAGCGGATGGTCAACAAGGAAAAGGTCGGCCACGCGCTCGACGATCTCGCCCACCGGGTCGGCTTCCGGGTCGCGCCCGGCTTCAACGAGCGGGTGATCTTCCGCGAGCTGTTCCCGCGCGGATTGACCTTGCTCGACTTGCGCGACATCGGTGTGAAAGGCCAGATGAACATCTCCAACGTCGCGGCCCGGCAGGAATTGCGCGAGCTGATGAAGGCGCTGGAGTTGCCGGGGGTTACGGCGGATTTCTGAAGACCGCCCCCAGAGCCGATCTCGGACGCTGGTTCGCCGGCGCGGCGATCCACGGTGTCCCGCAGGCCAGTGCGTTGGCGCTTCCTTGCTCGCCAAGGACCAGTTTCCTAGGAAACCGGGGCCAGTATCCTAGGAAACCAATCCCTAGGAATCTCTTGAAAGTTCATATATTTCAAGCACCTGACGGACCTGATCCGTTCGCCTCCCATTAACCTGTTGACGCACGTGCGCCCTGCGCGGGTCGAAACCACGCCCGATCGATACCTCCGAAGCCCCTTCCCTCTCCCGAGCCCGCATGCCAATCTTCCCGCATGGGA
>DQCI01000086.1:15572-15711 GCA_003545125.1 Paracoccaceae bacterium
TCACCGGCGAGCATCGCGATTTCTGGCAGGTGACGAAGGACGGGCTCGACTGGGCGATGGCCGCTCAGGGGCTGACGGGAGACGCGGCGCTGCGCGACAGGCTACTCGCGCTCTATTGGACGCTCACACCCTATCCGGA
>DQCI01000106.1:0-4390 GCA_003545125.1 Paracoccaceae bacterium
CTACGTCGAAACCTGTGTCGCCTGTGTTCAAGTTGACGAGGCCCGGGCGCTGATCGCCGAGCTGGAGGCCGACGGCGCCTATCAGGCGGAACGTGGTTTGTTGTCGGAGGCGCTCGAGGGGCAGACCCCGATGGCGCTTCAGGCCTATCTCGACGGCTGCGCGTTCTGCGACGGGGCGGGAGAGGCGCAGGACATGCTCGACCGGCTGGCGGCCCTCGCAGAGCTGCGCGCGCCCTGTCTCGCGGTCGCCGGTCTGCCGCAGATGGGCGGCCCGCGCAAACTGGAAGACATCGACCAGGCAAAGGCCGACACGTCCTGCGGCAAGGTAGCGGCGGCCTTCCCGGACGATGGGCTGGTGCGGGTCATGCAAGGGCGGATCGCCCAGGCGGCGGGTGACGTCGCCAGCGCTGCCGCGGCCTACGCCTACGGAATGGAGAAGGGCGTGCCGGCCGCTTTCGGCCTCGCGGCCTATGCCCAATATGCGCCCGTCGACGGTGGCGCGATCGACCCGATGCGGGTCGAACAGCTCGCGCTTGCGGGGGCGCAGATGGGCGACTGGCTGAGCCAGGAAGTGCTGACGGTGCTGTATTCCAAGGATCTCGTGCCCGGCAAATCCGGCCGGGCGGCTTTCGAGGTCGCTCTGAAGATCGCCGAGGAGGGCGACCCGCTGGCGCAGTATTTCGTCGGCCATTATTTCATGACCGGGGTCGGGACAGACGCCTCGCTGGAAAAGGCTGCGCTGTGGCTCGAGAAAGCCGTCGAGGCGGGGTACTCCGATGCCGGTTCGCCTCTCGCCCAGGTCTACGAGCAGGCGACGGGCGCCGCGGCGCGCCCCGGGCTTGCCGCGGAGCTCTACTGGTCGGCGCTTGGGCAAGGTGATGCCGCCGCGACGCAGCACCTCACGACCGAGCTTGCGAAGCGCAGCGCGGAAGTCGTAAGGATCATCCAGGGGAAACTGCGCGAGCAGGGTCTGTATCGTGGGGCAGTTGACGGGGTGCCCGGTCCGGGGACCGAGGCGGCCATCCGGGCTTACGCGAATTCACTCGGCAGCCAGGGCTAGGCTGAAAAAGAATAAGAGACGTGAGGGGTTGGGTATGAAACGGAGATTGATCGGGGCGGTGATCGGGCTCGCTGCCATGTTCGTCGGGGTGACCGGGGGGTTGGCCCGCGGGCAAAACGCGCCCGCCTGTCCGACCTCGCCGATGCGAATCGTGGTGATGGGCGACAGCCTTGCCGACGGGCTCTGGGCCTCGTTCCAGCGCAGCTTTGCCCCGTGCGACACCTTGGAAGTGGTGCGCCTCACCGCTGTCTCGGATGGGCTCGCGAAGAGCTCGGGCGCGGAGTGGATCGAGCGCTACGAGACCAAGGCGGGCCTGCCGGAGGATGGGATCACCGACGTGGCGGTCGTGCAGATCGGCGCGAACGACATCAATTTCATCCGCAACGGCAATTCGCGCGAGATCTTCAATACCCAGCTCTGGGATGAGCTTTATAGCGAACGGGTGCGCGAGATCACCGGCACGCTGCGTACGCACAGCGCCGAGGTGTTCTGGATCGGGCTGCCGGTGGTCGGCAACAACAAGTTCGAACCGAACTACCAGATCATCACCGCGCTGCAGAAAGACGCCGTGCGCAAGGTGGGCGGCAAGTTTGTCGACATCCACGAACTCACCCAGTTCGGCACCGGCGAATTCGCTATGAGCGGCAAGGTCGATGGTCGGCTGATCAAGATGCGCGCCGCCGACAAGGTCCATTTCACCCTGCCGGGCTACGACATGGTCGCCCGGGCCGTGCTCGACGATCTCGTCGACATCATCATCGCCACAAACCGCAGGCTCGCCCTTCAAGATGTCCAGATTCAGTAAGGCTCTTTGGCCTCTTTTCCTGTTTTTCACGGCGGCCTGCGGCACCGATCTGCAGCGCGCGAGCGCGCAGGACCTGGCGGCCGCCTTCCACGCGCCGGCGCCCGAAGTCAGCGAGGGAACGGGTGTGACCGATACGACAGCCAAACCCGAAACGACGATCGTGCGGGATGCAAACGGGGCGTTGCCGAAACGGGTAACCCGGGCGGTGAGCGCCGCCGACCCGCTCCGGGTGATGGTCATCGGTGACAGTCTCGCCGACGGGTTCGGCATGTTTCTCGAACAGCTCGTCGCCCAGCGCGGATTGCCGGTCGCCGTCGTCAACCGGGGGCGCACCTCCACCGGGCTCGCGCGGAGCGATTTCTACGACTGGCCCGGCCAGTTCGCGGGGCTCGCCGCCAGCGACCGGCCCGATATCGTGGTCGCCCATTTCGGCGCCAACGACAACCAACCGATCCGACTGGCGGGCGGCCAGAACGTCGCCTATGGCACCGCCGACTGGGATGCGGCCTACAAGGGCCAGATGCGCGACATCCTTTTGGTGGCTGCGGCGCAGCGGTCCGTGGTCTACTGGCTTGGGCCCGCACCCGATGCCGACAGTCACCGTAACGCCTTGTTGACCAAGGCAAACGGATTGTTTCGGGACGTGTCGCGCGAGACCGGCGCGCATTTTCTATCGCTGCCCGCCTTCACCGCCGGGCCCAACGGCGAGTTCGTCAGCGCCGCGAACGGGACGACGATCCGGTCCGGCGACGGCTCGCATTTCACCGGGGCGGGTTACTCCCTCGTCGTGAAAGAGATCCTCGCCGCGATCGAGCGCGACAATCCCGGCCTGTTCTCGCCCTCCACCGTCGAGATCGCCAGCCTGCAATAGACCATGCTGTTCCCGACGCTCCAGTTCATCGGGTTCTTCGTCATTGTCCTGGCGCTGAACGGGTTCACATGGGACCGCGCGAACAGCCGCAAAGCGCTGCTGATTGCGGCATCCTACGTGTTCTACGCAGCCTGGGACATCCGCTTCACCGCGCTGATGGCCTTCGTCTCGCTCACCGCCTGGCTCGGCGGGCTGGCGGTGGTGCGGCCGGGGCTGCGCCGGGCGGCCAAGATCGGCTCGATCACCCTCATGCTCGGCGTGCTGGGCGTGTTCAAGTACTACGACTTCTTCATGCTCAACCTCACGCGGTTGCTCGAAGACACAGCCTTCGCGCGCGACCTCACCTGGATGACGCTGATCCTGCCGGTGGGGATCTCGTTCTATACCTTCCAGGCGATCAGCTACGTGATGGATGTCGATCGCGGCCAGGCGCAGGTGCGGCGCAACCCGGCGGATGTGTTCCTCTACATCTCCTTCTTCCCGCAGCTCGTCGCCGGCCCGATCGTGCGGGCCGCGCATTTCCTGCCCCAGATCGATGCACCCACCCGCCCCGATGCGGCCGCGCGCGCGACGGCGGTCGTGCTGATCCTGTCGGGGCTATTCAAGAAGATGGTGGTGGCCAACTATCTCTCCGTCCTGCTGGTCGACCCGGTTTTCGGGTTTCCGGACGGGCAGAACTGGGCCTCGACGCTGGCCGCGGTGCTGGGCTACGCGGTGCAGATCTATTGCGATTTCTCGGGCTATTCCGACATCGCCATCGGTATCGCGCTGCTGCTCGGTTACCGCTTTCACCGCAATTTCGACCAGCCCTACCGGGCGGCGTCTTTGCGTGATTTCTGGCAGCGCTGGCACATCTCGCTGTCGAGCTGGATCCGCGACTACCTCTACATCCCGCTCGGCGGCAACCAGGGCACGCGCTTTCGCCAGACCGCCACGCTGATGGCGACCATGACGCTCGCGGGGCTCTGGCACGGCGCCGGGTGGACCTTCCTTCTGTGGGGGTTCCTGCACGGCGCCGGTCTCGCGGCGGAACGGAGCTTGCGCCGTGCCGGCCTCGTCCTGCCGGGGTTTCTCGGCGCTGCCGCCGCCTTCGGCTTCGTCGTCGTCATGTGGATCCCGTTCCGGTCCGCAAGCCTCACGGATGCGCTCGGCCTCTTCGCGGCGTTCGGACGCTCCGAGGCGATGGCCGCGCCGTCCCTCACGCCCTTCGCCCTGTCGCTCATTGCCATCGGGCTCGCAATGAACTGGTTGCCACTCGCCTGGCGCGACAGCGCGCGGGCGGCGCTCGCCCGGCGCGGTCCCGCGGTCCAGGCTGGGGTGCTGGGGCTCGGCGTCTGGGTGCTGTTCGCGGTGACGCAGGACGGCGTCGCACCCTTCATCTATTTCCAGTTCTGAGGGAGGAGACATGTCGCAAAACGCAAGGTTTACCGCCACCGCTATCGCGCTCCTGGGCGTCGCCTGGCTGTTCTCCGGCGAGCGCCTGCTCGATGCGGTCTTCGCGATGCCGGACGCCGGTTCCGTCGACGACGCGGTGATCGCCGCCATCGTCGCGCTCGAGGATCTCAAGGCGCGCCTCGGCCTGCCGGATGCCTTCAGCGCCCTGCGCGGCATGATCCACGGGGGTCTCGGCGTGTGACGCCCCGCCGCCTTTTGC
>DQCI01000106.1:4438-5529 GCA_003545125.1 Paracoccaceae bacterium
CCGATGGGCATGATATAGAAAACCGGTGAGAAACTGGGCTTGGGTGAGGCCGTGTTCATGTCAGTGTCGAGGAATGCCCCGCCCACTTGGGTGGATCTGTTAAGGTGCGGCACGGACCGCGCGTTTCCGGTCGGGCGGTGGTCCGGGAGGCAGCCATGACGGCCAGGTTCGACGTCCGGGTTCAGGACCGCGAAATCCATTGCACAATCACGGTGGACGCAGCTCTGTCGGCCCCCGTGTTCTGCTTTTCGCTGATGGCGCCGGGTGAGGTGATTTCGGGCGGGAAACCCGGGGCCGCGCTCGGCGGGCACCTTGAGGTGGCCCTGCCGGATCTCGCGCCGGGCCGGCCGCACGAGGTGGTCGTGGCCTATCGCCGGAAGCGTTACCCACCCATCAATCGCGCCTGGTTGCCGCTCGGCCCCTACCTGCGCCACGCCGGCGGGATCGTGACCCTGCCGTCGGCCGAAACAGGTGTGCGCACGGGCGAAGCCCCGGCCCCGCGCGCGGCCGGTGCCGACACGCTCCTGCTCTGCCCGCCGCCGACAGCGCAGGTGCTGACCGGTGGGGTCGTGGAGGCCGGGCGAGGCTTCGCTTGCGATCACGAGGCGTTCGAAACGGTCTCCGGAATCCGGGTGCGCGCGCGGACCCGGGACGTGCCGTTCCTCACCCCGGACGGATTGCCCGTGACCATCGCGCGGGATGGTGCCCTGCCGCCAGAGGGATATTTCCTCGTCATCGCCGAAGACGGGATCCGCCTTTCGGCGCCGGATCGCGCAGGGGTGCTCTACGGGGCGGTAACGCTGAGGCATCTGCAGATCACCCATGGGGCGAAGCTGCCCGCCGCCCGGATCGCCGATGCGCCCCGGTTCGGCTGGCGGGGTCAGCAGCTCGACTGCGCGCGCAATTTCCATACGGTGGAGACGATCCTCGAGATGCTCGATCTCATGGCGCTCCTGAAACTCAACCGGTTTCACTGGCACTTCGCCGATGACGAGGCGTTCCGGCTGGAAGTGGAGAGCTATCCGGCGTTCTGGCAGAAGACGGCCTTTCGCGGCGAGGGCGAGATGTTTCCCGGCTTTCGTGGCGGGGGC
>DQCI01000306.1 GCA_003545125.1 Paracoccaceae bacterium
TCCGGGCCGACACCGATCTCCTCCTCCAGCTCACGCAGGGCCGCCAGCTTCGGCTTCTCGCCCTTGTCGACCCCGCCCTGCGGCATCTGCCAGGCGGTCTCGCCGGTGCCGAGCCGCATCGCGTCGAGCCGCTGGCCGACCCAGACCTTGCCGTCCTCGTTGGCGAGCATGATGCCGACATTCTTGCGGTAGGGCAGCTTGGCGATCTCTTCAGGGGTCATCTGGTCTTCCTCGATACAGGTTCACCCGTTGTGAACCGCCGTCCAGTCGCTGCGCAAGGGGGCGGTGTCGTAGATGATGGTCAGTTTCGCGAACCCGTCGCGGGCTTCGGTCAACTCGATCACGTCGACCACCTCGAACGCCACCGGCGTGCCGTCGGCCAAGATCCAGCCATAGCGGAAATGCAGCGCCACCGCGCCGCCGGTTTCCGACTGCTCGAAGATGTTCAGCAACTCGGTGTCGGAGGCCTTGGTGTCGGCGAACAGCGCGGCATAGAACGCCCGTGCCGGCATCGTACCATAGAGGGGTGAGACCACCTGCGCACCGGGCGAGAACAGGCGGAGCACCGCGTCGAGGTCGCCCGCATCGAGCGCCGCGAGATAGGCGGTGCAGAGATCCTTGACCGGCATGACGTTCCTCCCTTCGGTGGGTTCCGGCGGATCCTGTCACGCATGCAGGACGGTGTCATCGGCTATTCACCTCCCGTAGCCCCCCACCGATTGCCCCCGCAGGCGCGGCGCTCTAGAAGGGGGCGACAGCAAATGGAGCCTGCCCCATGTCTACGCCCAAGCCCGTCGTCCTGTGCATTCTCGATGGTTTCGGAATTCGCGAAGAGCGCGAAAACAACGCGGTGAAACTCGCCGATACGCCGACCTTCGATCACCTGATCGCCACCTGCCCGCATGCCAAGCTCAAGACCGACGGACGCGCCGTCGGCCTGCCCGAGGGGCAGATGGGCAATTCCGAGGTCGGTCATACCAATATCGGCGCCGGCCGGGTCGTGGCGATGGATCTCGGGCAGATCGACCTCTCGATCGAGGATGGCGACTTCGCGAAACAGGCGGCGCTGACCACCTTCATCGCCGACGTCAAGAAGGCCGGGGGCGACGCACACCTGTTCGGGCTCACCAGCCCCGGCGGTGTGCATGCGCACCAGGACCATATCGTGGCCGCCGCGAAGGCGATCACCGAGGCCGGGATTGCGGTGAAGATCCACGCGCTCACCGACGGGCGCGACGTGCCGCCGAAATCGGCCCGCGAAACGCTCGCCAAGTTCCAGGCCGATCTGCCCGAAGGCGCCGAAGTGGTTACGGTGATCGGCCGCTATTACGCGATGGACCGCGACAACCGCTGGGAGCGGGTGAGCCGGGCCTATGACGCGATGGTCAAGGCAATGGGCGAGACTGCGGCGCGTGTCGACGAGGCGGTTGCCAAGTCCTATGAGCGCGGTGAGAACGACGAGTTCATCCAGCCGACCGTCCTGGAAGGCTACACCGGCATCCATGACAACGACGGCGTGTTCTGCATCAATTTCCGCGCTGACCGGGCCCGCGAGATCCTTCGCGCGATCGGCGAGCCGGGGTTCGCCGAGTTCGACGTCGGCCAGCGCCCGAAGCTCTCGGCGCTGCTCGGCATGGTCGAGTATTCGGTGCGTCACAACGACTACATGACCACCGTTTTCCCGCCCCGCGACATCGTCAACACGCTCGGCTCCTGGGTGGCGCAGAAAGGGCTGAGGCAGTTCCGCCTGGCGGAGACGGAGAAGTATCCGCATGTCACCTTCTTCTTCAACGGAGGGAAGGAAGAGCCGGAAGTGGGCGAAGACCGGTACATGGCGCCCTCGCCCAAGGTCGCGACCTATGATCTGCAACCCGAGATGAGCGCGGCCGAGGTCGGCGACCATCTCGTGAAGGCGATCGAGACGGGGTACGACCTGATCGTCGTCAACTTCGCCAACCCCGATATGGTCGGCCATACCGGCGATCTGCAGGCCGCGATTATCGCGGTGCAGACGGTCGACACGCAGCTCGGCCGCGCCATCGAGGCGCTCGAGAAGGCGGGCGGGGCGGTCATCGTCACGGCCGACCACGGCAATTGCGAAACCATGGTTGATCCCGTGACCGGCGGTCCGCACACCGCCCACACCACAAACCTGGTGCCGGTGGTGCTGTTCGGCGGTCCCGAGGGTGTGAGCTTGCGCGACGGCAGGCTTTGCGACCTCGCGCCGTCGCTGCTCGAACTCATGGGAGTCGAACAGCCCGCCGAGATGACCGGCGAAAGCCTGATCGTCCATTGATCAGGGCCGCTGTCTTCGCGGCTGGCCTGGGGCTCGCCCTGGGCCTCCTGCCCCGGGGCGGGACGGCCCAGGCCGACACCGCCGGGAGCGCACAGGCGGCGATGGAGGCGCTTCGGGCCGCTGGCGCGTCGCTCGAACAGGCCGAAGGCGCGCGCAACCGCGTGGCCGCCCTGACCGAGACGGTGCGCGCCTACGAGGCCGGGCTTGCGGCCCTGCGCGCGGGGCTGCGCCAAGCGGCAATTCGTGAACGCGCCATCGAAGAGGCCTTCGCCTCCGAAAGCGAGCGGCTCGCGCGCCTTCTTGGTGTTTTGCAAACGATCCAGGCGGCGCCCGCGACGAGCCTGTTGCTGCACCCTGAAGGGCCCGTCGGCACGGTCCGTTCGGGAATGATCCTGGCCGATGTCACCCCGGCCCTCGCCCGAGAAGCGGCGGACCTGCGCCGCCAACTCGTAGAGATCGCGACGCTTCGGGCGTTGCAGGAAGCCGCATTGGGCAGGCTCGAGGACGGTCTCCAGGGCGTGCAGCGTGCCCGCACCGAGCTTTCGAAGGCGGTTGCGAACCGGACCGATCTGCCGCAACGGCTGGTGAGCGACCGGCAGGCGATGGAAAATCTTCTGAACTCGGCGGACACGCTGGAAACCTTCGCCGGCGGGCTGTTGAGCACCGCGGTCGTCGACAGTTCGGTGGCGGTGGACAGCGCCGATATCGCCAGCGCCCAAGGCAGGCTCGACATGCCGGTGCTGGGCCGGGTGATCCGCCGCGCGAATGAGGCGGACGCCGCGGGCGTGCGCCGACCGGGCTGGGTGGTCGCGACCCGGCCCCTCACCCTGGTCACCACGCCCTGGCCCGCCACCATCCGCTACCTCGGTCCGCTGCTCGACTACGGCGAGGTGGCCGTGCTGGAGCCGGGCGAGGGCTTTTTCCTGGTGCTGGCCGGGCTCGGGCAGGTGTTTGGCAAGATCGGCGAGGTCTTGCCGAAAGGCGCGCCCGTGGGCCTGATGGGCGGCGCTGAGGTGGCTCCAGATCAAGCCTTTTTGATCTCGACTGCGGAAGGTGGTGGTGCCGAGGCCACGGAAACGCTTTATATAGAGCTGAGACGGAACGGAGAGCCACTGGACCCGGACGACTGGTTCGTAGAGGCTGATTGAGACAAACTTCCGGAGAAGACATGAAGAACTTCCTGATGGCCGCGACTGGCGGCATCCTCGCTGGCGCGGTGCTGACGACACAAATCGCCGGGCCGCTGATCGCCCAGGACAGCGGCCGCAGCGCCTCCGTCTACCAGCAGCTCGATCTGTTCGGTGACGTGTTCGAGCGGATCCGCCAGAATTACGTCGAAGAGGTCGAACCCGAAGAGCTGATCCAGGCCGCGATCAACGGCATGCTGATTTCGCTCGACCCGCATTCGAGTTACCTGCCGCCCGAAGACGCCGCAGACATGCGGGTGCAGACCCGCGGCGCGTTCGGGGGCCTGGGCATAGAAGTGACCCAGGAAGAGGGCTTCGTGAAGGTCGTCTCGCCGATGGATGGCACACCCGCGGATGACGCCGGCATGCTCGCGGGCGACTTCATCACCCATGTCGA
>DQCI01000315.1 GCA_003545125.1 Paracoccaceae bacterium
CAGGCGGTGGTCTCCGAAGTCGATACCGACAAGGAGCGTATCTCGCTGTCGATCAAGGCACTGGGCGGCGATCCGTTCGCGGAAGCCATCGGTGGCGTCAAGCGCGGCAACATCATCACCGTCACCGTGACGGCGATCGAAGATGGTGGCGTCGAGGTCGAATACGAGGGCATGAAGTCGTTCATCCGCCGCTCCGACCTTTCGCGCGATCGTGCCGAACAGCGGCCCGAGCGCTTCCAGATCGGTGACCATGTCGACGTGCGCGTGACCAACGTGGACTCGAAGACGCGCCGGCTTGGTCTGTCGATCAAGGCCCGCGAGATCGCCGAAGAGAAGGAAGCCGTGCAGCAGTATGGCTCGTCCGACTCGGGCGCCTCGCTCGGCGACATCCTCGGCGCCGCGCTCAAGGGCGACGANNTAGGCCCGACGAACGCCGGAAAAGATTTGAAGCGGCCCCGGGAAACCGGGGCCGTTTTGTTTTGCGGAAGGTGCTGCCCGTGGGTCAGGTCCGGGCGAGCCTCATGGCGATGGGCGTGTGTGTGCCTCGGGGTTTCGCAGCAACCTTGCGTGTGCCCGCACGCGGATGGCGGAGCTTGCGAAGGGCGGTGAGAAACGCGGCGCTGCGCATCTCCCTGCCACGCGCCATGTAATGGGCATAGTCGATCGTTCCGTCTTCGCGGGTCTTGTATTCTGTGGGCTCGGTCATCGCATGGTCTCCTTCATGATGACCTGAGGATGCCGACAAGCGCGGCGTTGCGCTTGAAGACGCCCTTTAGAAGCTCTTGTGATTCCCTTGATTTGCCCGCGCTTTAGCCGCAACGTCTTTAAAGCGTGTTGCACATAATCGCCCTCACCGGGCGCCGCGAACGCGTTGTGCGTTGCAAACGCTGCCTCGCGGCGCCCGGTGAGGACTTGAATCCCATTGAGCGCAACACGCCCTGGACCGGGCGAACGGAGCCGAGCGAATGCGCTACAATTTTTCCGACTGTGTGCTCGACACCGAGGCAAATGTGTTGATCCGGGCGGGCCAGCCGGTGCCGGTCGAACCACAGGTCTTCGACCTTTTGTGCCTCCTCGCCGAGAACGCCGGCAAGCTGGTGACCAAGGAGGCCTTGAACGCGCGTGTCTGGGGTAGCCGGATCATTTCCGACGCGACGATCTCTTCCCGGATCAACGCCGCGCGCAACGCGGTCGGCGATAGCGGCAAGGCGCAAGGCGTGATCCGGACCGTGCCCCGCCGGGGGTTCAAACTCGTCGCCGCGACCACCTGCGAAGACCCTGGCGCCGTGCGCGCGGTGCCGGCGCCCCCACGCCAGACGATCCGCTACGCCACGTCGCGCGACGGGACGCTGATCGCGTGGGCGTCGAGCGGCGACGGCCCGCCGCTGGTGAGGTCGGGGCACCAGTTCACCCATCTCGAACGCGACTGGACCAGCCCGTTCTTCCGGCCGCATTTCGAGGCTCTGCGCGAAAACCACAGGCTCATTCGTTTCGACGGGCGCGGTACCGGGCTGTCCGAGGCGCGGTTCGACGGGGTCGCGCTGGATCATCACGTCGATGATCTCGCTGCCGTGGTCGAAGCCGCCGGGCTCGACACATTCGACCACCTCACCACCTTGCAGAGCACCGCGGTCTCGATCCGCTATATCGCGCGTTATCCCGGCCGGGTCCGGCGGCTCGTGGTCCAGACGGGCTATGCGCGGGGGCGGGCACATCGCGGCGTGGCGGTCGAAAACCAGGAACTCGATCCATTCCTCGGAATGTTGCGCTCAGGTGCCTGGGGCGATCCGGCCAACGGCTTCACCCGGGCCTGGATCATGACCGCCTTTCCGAGCCTCACGGATGCCGAGGTCACGCAGATGATCCTGGATTTCGCCGCCGCCGCCAACGCGGAAGCCGCGATTGAAAGCCGGCTGATCCTCGACCGGTTCGACGCCCGTGAAGACATGGCCGCGCTCGATCTGCCGGCGCTGGTGATCCATGCCCGCAACTGCACGCTGCACCCCCTCGAAGAGGGCCGGATACTCGCGGCAGGCATCAAGGGGGCAGAATTCCGCGTCGTCGACAGCGCCAATGTGGTCTGCGTTCCCTCGGACCCGACCTTCGACGAACAAACCGGCGCGATCCTTGATTTTCTCGTCCGGGACTAACGCGTTTCGCGAAAACCTGTCGCATTGTTTTGTCGAGAAACGCTCGGACCCCATTGATGTTGTGGGCGTTTCGAAATTCACTTGGGTCTCAAGTCAATCTCGAAACGCTTTAGGGGGGACGTCTCGAAGCAAAGCGACCGGGCCAGATGGCCCGACCGGACCCGGGCTCAGAGGATGCGCCCAAGCCACCGCCGCTTGCGGGACGAATAGGGCGGGTAGCGCAGCGACGGGTCGAGGCGGGTGGTCTTTTTCAGCACCGGTTTGAGGTGGCTGAACGTGTCGAAACCGGCGCGGCCGTGATAGGCCCCGATCCCGCTGGCGCCGACCCCGCCGAAGGGCAGATCGGCTGAAGAAAGATGGATCACCACGTCGTTCAACACCACCGAACCGGAGCTGGTCTCTTCGATCACCCGCTTCTGCGCCCGGCGGTCGGAGGTGAACAGATAGACCGCGAGCGGTTTCTCGCCCGCGTTGATCCGGGCGATGGCGTCGTCGATCCCGTCAATCTCGACGATCGGCAGGATCGGGCCGAACACTTCCTCGCTGAGTGCTGCTGCCCCTTCGGGCAGGTGGGTGAGCGCGGTGGGTTCGATGTAGAGATCGCCCGCGTCTTGGCGCCCGCCATGTGCCACCCGGCCCTCCTCCAGCATCGCTGCCAGCCGGTCGAACTGCGCCCGGGTCACGATCCGGGCGTAGTCGGGGCTTGTCTGCGGGTTCTTGCGCAGCATCCGCCTGACGCTGGCGCCGTAGGCTTTGACAAAGGGTTTCACCAAGCCACGTTCGATCAGCAGGTGATCGGGAGCGACACAGGTCTGGCCGGCGTTCAGCAGCTTGCCCCAGGCGATCCGGCGCGCCGCCACTTCGATGTCGGCATCGCTTGCGACGATGGTCGGGTTTTTGCCGCCAAGTTCCAGCACCACCGGGCTGAGCGTGCGGCCGGCGGCTTCGGCCACTTTGCGCCCGACCCGGCTCGAGCCGGTGAAAAACACCAGCCCCCAGGGCTCGGACAGCAGGGCCTGCGCCACCGTCGCATCGCCCTCGATCACCCGCACCGCATCCCGGTCGAGATAGGTCGGCACCAGCTCGGCAAGCAGGGCGGAGGTGGCGGGGGCAAGCTCCGAGGGTTTGATGAGGGCCGTGTTTCCGGCCGCAAGCGCGCCGATCAGCGGGGTGAGCGCAAGGTGCCAGGGGTAGTTCCAGGGCGCAAGGATCAGCACCGGCCCGCGTGGTTCGGGCTGGATCCAGGCGCGGCCGGGCAGGTTGAAACGGTCGACCGGCATGCGCCGGGCCCGCGCCCAGGCGCGCAGGTTGCGCCGGGCGTGGCGCGCGTGCCAGGCGACATAGGCGCTCTCGTGGGTGAGCGCCTCGATATCGGGCTTGTGCAGATCCTCCTGGAGCGCGCGGGCGATCTCGGTCTCGCGCTCCCGGCACAGGGCTTCGAGCCGCGCGAGCTGGTCACGGCGCCACGCCAACGGCCGGGTGACGCCGGCGGCGAATGCCTGCGTCAGCCGGGCGAGATCGGGTACGAGGCGACGACGGATATCGTCCATGGGGGGTCCTCGGATTGTCCTGTCGGGGCGACCCTAACGCGCCTGTCCGGGGTCGCAAGCCTTGCGCGGCGGCCGCTGCGGGCTTGCGCGGGATCGAGGCGCCCACGACCCGTTTGGGCCAAGATCGTGACGGCCAGGAGGGGCGCATGAAGCACAAGCGACGCGCGCTCATGGGGGGGGGCGGTGCCTTGGGCGTGGCGACTGCGTTGGCGGGATTCGTCGTCGGCTGGCTGGCGGTGCACGACATGATCGTGTGGGCTTTCGGGGTCTGGATCCTGGGCGTGTCGCTCGTGCTGTTGGTCCCCGATCCGCCGGACAAATCTTGAGCCGGGGCCGCTGCGGGTGTGAGTCGGGGCCACGGCACGCGCGCGAATCAACTGGATCGGGTTCGGGTCCGGTCTCGGTTTGGTTGCACTTTTTCGACCGACGGGCTGGCTAACGGTCGGGTTTTCCATGAGAAATCCAGCGGAATGACGCCGAAATGCCCTTGAGTGCCGTTTCGACACGGTTTTCCGTTCGCCGATTTGCCCCTATAGTGTTCAGTGGCGGAGAGAGCTTCCAGACCAGCTCCTCGCGGAAACCAGGGGGATTGAAATGATCCGGTCGGAATTGATTCAAAAGATCGCGGACGAGAACCCGCACCTGTACCAGCGCGATGTCGAGCGCATCGTGAACACCATTTTCGAGGAAGTGATCGAGGCCATGGCCCGGGGAGACCGTGTGGAACTGCGCGGTTTCGGCGCGTTCTCCGTGAAGAAACGCGATGCCCGCACCGGGCGCAACCCGCGCACCGGTGAAGCGGTTGAGGTGGAAGAAAAGCATGTTCCCTTCTTCAAGACCGGCAAGTACCTTAGAGACCGGTTGAACGGTAACTGAGGCCCCCCAATGCGCACCATCCGATATCTTTTCCTCGCGGCCCTCGGGATCGTGCTCGCGACCGTTGCTTTTGCCAATCGCGACACGGTCACGCTGCGCCTGCTCCCGGAGGAGATCTCGGGGTTCCTCGGGTATAGCTGGCAGGTCACCCTGCCGTTGTTCATCGTCATCTTCGTCGGGATCGTGGCCGGGCTGATGATCGGGTTCTTCTGGGAATGGATGCGCGAGAGCAAGCACCGCTCGAAAGCGCGCCGGGCCGAGAAGGCCGCGGTGCGTCTGTCGCACGAGGTCAAGGACCTCAAGCGCAAGAAGGCCGGATCCGGCGACGACGTGCTGGCGCTGATCGAAGACACAAAGTAGGCCCGCGGCCAGCAGCACGCCGGCGGCGCGCCGCCGGAACGGGACGGTACATCAATGTCGGACATCCAGGTGAAGATCTGCGGACTGTCGACGCCCGAGCAGGTCAGCTGGGCCGTCGAAGCAGGCGCGCGTTATGTCGGCTTCAACTTCTTTGCCAAAAGCCCGCGCTACGTGGAGCTCGGGACCGCCGCTGAGCTGGCCGTCGAGGTTCCACCCGGCATCGCCAAGGTGACGCTTGTGGTGGACCCGGACGACGCCACCCTCGACGCCATCCTCGCCCGCGTGCCCACCGACATGATCCAGCTGCACGGGCAGGAATCCCCCGCGCGGGTGGCCGAGATCCGGGCCCGCCACGGCTTGCCGGTGATGAAGGCGATCGGCATCGCCGACGCCGGCGACGTCGCCAAGCTCGCGGCTTACAGCCCGGTCGCCGACCAGCTCCTGGTCGACGCCAAACCACCAAAGGGGGCGCCGCTTCCCGGCGGCACCGGGGTGGCTTTCGACTGGGGATTGCTGCAGGGGTACCGCTTCCAGCGACCCTGGATGCTCGCGGGCGGGCTGACGCCGGAGAATGTCGCGGCGGCGGTGAAGCTGACCGGGGCGCGACAGGTCGATGTGTCCTCCGGCGTCGAGACCGCGCCCGGGGTGAAGGACGAGGCGCGGATCCGGGCTTTCCTGCGGGCGGTGGCGTGATCCGCTGGCGCCCGGGCCGGCGTGCGGATGTCGCGGCGGTGGTCGCACTGCTTGCCGATGACATGCTCGGGGCCACGCGCGAGACGGCGGATCCCGAGACCTACCTCGCCGCGTTCGACGCGATGGCCGCGGAGGGGGGCAACCAGTTGATCGTCGGGGAAGCGATTGCAGGTGCGGCGACAGGCCTGGCGGCCGGCGGGATCGTCGCCACTTACCAGATCACCTTCATATCCGGTCTGTCGCTCGGAGCCGCGCGCCGGGCGCAGATCGAAGCGGTGCGGGTGAGCGCCGCGGTCCGGGGACACCGGGTCGGCGCCGCGCTGGTTGCCAACGCCGAGGCGCGGGCCAGAGCGGCCGGCTGCACGCTCATCCAGCTTACCTCGAACGCGGCCCGCGAAGACGCGCTCAGGTTCTACGAGCGCCAAGGGTTCACGGCATCGCATGTGGGGTTCAAACGGTATCTGGACCGCAGCGATTAACCTGCTGTTTACCCTGATGGGGCAGGCTATGCGGATGGCGCAGCTCCCCGAACACCTCACGCCCGAACGCTGGTTGGCACAGCTTCTTTCCTCAGGAGAGGCCCGCAAGGGCGGCGTCGTCAAACGGCAAATCCGCGATGTCGAACGCATCGTCGGCCGCGAGGCGTTTGTTGACGAGATCGAACGGCGCGGCTTTCAGGTGCTGGAAAACGGGCGCCACTTCATCGTCTTTTGCAACGACGCCCCGATCCGCCGGGTCCGGCCCCAACCTGCCACGGTTGACGTCTGCCCGGTGCGAAGCGCGTTCGAACGCGCTTTCTGAAGCCGCATGAAAGCGGCTTTTCACGCGGTTTCGAAACCGCGTCTGCAAGGCGTTTCGAAACGCCTTCCCTACCGCCGCTTGCCCTGCGCCGCGCTGCCCATTAGGAAACCGGAAGGCAAACGGGAGAGCGCGCCATGGCCGACGATCTTTTCAACAGCTTCATGAAGGGCCCCGACGAAAAGGGCCGGTTTGGCGATTTTGGCGGGCGGTTCGTCTCCGAGACGCTGATGCCGCTTATCCTCGATCTTGAAGCCGAATACGACAACGCCAAGGACGACCCCGACTTCTGGGCCGAGATGAATGATCTCTGGACCCATTACGTCGGCCGCCCAAGCCCGCTCTACTATGCCGAGCGGCTCACCGAGGAGCTTGGCGGCGCAAAGATCTATCTCAAGCGCGACGAGCTCAACCACACCGGCGCACACAAGATCAACAACGTGCTCGGCCAGATCATCCTCGCGCGCCGCATGGGCAAGACCCGGATCATCGCCGAAACCGGCGCCGGCCAACATGGTGTCGCCACCGCGACGGTCTGCGCCAAGTTCGGCCTCAAATGTGTGGTCTACATGGGGCGCCACGACGTCGAGCGCCAGGCGCCCAACGTCTTTCGGATGAAACTTCTGGGTGCCGATGTGATCCCGGTCACCTCCGGGCGCGGCACGCTCAAGGACGCGATGAACGACGCGCTGCGCGACTGGGTCACCAACGTGCGCGACACGTTCTACTGCATCGGCACCGTGGCGGGCCCGCATCCCTATCCGGCGATGGTGCGCGATTTCCAGTCGATCATCGGCAAGGAAACGAAGGAACAGATCATGAAGGCGGAGGGGCGCCTCCCCGACACGATCATCGCCGCTATCGGCGGGGGGTCAAACGCGATGGGGCTGTTTTTCCCCTTCCTCGACGACAAATCCGTGCGGATCATCGGCGTCGAAGCCGGCGGCAAGGGGGTCAACGCCAAGGTCGAGCATTGCGCCTCGCTCACTGGCGGGCGGCCGGGCGTGCTGCACGGCAACCGGACCTATCTGTTGCAGGACGATGACGGGCAGATTCTCGAGGGCTATTCGATCTCGGCCGGGCTCGACTACCCCGGCATCGGCCCCGAACACAGCTGGCTGCACGATGTCGGCCGCGCCGAATATGTTGCGATCACAGACCGCGAGGCGCTTGAGGCCTTCCAGCTCCTGTGCCGGACCGAGGGGATCATCCCGGCGCTGGAACCCTCCCACGCTATGGCGCATGTGATGAAGATCGCCCCGGCGCTGCCGAAGGACCATCTTGTCGTGATGAATCTCTGTGGCCGCGGCGACAAGGACATCTTCACCGTCGCCAAGGTGCTGGGGACGGACATGTCGGGGCTGGTCGAGGGGCGGGACTTCTCGGACTGAGCGAAGCCGGGTTGCCCGGAGCTTCAGGTTTGGGGCACGAACGTGTCCGTCGGAAGGCGCCTCGCGGACGGGCGCCCTTGTTTCTGCCGCGACCACGCCCAACCTTCATAAACCCAAGGTATAGGCCTTTGTTCCGGGCGTTTAATTCGCCCGAATAAACAGGAAACCAATAGCCGGCCTGCGTCCTTCGTGCCGATCTGCCCTCAGTACCGGCGCACACCATCCGAGCCCCGGGCAATCAGATCACACAAGGACACGCACCCATGAAACTCAAGACCATGCTCCTCGCAAGTGCCTGCAGCTTCGGGATCGGCAGCGCCGCTGCCGCCTTCGACCAGTCGATGATCGACGCCATTGCCTCCGAACTGGCGGCACAGGGTTACACCAAGATGGAAGTGAAGATCGGGCCCAACGGCGCCAAGGTCGAAGCCCATGGGCCGAATGGCGAGATCGAGCGTCACTACGACAGCGCCGGCAATCTCCTCAAGGAGGAACGTGAAGAGGGCAGCGGCA
>DQCI01000280.1:0-383 GCA_003545125.1 Paracoccaceae bacterium
GGCGTTGATGAATACCGTACGTGGCCTGCCGAAGCTCGTTATTGACTGAGCAGCACCGAACTTCACTTCAGCGCGCAAAGACGGCAGCGCGGCGCTGCCGAAATGCCGGGAGACAAACCGCGAGAGTGACACCCGTTTGCACGCCTCGGTGACCTGCCGCTCTGGGGGGCGAGGAACGAGGCGCATGAGGTCACGCCCTGGCTCGCCGACCCTGTCGAGCATCTGGCGCAGGCCATCGGCATCCCGCTCGACCTCGCGCGCGCCGGGGTGGCGGTGGACCGCTTTTCAGCTGACATTCTCGCCCGCAATCCGATGGACGACAGCGTCGTCCTGATCGAGAACCAGCTCGAACAGACCGACCACACCCACCTCGGCCGGAATAC
>DQCI01000280.1:467-4426 GCA_003545125.1 Paracoccaceae bacterium
CGGCGCGGCGCCTACGTTGGCGACGATCCGAGCGGCCATGTCATGGGGGAGAGATTTGCGCAATCCTACCTCGAATAGGCCAACTGGAACGCAATCATCGGCCGGATGGACGCGCGTCGCAAAGCCTGCGTAGCCGCGATCTTCAATGTCTTGGAACCAAACCAATGACCGACAGGAAGGACCCCACAGGGGCCGATCATCCACACGACGCCCGTTCGTGACAATCAGCGAAAGGGTCGATGCCGGGCGCGACGTCGGCCCCGGCGCCTGCAAGATCGACACGACGCACCGCATCCGGACCGCTGATCGCCCGCCCGTCGTGACCTGCGACGCCGGTTGGGTACGACGAAACCGCCCGGTTCGCCCGTTCCAGGCACTTTGCGAGTTGGTAAATCGGTTGGAACACCGGGGTCTCGGACGCCGATTTTTCATCTGTTTTCAAGGNNTGGTGGAGCCGAGGGGAATCGAACCCCTGACCTCGTCATTGCGAACGACGCGCTCTCCCAACTGAGCTACGGCCCCAACGTGGAGTGCTATCTGGCCTTTCCGGGGCAAGGTGTCAAGCCGGAAAGCGGCAGGGTCTTCATTCCGGGCGCGACGGCGAGGCTGGTGGGGGAACGCGCGTTGCAACGCGCGTGAAACGGCGTTTCGAAACGCCGTTCCCCCGGCCTCAGCCGGCCACTTTCGCCTTTTGCCGCACGAAGCCTTCGATCGCGCTTGCGGGCACGGCCCCCGATTGGCGAGCGATCTCGCGGCCGTTCTGGTAGAGAATCATCGTCGGGATACCGCGGATGTTGTTCTTCGCGGAGACCTTCGGATGGTCTTCGGTGTTGATTTTGGCGAGCCGCGCGCCCGCCCCGAGTGCCTGGGCCGCCTTGGCGAACTCGGGCGCCATCTGCCGGCAGGGGCCGCACCAGGGCGCCCAGAAATCGACCAGCAGCGGCAGGCTGTCGTTCTTGGCGGCTTTTGCGAGCACGTTCGCGTCCATCTCGCGCACCTTGTGGTCGTTGAGCCTGGTGCCGCAGGTGCCGCATTTGGGCCCCGCGCCGAGCTTGTCTTCCGGCACGCGGTTCACCGCGCCGCATTCGAGGCAGGTTAGTTTGTGGGCAGCCGCCATCTCGCTCTCCATATTCGATTTGGCGCATATGTGCGCTCGCCGGCGGCCCGTTTCAACCCCATCTTGGACGGGGCAGGAGAGGTGCGACATGACGGCCTGGGCAGATCTGACACAAGCGGCGCAACTGGAGCTTCGCATCGCCGACCAGGCGCACTTCGACGCCCAACCGCCGAGGTGTTCGATGGACGACAAGGTGGCGGCTTTCGCCAACTGGCTCAGGCAAAGCGATGCGCGCTTTTCTCGCGAGGACGTTTCGCGTAAGGAACCCTGAAAAAAGGGAAAACGCGATGGGCGAGCAAGCAATACCCTATGACGTGGTCGTGGTAGGCGCAGGTCCTGCGGGTGCGGCCGCCGCCAAGCGCGCCCGCGTGTTGGGCCTGAGCGTGGCGATCCTCGACAAGGCGGTGTTTCCGCGCCACAAGCTCTGCGGTGCACTGCTCTCGGGCCGGGGCCACAAGGCGATGAAGGCGGTCTTCGGCCTCGAGCCGGACCGGGAGCATTTTCTCTACTCGCGCGAAGTGGCGTTCAAATGGGACGGCGAGACGCTTGCCGAATTCACAGCACCTTACGATCTGACCTATACCTACCGGGTCGATCTCGATCACCGGCTGTTGCTCGAAGCCATCGCGGCGGGGGCGCAGGACTACCAGGGCGTGCGGGTCACCGAATTCGACGACAAGGCGAACCGGGTGGTGCTCGACAGCGGCGCGGTGCTGGAGTACGGCGTGCTGATCGGCGCGGACGGGGCAGCGAGCCCGCTGGCCCGCCACCTGTTCGGCCGCGCCTTCGATCCGAACAAGATCGGATTCGCTTTCGAGGCGGAGGTGCCGGACCCCTGCGCGCAAGACGCGCTGATGTCGATCGACTTCCGCATTGTCGATTGGGGTTACGGCTGGAACTTCCCCAAGAAGGACACCCGCACCATCGGGCTCGGCTCGATCAAGTCGCTCGACCAGGACCTGAAGGCGCAGATGGAGCGCTACATGGGGTTCGAGGGCGCCGACCCGGAGGCGGTGAAGATCAAGGGTGCGCATATCCCGCTCGGCGACTACACCAAGGTGCCGGGCCGCGCGAACGTGCTGCTGGTGGGCGATGCGGCCGGGATGGTCGACGCGATCACCGGCGAGGGGCTGGCGTATGCGATGGAAAGCGGGGCCGAGGCGGCCGAGGCGGCATCTCAGGCGCTGAAGGCCGGCAAGCCGGCCCAGGCGCTCGGGCTCTACCGCAAGCGGATCGGCTATATCCACGCTGAGCTCGACAAGGCCAACAAGCTGCGGCATTTCCAGTTCTCGCGCGCGTTCACCGGGGTTTTCAAGGAGAAGCTCGCCACGTCGCAGAACATGCGGGCGGCGTTCTTCGACCTGCTCGCGGGCGACACGACGTATGGCGAGATCGAGAAGCGGATCTCGAAACAGCTGCTTGGCAAGATCACCGGCAAGATGACCGGCTGGCCGGCGCGGCTGGCGGACAAGCTGCGCGGCTAAAGCGTATAACGCTCACTGGGAGCCAAGTCCTCACCGGTCGTCGGGAGGCAACGTTTGCAGAGCACAACGCGTTCGCGACGGCCGGTGCGGGCGATCCTGCGCAAAACGCTCCGGGCGCGGGGCCGCTCTCGGGCGGCGCTCAACGCAGCGACCGCAGCACGCCCAGAAGCGCGTCGCTGAGATCCATCAGCCGGGCGAAGTAGA
Source organism: Paracoccaceae bacterium (assembly GCA_003545125.1). Classification (GTDB taxonomy): domain Bacteria; phylum Pseudomonadota; class Alphaproteobacteria; order Rhodobacterales; family Rhodobacteraceae; genus Sinisalibacter. Next base: position 3,273 of record DQCI01000280.1, read on the forward strand.
GGTCGTAGGTCTGGAAGCCGGCGGCATCGCGGTCGCTGAACCCGGCCTCGAGCCCGTCGATCAGTTTCACAAGGCGGCGCTCGTGGACTCCGCTAAGGCGGAGCGCGGGGTCGGTGAGCACGCCCGCGAAAGAGGCGGCGATGGCGGCGATGCCAAGCAGGCCCGCAGTCGCCCCAGCCACGAGCAAGGGCGCGCTTGTTGCCGGGAAGAACCCGTACCAGACCGCGCCCGCGCCGGCGCCGAGCGGAAAACTGGCGATGGCGGCCTGCTGGGCGAGTGCGGCGGCCACCAGGGGCCCGAGCGCGATGGCGCCGGGGGTCGCCTGCTGGAAGGCTGCCGCCCCGGTGCCGAGCGCGATGAGGGCGGTCGCGATTTCGGCGGCCGCGGCCCGTGTGCCGGTGTATTCTGCAAGCGTCGCTTCCAACCGGCTGCGAAAGCCCGGATCGTCCGCCCGGGCGCCAACGGCCTCGGCCGCGTCGCCCACCAGCCCGGATACGCGCGGATGGGCGAGGATCGCTTCGGCGAGCCCGTCTTTGCCGGACTGCCGGGCGCCGTCCCGGGCGGGTTGCTGCAACAGCTCGGTGGCGATCCGCCAGCGGACCTCGCGCATCACCGAGGTTTCCAACAGCAGGTTGCGCCGTTCGAGCGTCGCCGCAGCGCGCCGCCTTCCGAGACCCCGCGCCGCGAGCCCGCCGAGTTTGAGCCCGATCTGGGGGATCGACAGGAGCGCGTTGGCCGGGGCCTTGACGAGATCGAGGCCAAGCGCCGCGCGGTGCAGGCCAAGCGTGCCGCGCAGCGAAAAGGTGCGGTCGACGAAGGGTTTGACCCGCGCCCGGCACCCGGCGAAATAGCTGGTTGCGGCGTCAAGCAGGATAGCGTCGGCCTCGTCTGGCGTGAACGCGTGACCCGCCTCACCCAGATCCTGGTCGTTGCCGTTTGTCATGTTCGGTGCTTTCGGGTCCCGTCGCGACCTTACAGATGGGGGCGCGGCGGGTTGGCGTCCAGCGTGCGCCCGGGTTTTGGCGGGTGTGGAGGGACCAAGGCGACCGCGGCGGCGGCTTCAAGGACAAGGGACCGCGACAGGATGGGTCCCCCGAACTCCGTGTCGAAAGGGTAACGGCGGCCTTGCGCTGACCTTCAAGTCATTGAAGGTG
>DQCI01000280.1:4502-13222 GCA_003545125.1 Paracoccaceae bacterium
TGCCCGGACCGGTTTCGGCACAGGCGCCCGCCGGTCCGGGCCTTCCGCGAGCCGTCTCATTTCCCTTCGGCGTAATCCTCCAGCGGTGGGCAGGTGCAGACCAGGTGCCGGTCGCCGTAGACGTTGTCGACCCGGTTCACCGGCGGCCAGTATTTGTCGACCCGGAACGCGCCGGGCGGGAAGCAGCCCGCTTCGCGCGTGTAGGGCCGGTCCCAGTCGCGCACCAGGTCTTCCATCGTGTGCGGCGCGTTCTTGAGCGGGTTGTTGGCGCGGTCCATCCGGCCCTGTTCGATCGCGCGGATCTCCTCGCGGATCGCCAGCATCGCGTCGCAGAACCGGTCAAGCTCGGCCTTGGTCTCCGATTCCGTGGGTTCGATCATCAGCGTGCCCGCCACCGGCCAGGACATGGTGGGCGCATGGAAGCCCGCGTCCATCAGCCGTTTGGCGATGTCCTCGACCGTCACGCCTGCGCTGTCGGCGAAGGGCCTTGTGTCGATGATGCACTCATGCGCGACCCGGCCCGTGGGGCCCTTGTAAAGCACGTCGTAGGCGCCGGCGAGCCGGGTGGCGACGTAGTTGGCATTCAGGATCGCGACCCGCGTGGCCTGGGTGAGCCCGGCCCCGCCCATCATCCGGATGTAGGCCCAGGAGATCGTCAGGATCGAGGCAGAGCCGTAGGGGGCGGCGGACACCGCCCCTTCCTCGCCGGTGAACGGGTCCTGTGGCAGGTGAGGTGCCAGATGCGCCTTCACGCCGATCGGCCCCATGCCGGGCCCGCCGCCGCCGTGCGGGATCGCGAAGGTCTTGTGCAGGTTGAGGTGGCTCACGTCGCCGCCGAGCGCGCCGAGCTTGGCGAGCCCCACCAATGCGTTGAGATTGGCGCCGTCGATATAGACCTGGCCGCCGTGTTCATGGGTGATGGCGCAGACCTCGCGCACCGTCTCCTCGAAGACGCCATGCGTGGAGGGATAGGTGATCATGCAGGCGGCCAGTTTTTCGCCCGCATCGGCCGCCTTCGCGCGGAAATCGTCGACGTCGATATCGCCGTTGTCGGCGGTCTTGACGGTGACCACACGCATCCCCGCCATCGTTGCCGAGGCCGGGTTGGTGCCATGGGCGGACATCGGAATGAGGCAGATGGCGCGGGCCTCGTCGCCCTGCGCCCGGTGATAGGCGCGGATCGTCAACAGCCCCGCATACTCGCCCTGGGCGCCGGAATTGGGCTGCATCGACATCGCGTCGTAGCCGGTGATCGTGCACAGCATGGTGGCGAGATCGTCGATCAAGGCGCGGTAGCCTTCCGCCTGGTCGGGCGGGCAGAGCGGGTGCAGCATGGAGAACTCGCGCCAGCTGACCGGCATCATCTCGGCCGCGGAATTGAGTTTCATCGTGCAGGACCCGAGCGGGATCATCGCCCGGTCGAGCGCGAGGTCGCGGTCGCTGAGCCGGCGCATGTAGCGCATCATCTCGGTTTCCGCCCGGTTCATGTGAAAGACCGGGTGGGTGAGATACTTGCTCTCGCGCGCGAGCGCGACCGGCAGGCGGTGGTAGTTGGGGGTGAAATCCTTGTCGTCCGCGACCACGCCGAAGGCGCGCCAGACCGCCTCGATGGTGGCCGAGCGGGTGGCCTCGTCCACCGTGATGCCGATCTTGGTGCGGCCCACGGGGCGCAGATTGACCTCTTCCTTGGTGGCCGCGAGCAGGATGCCGCGCTGGAGGTGGCCGACCTCGACGGTGAAGGTGTCGAAGAATTCGCCCGGTTCGATCTCGTAGCCCACCTCCTCGAGTTTGTTGGCCAGCCGTTCGGCCTTGCGGTGGATGCGCTGGGCGATGGCCTTCAGCCCCTCGGGGCCGTGGTAGACGGCATAGAAACTCGCCATCACCGCGAGCAGCGCCTGGGCGGTGCAGACGTTGGAGGTGGCCTTCTCGCGGCGGATATGCTGCTCGCGGGTCTGTAAGGAGAGCCGGTAGGCGCGGTTGCCATGGCTGTCGACCGAGACGCCGACCAACCGGCCTGGAATTGCCCGCTTGTGGGCTGCGTGGCAGGCGAGATAGGCGGCGTGCGGCCCGCCGTAGGCCATCGGCACGCCGAACCGCTGGGTCGAGCCGACGGCGATGTCGGCCCCCATGGCGCCGGGTTCCTTGAGCAAGGTCAGCGCCATCGGGTCGGCGGCGACCACGGCAATGGCGTTGGCGTCGTGCAGCGCCGCGATCTCGGGGGTGAAATCGCGCAAATGCCCGTAGGTGCCCGGGTACTGGAACAGCGCGCCGAACACCGCTTGCGGGTCGAGATCGTCGGGGCTGCCGACGATCACCTCGATCCCGAGCGGTGCGGCCCGGGTGCGGATCACCGCGATGTTCTGCGGATGCGCGTTCTCGTCGACGAAGAAGGCGCTGGCCTTCGACTTCGCCACCCGTTTTGCCATGGTCATCGCTTCGGCGCAGGCGGTGGCCTCGTCGAGCAGCGATGCCCCGGCGATCTCGAGCCCGGTGAGGTCGGAGATCATCGTCTGGTAGTTCAGAAGCGCCTCCAGCCGGCCCTGACTGATCTCGGGTTGGTAAGGCGTGTAGGCAGTGTACCAGGCGGGGTTTTCGAGGATGTTGCGCTGGATCGCAGGTGGGGTGACCGTGCCGTGATAGCCCTGGCCGAGCAGCGAACGGTAGACCTTGTTCTTGCCGGCGATGACGCGCAGCTCGTAGAGCATCTCGCGCTCGGAGCGCGGTTTGCCGAAGTCGAGCGGCTCGGACTGGCGGATCGAGGCGGGGACCGTGTCGTCGATCAGCGCATCGAGACTGTCGACGCCGAGGGTGGCGAACATTTCGTGCATTTCCGCGACGGAGGGGCCGATATGGCGGCGGTTGGCGAAATCGTAGGGCAGGTAGTCGGTGGGCGTGAAGGGCATCCGTTACTCCGGTTCGGGCATGGCTCGTCGCGCCCGTCCGGGCGTTCCTCGCGATGTGGGGCCCGGATGGGCCCAAAGAGCGGTTCAGCCGATGAAGGCCTTGTAGGCGGCTTCGTCCAGGCACTCGTCGAGCTGCGAGAGATCGCTGGCCCTGACCTTGAAGAACCAGGCCTCGCCTTCGGGGTCTTCGTTGACCTTTCCGGGTTCGTCGGCGATCGCGGTGTTCACCTCGACGATTGCGCCGTCGATCGGCGCGAGGATGTCGGAGGCGGCTTTCACGCTCTCGATCACCACGATCTCGTCGTCCTTCGTCACCTCGGCGCCGACCTCGGGCAGCTCGACGAAGACGATGTCGCCGAGCTCCTCGGCCGCATGCGCGGTGATGCCGACGGTGACGATGCCGTCGGCCTCGTCGAGCCATTCGTGCTCTTCGGTGTATTTCATCGGGGGTCTCCTGTTGGGCTTTATCTTTTGTAGCTGCGGGGATGGAAGGGCAGGCGGCTCACCGCCACCGCGAGGCGCTTGCCGCGGACCTCGCCATAGAGTTTCGTGCCCTCGCGGGTGAGGCGGGCGGGCAGGTAGCCCATCGCGATGGGGGCGCCCACGCTGGGGCCGAAACCGCCGGAGGTGATCTCGCCCACCGGCTCGGCGTCGCCTTCCGTCTCGAACAGCTGGGTGCCGGCGCGCATCGGGGCGCGGCCTTCGGGGCGCAGGCCTGCGAGCTTCGGCGTGCGGCCGATCTGGCCTTCGCCGAGGATGATGTCGGCGCCCGGGAAACCGCCCGCGCGCGGGCCCTCGCGGCGCGCCTTGCCGACCGACCAGCCGAGCCCCGCCTGAAGCGGTGTGGTCTCGGGGGTGATGTCGGCCCCGTGCAGCGGCAGACCGGCTTCGAGCCTCAGCGAATCGCGCGCGCCGAGGCCGATGGGAGCGACCTCGGGATTTTCCAGCAGCACCCGGGCGAGCCGCAGGGCCATGGTGCCGGGGACGGAGATCTCGAACCCGTCTTCGCCGGTATAACCCGAGCGGCTGACCCAGCAGGTCGCGCCGGCGAGATCGAGGTCGATCGCGTCCATGAACCGCATGTCGGACACGGCGGGGTTGAGTGCTGCCAGCGCCGCCTCGGCCTTCGGCCCTTGCAAGGCGATCAACGCGCGTCCCGTCGGGGTCTCGATTTCGATCTCGGGCAGGTTTTGTGCGAGGTGCTGCACGTCGGCGTCGGCGTTGGCGGCATTGACCACCAGCAGCAGGTGATCGCCCTTGTTGGCAACCATCAGGTCATCGAGGATTCCGCCCTGTTCATTGGTGAGCAGGGCATAGCGCTGGCGGCCCTCGGCGAGACCGACGATATCGGCAGGCACCAGGGTCTCCAGCGCCTGGGCTGCGTCCGGTCCGCGCAGGATCACCTGGCCCATGTGGCTCACGTCGAACAGCCCGGCGGCGGCCCTTGTGTGCAGGTGCTCCTTCATCACGCCCATGGGGTATTGCACCGGCATGTCCCAACCGGCGAAAGGCACCATCTTCGCGCCAAGCGCGACGTGCAGGTCATAGAACTCCGTATGGCGCAGGTCTTTCACGTGCGTCTCCCAACCGGGAAGGCGCCCGGCACCGCTGGGGCCCCCTTGCCCCGCCGATGCCCCCTCTGTCCTTTCGCCTGAGATCGTTATCCCTTCGGCGGGCCGTGCGGCCACTCTCCAGAGTCGTATCCAGCCCGTGCCGGTCCTGGGGCCTGAGAGTTTACCGGGGCGGTTGCTCCTTCGGCACCGGGGGCCTGCCGAACGCATGCGGACGGCGGGCCGCCGGATTCTCCCGGCGCGGGCAATTCGACGTTAGCGGCAGGTTTTTGACCGTACAAGCCCTTGTGAGGCACCGGGGCGGCGAATGTGCGCTTGCCGGGGCGCGCGGGCCGTGGCCTGATGGGTGCATGTCCGACCCCTATTTCTTCGGTTATGGTTCGCTGGTGAACCGGCGGACCCACGACTTCCCGGAGCCGCGCAAAGCCTGCGTGACCGGCTGGCGGCGGGCCTGGCGCAAATCGCCGCTTCGGCAGCGCCCGTTCCTCACCGTGTTGCCGGATCCGGGGTCGGAGGTGCTCGGGCTGGTGGCGATGGTGCCGGGCGCCGATTGGGCAGCGCTCGACGACCGCGAACACGCTTATGCGCGCCACGATGTCTCGGGGGCCGTGACACATGAGGTCGGGCGCGAAATCGACGTGGCGCTCTATGCGATACCCGAAGGCGCGCACCACGATCCCGGGGACGATCACCCGGTGGTGCTGAGCTACATCGACGCGGTGCTGCAGGGCTATCTCGCCGAGTTCGGGATCGACGGTGTCGGACATTTTTTTGCGACCACGACCGGATGGCACGTGCCGGTGCTCGATGATCGCGCCCGTCCCGTCTATGCGCGCGCGCAGGGGTTGACTGAGATTGAACGCGAGGTGGTCGATGAAGGCCTTGCGGCTGTGGGCGCGCGGGTGGTGCGGCACAGGTTGTGAGCTGTGCGGGCGGGCAGGATCGTTTTTATCCTGCATTGTTCGCCAACAGGTCCCCCTAAAACCCCGGGCCAGTAGTACTTTTCAAACATTCAGGTGCTTGGGTGTGGTTTTATCGGTGAAAATTGAACAACTGCATCTGTCGGACCTGCCGCTGGTAGGGATGGGGCGGTTCTGCTGGGGCTTCGGCCGCCCGACCTGTCACCCGGGCGGCAAGCGCCAGCGCGATGCCGGCGGCCACAATCCCTCCGAGGGCCTGGCCGATGAGCACCCCGGGCGCGCCCCAGAGCGCGCCGCCCGCGATCACGAAGGGGATCGTGCCGAGGGTGTGCCGACCCCAGTTGATCCAGGTCGAATAGAACGGGTGACCGAGGTTGTTGAAGGCGGCGTTGGCGACGAAGATCACCCCGTTGAAGAACCAGGCGAGCGCCAGCGGTCCGCAGAACAGGTAGACGAGACGGCGGGTCATGCCCTCGGCGCCAAACAGATCGGCGATCGGCGCGCGCAAGAGGAAGAGCAGGACCGAGACGAGCATGACGACAACGCCCACGAACACCAGCCCGTCGCGCAAGGCGCCGCGCACGCGGTCGTGCTGGCGGGCGCCGAAGTTCTGGCCGACGATCGGGCCGATGGCGCCCGAAAGCGCGAACACCACCCCGAAAGCGACCGGCACCAACCGGCCGACGATGGCCATGCCGGCGACCGCGTCCTCGCCGTAGCTGGCCATCGCGCGGGTGACATAGGCCTGGCCGAGAGGCGTGGCGAATTGGGTGAGGATCGCCGGGAGGGCGATGGTCATGATCGCCGGGAAATCGATCCGGAACTCCGCGGGCGTCGGCCGGTCGAGCCCGCCGTGCCAGCGAAACACCGGGTAGAGGGCGAAGAACGCGATGGCGGCGCGGGCGATGACCGAGGCCAGCGCCGCGCCGGTCAGCTCGAGATCGAACCCGAAAATCAGGATCGGGTCGAGGACCGCGTTGACCGCGCCGCCGGCGATGGTCGACAGCATCGCCCGGCGCGCGTCGCCGTGGGCGCGCAGCACCGCGCCGGCGATCATGCCGGCGATGAGCAGCGGCAACGAGGGGATGATGATCCTCAGATAGCTGGTGGCGAGCTCCAGCGTGACGCCAGAGGCGCCCATCAGCCGAGCGAGTGCTGGCACGTTGAGCCAGACGAGCGCGGCGAACAGCGCGCCGAAACCGACGCCGTAGAGCAGCGCCGTGGCGGTCCGGCGGCGCGCGGTATGGGGTTCACCCGCTCCAAGCGCCCGGGCGACGACGGCGCCAGCGGCGATCGACATGCCGATGCCGAATGAGGAGGTGAAGAACAGGATCGCGCCCGCATAGCCGATCGCGGCCGCCAATTCGTCACGGCCCAGCATCGAGATAAAGATCATGTCGACAAGGTCGACCAGGAACACGGCCGTCAGCCCGATAGAGGCGGTCAACGCCATCACCGTGATGTGCCGCATCAGCGAGCCTTCGAGGAAGCGTGCCTGTTGATTGGCCATGGGGTTCCGCGCCTTGGTTCGCCCCCGCAATCGCACGGGGAAGGTCCGCTGGCCAGTGCCGTCAGTGCACAAGGGCTGTGCAGGGCGCGGGGGAAGCGGTTTCGAAACCGCTTTCGCAAGGCGCTTGGAAGCGCCTTCCCCCGGCGCCCGGCCTCAGCGGTTGACCTTTTGCAGGAGCGGCATCAGCGCCGCCATGTCGGGCCCGTGATCCATTCCCGTCAACGCCTTGCGCAGCGGCATGAACAGCCCCTTGCCCTTGCGCCCCGTCGCCTCCTTCACAGCAGCCGTCCAATCTTTCCAGCTATCGGCGGCGTAGGGCGGCTCCGGCAGCAGGCCGAAGGCGATGCTGACCATCTCGGCGTCTTCCGGTGCGATCAACGGCGTGGCCCCGTCGCGGCACAGCACCCACCAGGCATCGAGGCCCTTGAGGGTGGTGATGTTGTCGCGCGCGACCAGCCAGAAGGCCTCGGCGATGGCGTCCGGGACACCGAGGGCGCTGAGATACCCGGCCACCTGCGGGTAGGGACGATGCGCCAGCGCATGCGCCGTGAGCGGGAACAGGTCCTTCACGTCGAACTTGGTGGGCGCCGCGCCGAATGTGGCGAGATCGAAGCCCGCGATGACTTCGTCGAGGGTTTCGCGCAGGTCCACCGGCTGCGAGGAGCCGAGCCGGGCCATGTGGCTGAGGAGCGCCATCGGCTCCACGCCCTGGTCGCGCAGATCGCGCAAGCTGAGGGTGCCGAGCCGCTTCGACAGCGCCTCGCCTTGCGGTCCGGTCAGCAGAGAGTGGTGCGCGAAGGACGGCACCGTGCCACCGAGCGCCGAGATGATCTGGATCTGGGTGCCGGTGTTGGTGACGTGGTCGGAGCCGCGCACCACATGGGTGATGCCGTAGTCGATGTCGTCGCAGACGCTGGCGAGCGTGTAGAGGAACTGGCCGTCGGCGCGGATCAGCACCGGGTCGGAGACAGAGGCGGCGTCGATCGAGACCGGGCCGAGAATGCCATCGTCCCATTCGATACGGGTCTGGTCGAGCTTGAACCGCCAATGCCCCTGGCCGCGTTCGGCGCGCAGCTTCGCCTTGTCGTCTTCGCTGAGCGCGAGGGCGGCGCGGTCGTAGACCGGCGGGCGCCCCATGTTGAGCTGTTTCTTGCGCTTGAGATCGAGCTCGGTGGGGGTCTCAAACGCTTCGTAGAACCGGCCCCGCGCCCTCAGCTCTTCGGCCGCGGCCTCGTAGCGGTCGAGGCGCGACGACTGGGTCTCGACCCGGTCCCAGGTGAGCCCAAGCCATTCGAGGTCTTCTTTGATCGCATCGGCATATTCGGGCTTCGACCGCTCCGGGTCGGTATCGTCGAGCCGGAGGATGAAGGTACCTCCCTGGGCCCGCGCGATCAGCCAGTTGAACAGCGCGGTGCGCAGGTTGCCGACATGCAGGTAGCCGGTGGGGGAGGGAGCGAAACGGGTGACGGTCATGGGATTCTCCTATGCGTGGGCCTTTTTGCGCAAAGGGCGCGGTTTGTCCACGCCCGGGGCTTTCGCATGGGCCGGCGCGCGGCTATCTGGGCTTTCAGGAGGTGCCCATGAGCTGGACCGAAGACGACCGCACCGCACCCTCGCTCGGCGAGGTCCAGGCGCTGGCCGAAGCGGCTCGCGCGGCGCTGCCGGCGGCGTTCCGGCCGGCGGCGCGGGCGGTGGCGATCCGGGTTGTGGAATATGCCGACGAGGAGGTGCTGCGCGAGCTCGGCATCGACGATCCTTTCGGGTTGACCGGGCTCTACGACGGCATTCCGCTCACCGAGAAATCGGTGATGGATAG
>DQCI01000210.1 GCA_003545125.1 Paracoccaceae bacterium
CACGGTGAGCTCGCGTTCCACCGGTCGTCCGGACCCTTCTTTCACCCGGATGGTGAACGCCGCTTCGAGCGGCACGCCTTCGGCCTCGACCTCAGGGAAATCGACCGGGATCGCGGCCCGCCCGGCTGGATCGGTGCGCGCGGTCTCGAGCGAGCCCCATGTGGTGCCGAAGCCGCCCTCGTGCGGGCCGAAGCTGTAGCCCGGCCAGCCTTCGACGGAGGACGCCGCGCGCAGGCGCAGATCGCCCTCGACGGCGAGATCCGCCCCCGGCGCGCCGAACAGGTAGCGCGCGTCGACCTCGAGCGTCGGTGCGGCATTGAGGCTCGGCCGGTCGTCGGACAGCGCCAGGGTGAAGTCGATCCGCTCGGGCAGGAAATCCTCGACCAGCAGCGTGGTCGAGGCGAGCGCCGGGGCGTCCGGGTCGGCATGCAGATCGAGCCGCCAGGTGCCGCGCGGCGCGGAGCCCGCTGTGGGCATCTCGAACACATGGCCGCCAGCGCTGGTGCCTGAGGACATGGCGCCGGTCGAGAGCGTGCGCGCATATTCCACCCCGTCGGGACGGGTGAGGATCGCGGTGATCGGCAGGCCCTCGATGGCTTCTGCGGTGCCGTCACGGGCGAGCGCGGTCGCATGGATCACCTCGCCGGCGCGGTAGGCGCCGCGGTCGGTGGTGAGGAAGAGATCGATCGGCGGCGCGGCCGGATTGCCTTCGACGCCGCGGTCGGACAGATCGAACGCCGGGCCCGTGAGCGAGAGGAACGCGAAATCCTCAGCTTGCGCGAGGGTCACCAGGGCCGGTGCGGCCGCGCCTTTTCCGGTGGTGGCCCCGGCGGCGAACCGGGCGTAGCCGTCGTCATCGGTCATGACCGTTGCGAGGACACCGTTGGCGCGCGACAGGAGCTCCACCTTCGCGCCTGCGAGCGGCCCTGCCGTGGTGAGAGAGCGGGCAAAGACATGCAGACCATCGGCCCCCATCATCGTCGTGAACCCGATGTCGGAGATTACGAACCACTGCGAGGCGGGCGGGCTGTCGTCCTGGCTCTGGCCGTCGATCGACGCGTGCAGCACGTAGACGCCGGGCGCCATCTCGTCGATCGCCTCGCCGATGGGCAGCCGGGTGGTCACATCGCGGTTGAGCTCGGATGCAACCTCGGCCGTGCCTTCCCAGACCTTCTCGGCGAGGGCTTCGTTGAACCAGCTTTCATCCCAGATCGTGAGCGAGCGGCCGAACCAGTCTTCGTCGAAGGCGCGCACCAGGTTGCGGTCGGGCAGGCGCGACAGGGTGAGGTCGAGTGCGCCTGTGTTGACCACGACCACCGGAAGCCCGGCATCGGGCGTCGGCGGAAGCACGTAGGCCCTGCCTGGGAAATGCACGGACGGCGCGCGGTCGCGCACGTATTGGCTGAGCTGCACGGGCTGGGCCAGCGCCTCGCCGGAGGCCGCCGGAAGACCGGGGCGCAGGGTGAATGTGTAACGTGTCCCGTGGGTTATGCCCTCGATACAGAGCTGGCGATCCTTCGCACTGACGGCAAGACCAGAGATTTCGGACCCGACGAACGGCGCATAATCCACGCCCGCCTCGACCAGGCTTTCGGAAAACTCGGCGCAGATCCGGGGGCTGGCGGCATCGCTGTCGACGCTGGTGTCGGTGACGCGGAACCCATAGAGGCCGAGGGCGCGGTCGAGGGCCTCGGCGGTGTCGTCACGCGGGCTGGCCGCCTGGGCGAGCCTGAGCGCCGGAATCGACGCACGCCCGCGGTCGAGGTTTTCAAGCGCCGTGGCCATTTCGGTGAGCGCATTCGCCTCCTGCGGTCCGCCTTGGCTGCGCAGGAACCCGGCGATGGCAGCATCGAGAGCCTGGTCGAAGTAGCCCCGGGCATCGCCGGTATCCTCAGTCGCGAGTGCTGCGGCATTCGAGAGCCGGGCATAGTCGATCCAGTCGCCCGCGGCATCGGAAACGACCGTGGCACCGGCCATGTAGCGCATCGCGGCAGCAAGGTTTGCGTCCGCCTCGGCCTCGCGCGCCCATTCGGAAAGATCCTCGGCGCTCCAGCCGCCGACCGGATAGTCGTGCGGCAGGGTCTGCGCCCGGCGTGCGGCGGCGGCAATGTCGGTCTCGTGGACGAAATCGAGCCGGGCAGCCTGTCCCTCGGCCCGGGCGAGCAGGTCGGCTGGGCGGGCAAGGACTTGCGCCGAGAAGGCGCCGGCAAATTGCGCCGGGTCCCCCGCCCGCGCTTTGAGGAAACAGGCCGAAGACTGGGAATTGTAGGTATAGGCGTCACAGTCCGCACGGGTGAAGCAGGCGGATTCGCAGGCCTCCAGCGTGGTGTCGAAAATCGACTGGATGTCTCCGCCCGGGAAATCGGTATCGCGGTAGACGATGGCCCGTCGCTCGTCGATCGGGCTCTCGGCAAAAGCCATTCCGGCAAATTGTACGAAAAATGTAACGAAAATCAGAATGTTCCGCATCGGGTCCTCCCTGGCGCACCGGTTCATGCTGACACCAAGTCCGGGATCGCGCAACGGCTAGCCTGCGGAAATCGCGGGCGCACTGCACGGGTGTTAAGGGGCTGTTCACCTTGTTTGCGCAAAGTGGCGCTCGCGGCAGAACGCTTGAAGACAGCGGAGACGGGAATGAACGCACACAATATCCTGACCGAGGAACGGCGCGCGCGGATGGCGGCGGAACGGCTCCTGGAACAGAAACAGGCCGAGCTCAACGCCGCCAACCGGATGCTCTCGCACCACGCGATCTCGCTGTCGGAAGACCTCGTCGAAACCCGCGAAGCGGTCGAGGTGGTCAAGGGCGAGAACGTGAAGGTGCGCGCCGATCTCGACCGGGCGCATGTCGAGGAGGATATCGCCAAACGGCGGCTGTGGAATTCGCTGCAGGCGCTCAACGACGGGTTCGCGATATTCGACGCCGATGCCCGCATGGTGATCGCCAACACCGCCTATCTCGCGCCTTTCGACGGGCTCGAATGCATCCGGCCGGGCGCGCATTACGAAGAGATCGTCGAGGCGGCATTGGCCGAGGGGGTGTTCGACCTCGAGGGCAAGCCGGCGCAACTCTGGCGCGAGGAGATGCTGGCGCGCTGGTTCGCCGACAAACCCGAACCCCGTGTGGTGCGGCTGTGGAACGGTGTCTGGCTCCGGCTCGTCGACAGCCGGGCGCCGGGGGGCGACACGGTCTCGCTCGGCCAGAACATCACCCAGTCGATGCGGCGCCAGGCGGTGCTGGAAAAGGCCCGTGCCCGGGCCGAGGCGGCCAACCGCGCCAAGTCCGCCTTCCTGGCCAACATGAGCCACGAGATCCGCACGCCGATGAACGGGGTGATCGGGATGGCGGATCTGCTCGCCGACAGCAAGCTCGACGACGAACAGAGCCTCTATGTCGATACCATCCGCAGTTCGGGCCAGGCCCTGCTCACCATCATCAACGATGTGCTCGACTACTCGAAGGTCGAGGCCAAGCGGTTGGCGCTGAGGATCGAGGAATTTGATCTCGAGCGGCTGGTTCTCGACGTGCTCCTGCTGCTCGAACCGACACTGCGCGGCAAGGGCCTCAAGATCATCCTCGATTATGACATCTTCCTGCCGAACCATTTCATGGGCGACCCGGTGCGCATCCGCCAGGTCTTCACCAACCTCATCGGCAATGCCGTCAAGTTCACCGAATCCGGTCATGTGATGGTCCGGATCGTCGGCCTGCCGGAGGAGGGGCGCGAGACCCAGCGCATCCATGTCACGGTCGAAGACACCGGTATCGGCATCCCGCCCGAGAAGCTCGACCACGTGTTCGGCGAGTTCAACCAGGTCGAGGACGAGCGCAACCGTGCCTACGAGGGCACCGGGCTCGGCCTTGCCATCACCCGCCAACTGATCGACCTCATGGGCGGCAAGATCTGGGTCGAGAGCGAGCCCGGCGTGGGCTCCGCTTTCGGGTTCCAGCTCAGCCTGCCGGTGGTCGGGTCGTCGGAGCCGCCGCGCCTGCCCGTCTGGGTGCGCCGCGCCCTTCTGGTGATGTCCGACGATCTCACCCGCACGATCCTCGAGAAACAGCTCGCTGCCCTCGGCCTCCATGTGACCTGCGCCACCAACGCCAATGAGGCGAACGATGGACGGGCCTTGCGGGCCGACGTCATCCTCGCCGACAACCGCCTGCCCGACATGGGCGCCGCCGCCTTCATCGCCGTCTTGCGCGCCTCCGGAGCAGCCGCTCCGGTGGTGATGGTGGCCGCGACACCGGAGGCCGCGAGCGCCCCGGTCGCGGGCGCCGTTGCAGCGCTCGTCAAACCGATTTCGCGCATCGACCTGGTCGGCGCGCTCCAGGGGCTGGAACAGCCCCGCGCGGAGTTGCCGCAGCCTTTGGTGGTGGACCCGCAGAAAAACCAAAACCCGGCTGGCGGGGACGCGAGCAAGGCAGCTGCGCTGGCGGACGAGGCGGACATTGCGCCTGCCGATGAGGCGCTCGCCGAAGAGGCGACCCCCAGCGCGACCCCGGCCGCGCCCGTCGAGTCGCGCGCCGCTACGGACGCGCAGGCACCAGAGCCCGTGGCTCAATCGGCATCTGGCACCAATTCCGAGGGGGACGACGGCAGCCTCGGGCAGATCCCGGTCTTCGGATCCCGGCGTCGGCCTCTGTCACCGCCTGAGCCTACGTCGGCCACGGGGTCCGCCGCGGACCACTCATCTGGGTCCGGATCGGTGGATGAGGCCCCGGTTTTGCGACGCGTGGCGCCCATCCCGTCGCCGGAGCCCGTCCCGGCGCCGGAGCCCGCCCCGCAGGCGCCCGAGCCCGCCGAGATCCTGCCCGCGCCGAGTGAACCGCCGGTTCCGGCCGCCACCGGCCGCCCTGATCTGCGGGCGATGCGCGTGCTCGCCGCCGAGGACAACAAGACCAACCGGTTGGTTTTTTCGAAACTCGTGAAGGCCTGCGATATCGACCTGACCTTCGCGGGCGACGGCGCCGAGGCGCTCGCGACGTTCGAAACCTTGCGTCCGGACCTCGTGTTCATGGACATTTCCATGCCGCGCATGGACGGCAAGGAAGCCACACAGCGGATCCGCGAACTCGAGGCCGCCCAGGGGTGGCCGCGCACGCGGATCGTCGCCCTCACCGCGCATGCGATGGCGGGTGACGCGGAAGAGACCCTGGCGCATGGGCTCGACGCTCACCTCACCAAGCCGCTCAAGAAACCGGCGATCCTTGCCGAGATCGGTGGCGCCCGGCCCGACACGGCCCGCCCGCCGCTGCCGGAGGAAGGCTGAGCGCCACGGGATCGGCACCGCCTCAGTTTCCCGCGCCGATCCCGCCTCTTCAGCTAAAAAAAGCCCGCCGGAGGCCCCGCTTTCAACCGGGAACGCCGCACGCCGTCTCAGGCGCTCCTGAGAAACACCGGGCGGTCTGGCGTGCTCATGTCGGGCTGGAACCGGTAGCCGCCGATGTCGAACTCAGACAGCGCCGCCGGATCCCGCAGCCGGTTGCGGACGATGAACCGGGCCATCGCGCCGCGCGCCTGCTTGGCCCAGAACGACATCACCTTCGGCCCTTCGGGGCGGTCTTCGAGGAAGCTGGGCGTGACGACCCTCAGCGCGAGGGTTGGCCGGTCGGCGGCGGTGAAATACTCGACCGAAGCGCAGTTCACGAGCACGTCGGTGCCCGCCTCGGCCGCATCCGCCGCCAGTGCCTCGGCGATCCGGTCGCCCCAGAACGCATAGAGATCGCGGCCATGCGGATTGGCCAGCCGCGACCCCATCTCCAGCCGGTGCGGCTCGATCATGTCGCGGGGCCTGAGCAGCCCGTAGAGACCCGACAGAATGCGCAGATGACGCTGGGCATAGTCCATTTCATCCGGATCGAGCGAGTGTGCCTCAAGCCCGGTGTAGGTGTCGCCTGCAAACAGCCCGATCGCCTGTTTCGCACCGTCGCCCGACCCGATGCGGGCGAAACGCGCCACGTTCAGAGCGGCGAGTTTCGATGAGATGTGCATGAGCTTTTCCAGCCCGGCCGCATCGAGCGCACGGGCGGTCTCGACCAGCCGTGCGGTGGCGTCCGCAAAACGCGGGGCGGTGCTTTGCGTGGGGCGGGCCGGGGTTTCATCGAGGCGTTTGGCGGGCGAGACGACGACAAGCATGATGGGGGTTCTAACGCGCCCACGGGCAGGTGCAACCGCTCAGAAGGCCATGAGTTGCGCGACCTCTTCGTCGGTGAACAGCGTGCTCGCGCCGCTGCCCGCGAGATGGTCGGGCAGAAAGCGCTGGAGGCCGCCGCGAATGTCGCTTCCCGTCAGGCCGAGGTAGTCGGGATCTTCCGCGCGGGCGCGGTGATGCGCGGCGAAGTACCGCGCCACCTGCCCCGCCACCTCGCCGGAGCCGTGGTCGCAGGTGCGCCCGAGATAACCCACCCGCACGACCAGCTCGCCGCCATCGGCATTGCCGTCCGCCTGCACCGCGAGGGCCGCGGCTTCTTCCGCGGGGTAAAGGCCGCAACCGAAGCTTTCGGCGGTACCGGGGGTGAAGAGCTGCGCATGGGCGGCATAGACGAGAAAGTCGGTCGACAGGGCCAGCATCAGGTCGAAATAGGCGTTACGTTCGTCAAGCACCGTCCAGGCCATTTGTTCTTCGTCGCCAAACGCATAGGCGACGTCGGCGAAAGCATCGCCGCCGGCCTTCAGCACCATGCCAACCGTCTTGACCGCGTTCTGGTGCGTCGCAAACCGGCCCGGTGGTTCAGCCGCGAGCCCGGCGCGGGTGAACATCGCGAGAAGGTGGCCGTAGAGCGCGCGGTCGTCCGGACAGGCGCGCACGAGGGATGTGGCGCGCGTGTTCAACGCGTCCATGGCTGTCGTCGCCGCCTCGGCAGCCCGGGCGGCGGCTTCCACCTGCGCGTGGGCGTCGGCCGGGCAGGCGGGCGCCTGGGCGGATGCGGGCACGGATGCGGGGACGGCGAACAGCACGGCCAAGAGGGCGAGACGCAACATGAGGCCGAGCCTGGGCGCGCGTGCGCACTCCGTCAAGCGTTTGCCAGGATACCGAGGAACACGGGGCCGAAACGGATCATGCGGGCCTCGTCCATGCCGGGCAGGCGGGCAAGCTCGCGCTCCGTCGACGGCCGCCGCTCAGCGACATGGCGCAGGGTCGAGGCCGACAGCGAAAGCGGTTTCGCCGTGCCGTCCTCGCCGCGCGCCAGTCCCATCGCCGCTTGCTGGAGCCGGTCATAGAGCGGCCCGGCCTCGGAACCGGCCAGCTTGCGCCGCGCTGGATGCACCTCGCCCGCCCCTTCGCCGGCAATCACCTCGAGGAAGGTCCGTCCGTAGGTCTCAAGCTTCTTCGCACCGACACCCGACACCTTCGCCATCTCGTCGAGCGTGGTGGGCCGGGCTTCGGCCATCTCGATGAGCGTGCGGTCGGTGAAGACGACATAGGCCGGCACCCGCTGCGCCTCGGCGAGCGCCCGGCGCTTGGCCTTGAGCGCGGAGAGCAGCGGCGCATCCTCTTCCGAGACAAGCATCTTCACCGCCGGGCGGGATTTGCGCGCCTGTCGGAGCGTATCGCGCCGGAGCGTCACGCTTTGCTCGCTTTTGAGCACGGGATGCGCCTTCACGGTCACCCGCAGGGCGCCATGGCGGGCGGGGTCGGGCCGCACGAGGTCGAGCCCCATCATCTGGCGAAACACCGCCTGCCACTCGCGCTTGGACATGTCCTGGCCCACGGCCCAGGTGGGCAAGTCGTGGTGGCGTCTCGCCCGGGTCTTGTCGGTCTCGTTGCCGGTGAGAATGTCGATGAGGTGGCCCGCGCCGAAGAACTCTTCGGTGCGCAGCGCCGCCGACAGCGCCTTCATCACCGGCACGGTGCCGTCGAAGGTTTCGGGCGGGGTCTGGCAGGTGTCGCAATTGCCGCAAGGCTCCGCCTCTTCGCCGAAGTAGCCGAGCAGCGCCTGGCGGCGGCAGGCGTAGGTTTCGGCGAGGCCGAGCAGCGCGTTGAGCCGTCCGTGATCGGCACCCCGGCGTTCCTCGGGCGCAAGACCTTCGTCGATCTGGGCGCGGCGCAGGCGAATGTCGTCGGGGCCGAACAGGGTGAGCGTGTCGGCGGGGGCCCCGTCGCGCCCCGCTCGGCCAATCTCCTGATAGTAGGCCTCGATCGACTTCGGCAGATCGGCATGTGCAACCCATCGGATGTCGGGCTTGTCGATGCCCATGCCGAAGGCGACCGTGGCCACCACGATCAGCCCGTCTTCCTGCTGAAACCGCCGCTCGACCTCGCGGCGCGTATCTGGGTCCAACCCGGCGTGGTAGGCGACCGCGCTATGCCCCGCTTCGCCCAGCGCCTGGGCGAGGGTTTCGGTCTTGGCGCGGGTGGCCGTGTAGACGATGCCGGACTGGCCCTTGCGGGCGGCGGCAAAGTCGAGGATCTGGCCGCGCGGCCCGTCCTTGACCGCAAAGGCGAGGTGGATGTTCGGCCGGTCAAAGCCGCGCAGGAAGGTCGAGGGCCGGGCGCCGTCGAACAGCTTTTCGACAATCTCGTCGCGGGTTTCGGCATCGGCCGTCGCGGTGAAGGCGGCGAGCGGCACGTCGAGGGCACGGCGCAGCTCGCCGATGCGCAGGTAATCGGGGCGGAAATCGTGACCCCACTGGCTCACGCAATGGGCCTCGTCGACGGCGATCATCGAGACACCGGCCCGACGCAGCAGGTTCAACGTGCCGCCCGATGCGAGCCGTTCGGGGGCCATGTAGAGGAGTTTCAGCGTTCCGTCGGAAAGCGCGGCGAAGACCGCGTCGGTCTCGTCTTCGGTATTGCCCGAGGTCAGCGCACCGGCCTCGACCCCGGCGGCTTTCAGGCTACGCACCTGGTCGCGCATGAGTGCGATGAGCGGCGAGATCACCAGGGTGACGCCGTCGCGCAGAAGGGCCGGTAGCTGGAAACAGAGCGATTTGCCGCCGCCCGTGGGCATGATCGCAAGCGTGTTCTCGCCCGCCGTCACGGCGGCGACAATCTCACCCTGGCCGGGCCGAAAGGCGTCGAAGCCGAAGACGGATTTCAGGAGATCGAGATCGCGGGGCATGTGGTTTTCCGGGGAGCTGCTCGGGTTTTGCCGGGCAACATTTCACGGCTCACCCCATGCGGCAAGCCGGAACCGTGCGGGCCACCTCAGAAGACGGAGCCGCCACCGTAGGCGTAGTAGTAGTTGGCCACGAGATTGCGCACGAAGAACAGCACGATCAGCACCACCAGCGGCGCCAGGTCGATCCCGCCGAGATCGGGCATGAAGCGGCGGATCGGACGGTAGATCGGTTCGACCAGCCGGTTCAGCATGTACCAGATCTGGCTGACCAGCGGCTGGCTCAGGTTCAGCACCTGAAAATGCACCAGCCACGAAACGACGATATGCGCGATCACGATGAACCAGATGATACCGAGGATCAGGACGAAGACCTGCATGAGCGTGGCGGCGAAGGGCGACAGCATGGGCACTCCCGGGGGGTTGTTCTTGAGGTTGGCATCTAGGCGCTATGGCGCGCGCGCGCAACCCTGACGCGCGGTCGTGGTTGACCGGGATTCGCGCGCGCGGCAGGAAGCCGGCAAATGGAGGCCTCACATGTACCCGGTTGTTCGAATGGGGAAGGAACTCGCGCTACATGCGCGCGCCGAGACGCTGCCGGTCTGGGGCACCCATGTGAGCCGACATACCTGCTGGCCCTGGGACCTCGACCTGTGGATGGAACTCAACAACGGCCGCACGCTCACCTTGTTCGACCTCGGCCGGCTGCCGCTCGGCCATCGCACCGGAATGATGAAGGCGCTGCGGGGCAATCGCTGGGGGATCACCGTGGCGGGGGTCAGCGTGCGGTACCGGGCGCGGATCCGGGCTTTCGACCGGGTCGAGATGCGCTCGCGGGGCGTCGGGCATGACGGGCGGTTCTTCTACATCGAGCAGACGATCTGGCGGGGCCAGACCTGCACCACCCAGGCGCTGATCCGCAACGCGATCACCTCGAAAGCCGGGATCGTGCCCCCGAAACGGCTGCTCGAGACGATGGGGCAGGATCCGGTTTCGCCCGAGCTGCCGGACTGGGTCGCGGCCTGGATCGCGGCGGAGGAAGCGCGAAGCTGGCCGCCGGCGCTCTGAGGGGGCGGTCGGCGGCTGGCTGGCACGGCTTTGGGGTCGGTCCATTGGCCGCGTGCCGCGCTGGCACAAGCGGTTTCAGCAAAGAGGCACGGCAGGCCGTATCTGGCACTTTCGCCCCCCCGGTTTCCTAGGAAACCGACCCCCACCAAGATCTGTAAAACACTGCTTGTTCAATAGATTAGCCATGCCTCAACATTAACCTCTCGTCAACTTTTTCGGTTGCGGCGCGGCGGCGCCAAATCCGGTTGTCCGGTGGGCAGGTAGGCAGGTAGGCAATGGCGACCGTCCGTGGTCACGTGCCACCAGGCCGTCCAGACGCAAAAGGCAAGGGGCCGCCCAACCCGTCCGGCTCCCCGACACCCATGTGAGCCGCTTCCCACACCGGCGGGCGGGACTTGCCGGGCCCGTGCTTTTCCTGTTCTGTCGCTCCAGCAGGGAGGCACGGGCATGGCAGAGATATCCGCGAAGAGACGGATCTGGGGCTGGTGGTGGTTCGACTGGGCCAGCCAGCCCTATCACACCCTGCTGGTTACCTTCGTCTTCGGCCCGTTCTTCGCGGTGGTCGCCGCCGCCTGGTTTGTCGGAACCGGCCTCGACGAACGCACAGCGGATGCCGAGGCACAGGCGCTGTGGTCGCTCGCCCTTACCGTCACCGGGCTCATCATCGGCTTCGGCGGGCCGATCATGGGGGCGATGGCCGACAGTTCCGGACGGCGACGGCCCTGGATCCTCGCGTTTTCACTGATGTATGTGATCGGAGCCGGCGCGCTCTGGTTCACCGATCCGGCCGGGACCAACACTTGGACCATGCTCGTCTTTTTCGGCATCGGCTTCATCGGCGCCGAGTTCGCGCTGATCTTCGTCAATGCCCAACTTCCCGGGCTGGTACCCGAAGAAGACGTTGGCAAAGTGTCCGGCTCCGGCTTTGCCTTCGGTTATCTCGGCGGGCTCGCGGCGCTGCTCCTCATGCTGCTCATCTTCGTCGAACAGGAGGGCGGCAAGACGCTGATCGGGCTCGATCCGGGGTTCGGACTGCTCGATGCAGGGGCGCGCGAGGGCACGCGGGCGGTGGGGCCGTTCACCGCACTGTGGTTCGCGCTGTTCATGATCCCTTACGCGATGTGGGTCCATGACCGGCCGACCGGCGCCAGTATTTCGTTTCGCGCAGCCCTCGGGATCATCGTCAAGGCGCTGAAATCGGTGGTGAAGAAACGTTCGCTCGGCGCCTACCTCTTGTCGTCGATGTTCTACCGCGACGCGCTCAACGGGCTCTATGGCTTCGGCGGCGTCTATGCGGCGCTGGTGCTCGACTGGCCGATCGTGCTGGTCGGCGTGTTCGGTATCGTCGCGCTGATCTCGTCGGCGCTGTTCGCTTGGCTCGGTGGCAAGATCGACAGCGCCATCGGGCCGAAACCGGTGATCGTGGGCGCGATCCTGGTGCTGATCGGCGTGGTCGTCGTCGTCCTGTTCATGAGCCGCGAGATGATCTTCGGCATCCCGCTCGCCGAGGGTTCAAAACTCCCCGACATCGTCTTCTTCGCCTGCGGCGTGTTGATCGGCGGCATGGGCGGCGCGCTGCAATCGGCCTCGCGCACGATGATGGTGCGCCATGCCGATCCTGCCGCCCCGACCGAAAGCTTCGGCCTGTACGGGCTTTCGGGCCGCGCAACCGCCTTCATGGCGCCCGCCCTCATCGGCCTCATCACCACCATGACCGGATCGGCCCGGATCGGCGTCTCGCCGCTGATCGGGCTGTTTCTTCTTGGTCTCATTCTGCTAATCTGGGTGAAACCCGGGGGCGAAAAAGGTTGAGACGATGAAAGCTTTTCCGATCCTTGCCCTTTCGCTCGGGCTGACCCTTGCGGGCTGCATGAGCACGACCACGACCACTTCCGGCATTGACTACGCCGGGGCCTCCGGCCTGCCGAGGGCGACCAAGGTGCGGGTGTCGACCTCCGGTGAACCGGCCAAACAGCTCTTCGGTCCGGTAGAGAGCCCCTCCGCCCAGGCGCCCGAAAGCTTCGGCTCCTACTCGAAGGGCTGTCTCGCGGGGGCAGAGCAACTGCCCGAGACCGGGCCCACCTGGCAGGCGATGCGGCTCAGCCGCAACCGCAACTGGGGCCACCCCGCGCTCATCGACTTCCTGGAACGGTTCTCGGCCAGGGCGGCGCAGCAGCCGGGCTGGGCGGGGCTCTATGTCGGCGACATGAGCCAGCCGCGCGGCGGGCCGATGTCGTCGGGCCACGCCAGCCACCAGATCGGGCTCGACGCCGATATCTGGATGCTGCCGCCGTCGCGGCTCAACCTCACCGCGACCGAACGCGAAAACCTCTCGTCGATTTCGATGCGCCGCGCGAACGGGGCTTACGTGAACGCGAAGTGGACGAAGGCCCACATGGCGATCATCAAGGCCGCCGCCTCCGACCCGGCGGTGGCGCGGATCTTCGTCTTTCCCGGCGCCAAGGTGCAGATGTGCAAAGATGCGCGCGGCGACCGGTCGTGGCTGAGAAAAGTGCGGCCCTGGTGGGGGCACCACTACCATTTCCATGTCCGTCTCGCCTGCCCGGCCGGTGACCGGACCTGTGTCGATCAGGCGCCGCCGCCACCCGGTGACGGCTGCAAAGACGCGGAAGGTTGGGTCGACCGGATCCTCAACCCGCCGCCGCCCGATCCGAACGCCAAGCCCGCGCCGGCGAAACCGCCAACCACCCTGGCCGATCTGCCTGCCCAATGCGCTTCCGTCCTGGGCGCGCGCTGATCCTGCTCGCCTGCGCGCTGGTGCTCGGTTTCGCCGTCCGCAGCGAGGGCGAGGCCGTGTTCGTCTCGCGCATGGTCTGGACGATGGACGATCCGGCCTTCGGCGGCTGGTCGGGTCTGGAGCTGTCCACCAACGGCAGCGCCTTCACCGCGATCGGCGACCGGGGCTGGCTCACCAATGGCGTACTCATCCGGACCGGCGCCGGACGCCTCACCGGGATCGACGCGGCGCCGATGCGGCGGCTCGACGATACCGCGGACGCGTTTATCGGCGACAGCGTGCGCGATGCCGAGGGTCTGGCCCTTGCCCCCGACGGCCGGGTATTCGTGTCTTTCGAGGGGGTCCGCCGGGTTATGTCCTACCCGGACGCGCGCGGGATGGAGCCGACGCTGCTGCCGATATACCGCGATTTCATCGGGTTGACTCCCAACACCTCGCTGGAGGCGCTTGCGATCGGCGTGGACGGGGCCCTCTACACTCTGCCGGAGGCGATCCATGGTGGCGGGCCGTTTCCGGTCTACCGCTTTGACGGTGCCAAATGGCAGGTCTTCGCGCGGGTTCGCAATCTCGACGACGGTTTCGTGCCAGTCGGAGCAGACATCGGACCGGACGGGCGGTTCTATCTGCTCGAACGTAAACTCCGCCGCCGTATCGGGTTCGCCAGCCGGGTCCGGCGGTTCGATCTGGGCGCGGAGGGTCTCGCCGGAGAGGTCTTGCTCCTGCGCACCCGGCCCGGCACCCATGACAACCTCGAAGGCCTGGCCGCCTGGCGCGATGCGGCCGGGCGTATGCGGCTGACGATGGTTTCGGACGACAATTTCGGGCCATGGCAGAAGACCGAGCTTGTCGAGTACCTATTGCCGTCCGAGAGACGTTGAATCGCAATTACCCTGTCACCATGATGTCTCGTAAGGCTTCGGTGGCCGACTGACTTGACCCGCGGGTCGTCCGGGGGTAGGAGGCGGCGCTCTCGGCGCGCGAGAGACAAGTCTCCGCTACCTTGTCAAAACGGACCAGACATATGCGTCTCCTCACCGGCGTTCTCGCCATGGCCGCCATCGTCGTGGCCTCCAACATTCTCGTGCAGTTCCTGCTGGGTCCGTGGCTCACCTGGGGCGCGCTCACCTACCCGATCGCCTTCCTGGTCACGGATGTGATGAACCGGGTCTACGGCCCCCGGGCCGCGCGCCGGGTGGTGTTTGCGGGCTTCGTCGTGGGCGTGCTCTGTTCGCTCATTGGCAGCCAGATCATGCTCGCGGGCGACGGCTTCACCTATCCGGCGGTGGCGCTACGTGTCGCGATTGGCTCCGGCATCGCCTTCCTGACCGCGCAGATGCTCGACGTTGCGCTGTTCGATGCGCTCAGGCAGCGCAGCTGGTGGCTGCCGCCGCTGGTCTCGACCCTCGTCGGCTCCGCCGTCGATACCGCGCTGTTCTTCACCATCGCCTTCTCGGC
>DQCI01000228.1:0-440 GCA_003545125.1 Paracoccaceae bacterium
GACACTGACGCCCAGCGCGCGGCCGAGCAGATCGTGCATGGCGATATCGACGGCAGTCTTGGCGTATTTGTGGCCGTTGAGGCGCGTATCCATCCGCCGGCGGGTAGCCAGCGGCAAGGCTTCGGCGCCGACGAGCCCCGGGGCGATCTCGGTGAGTGCTGCCAGCGCGCCACCGGCATGGGCCTCGGCATAGGTCGGACCCACCGGGCAGGTCTCGCCCCACCCCGTCACGCCGGTCTCCGAGACCAACTTGACCAGTGTCGTGGTCAGCGACCAGACCTCGGCCGTCGCCATCCGATAGGATCCGTCCACGACGGGAAGCTCATGGGTGAAGCTCATGGGTATTGAGGTGAACCTCGGCAATCCGCATCTCAGCCCACCCCGGTCAGGTGCGGGTAGCTGTCCTTGAACCGGCCGAACTTGTGAGCACCGCAGGTGAC
>DQCI01000228.1:510-15979 GCA_003545125.1 Paracoccaceae bacterium
GAAAACCGCATCGTAGTCGGCGTCGATGAAAAACGGGATCGAGTAGCGTTCGCGCCCGCTGGTGTTCACCACCCGGTGCAGGTTGGCGAGGTAGGTATCGTTGGTCAGCCGCTGGATCAGGTCGCCGATGTTGATGACAAGCGTGTCCGGGATCGGCGGCGCGGCGATCCATATCCCGTCGCGGTTCATCACCTGGAGGCCGCCGACATCGTCCTGCGCGAGCAGGGTGAGCGCGCCGTAGTCGGTATGCGCACCGATGCCGATCACGCTTTGGTCCACCACGCCGGTCTGCGGCGGGTAGTGCAACAGCCGCTGGATGCAGATCGGGTCGGTCATCCGCGGGGCAAAATAATCGCGGGGCAGATCGAGCGACAAGGCGATGGCGCCGAGCAACTCCAGCGCCAGGCCCTTTATCGCCTCGTGATAGGCATAGACGGTCGCGGCGAAACCCGGCAGCGCCTGCGGGGCCGGCCAGGGGTTCGCACCGAAAAACGGCGTGGCGGATCCCGGCGTTTCCGGCCCGATATCATAGGCTTCCTTCAGGTCTTTGGTCCGGGTCGGGTCGGTGTTCTCGCCGAACGGCTCGATGTATCCCCTCAGGGTGGTGCCGGAGGTGCTCACATGGAGCGGCATCTTCGCGGCTTCGGGCAAATTGAAGAACGCCTTGGCCTGGGCAAACGTCGCCGCGACGAGCTCCGGATTGGTGCGATGGTTCTTGACGTACATGAAGCCCGCGTTGGCGAGCGCCCAACGGATCTCGCGGGCCACCTGGTCCGGGTCGCTCCCGTCGAGCAGCGGTGCGAGGTCCACCACCGGGATCCGGTCGAAGCTTTCGCGCCGGGCGCGCAGCTGATCGTCAAGGTGGGCAATCTGGTCGCTCATCTCGGGTCTCCTTCCCGTTCCGGCCCGCCCGGGGCCGCCGCCTCTGTCAGCCAGCCCCTTTCAGAATGTCTGGTTCAGCGCGTCCTCGGCCGGGATCTCCCGTTCGCGCCGGGCGATGTAGTCTTTCAAAGCGTCGTCGATGCCGGGATCGAGCGGCGGCGCCTCGTAGGCCTCGAGCAGCTTGCGGGCGTGTTCGAGCGCCCGCCCATTGGTGTCGAGCGCGCCCTCCGCCTCCCATTGGCCGATCGGCGAATTGTCGAACAGCTCGGGCAGGAAGAAGGCGCGCTGGAAATTCGCCTGGGTATGCGGGTGCCCGAGATAATGGCCGCCCGGCCCGATATCGCGCACCGCCGCCAGCGCTTCGTCGAAATCGTCCCAGCGGATTCCCTCGGCCATCCGGTAGGCCATNNGCACTCTGCTCGGCATCCACGACAAACTTCGCGACCGAGGTGTGCATGCCCGCCTCGTTCCAGCCGGCCGCGTGCCAGATATAATTGGCGCCTGCATGGATCACCGCCGACATCGTGGCCGCACTCTCATAGCCCGCCTGCGCGTCGAAGGTCTTGGCGCCGCCAAGCCCGCCCGAAGTCCGCCAGGGCACGCCGTAGTGGCGGGCGAGCTGGCCGATCATGAAGTTCATCAGGCTGATTTCCGGCGTGCCAGCCATCGGCGCCCCGGACTTCATCGAGACGGTCGAGAGGTAGTGGCCGTAGATCGCGGGCGCGCCCTTGCGCACCACCTGGGTGTAGGCCAGAGCCGACAGCGCCTCGGCGTTGAGCTGCGCCACGGCAGGGGCGACGGAGGCCGGCGTGTTGGCGCCGCCGAGCACGAAGGGCGAGCAGAGCACCGGCTGGTTTCGGCGGGTGAAGGCGCGCAGGGCCCCCAACATGGTCTCGTCCCAGACCAGAGGCGAATTGCCGTTGATGTTGCCGGTGGTGACCGCGCCCGCCTCCATCGCCGCGTGTCCGAACAGGATCTCGCAGATCTCCATCACGTCTTCGGCGTTCTTCGGGCTGGTGGTCATGCCCATGAAGGTCTTGTCGCTGTGCTTGATCGACGAATAGGTGATGTGCAGGTGGCGGTGGCTGACAGGTAGATCGCAGGGCTCGACGATGTGATGCGCCGAGCTGTGCAGCGCCGGCGACATATGCGCGAGCTTGTGGAACATGGCCAGATCGTCGAGCGTGGGGATCCGCCGAACATCGTCGAGATCGCGCAGGTAGGGCGCGCCGGTCATCGGCACGAAGATGGTCTTGCGCCCGCCTATCTGGACGTTGTTGGCCGGGTTGCGGGCGGTATAGGCGATCTCGGAGGGGATCGTCGCGATCAGCGCGCGCACCAGCCCGCGGTCGAGATGCACGCGCTCGCCGCGCACCTCCGCGCCCGCGCCTCGCCAATCCGCGAGCGCGATCGGATCGCGAAAGACGATACCGACCTCCTCGAGGATCGCCATCGACGCCTCATCGACCCGCCGGATCTCTTCGGCATCCATCGGCTCGCAAAGCGGCAGCCTGGCCTCGAGCCCCGGCAACATCGTGCGATCGACCGCCGACCGCAGGGCGCGCCGCGCCGCCCGTCCGCCACCGCTTCGGCCCCGGCCCGCCGGTTTCGCGTCGCCCATATGGCTCTCCCTCCCTGCTTCACTCCACGAAGTATGGCCCGGCCCGACGGCAGCCGCGTGTACGGTTTCCGAAGCCTGCTGCCAGAAAACGACATGGGGTCCTGCAATGAGACCCCGCAAAAACCTTTCGGTATTGGGGTGGAAGCGCGGGTCGTTTCGTGATTTGCTTGAAACATGTCGTTTTTCGGCCTTTGTCTGCGCGATGTGCGGGAGAGGCTGGAAGCAGGGCCGCGAAACCAAAACTGCGGCCAAACCAACTGGGAGTTGATATGACCAAGAAAGATCAGGACCTGATCAACCGGATCGCGAATGGCGCCCGGGCGGGCCGGATTTCGCGGCGCGATTTCATGAGCTACTCGGCCGCGGCGGGCCTCGCCACCGCGGGCGCCACCAGCCTCTGGACTTCCAGCGCCAAGGCAGCCCCGCAAGCCGGCGGTACCTTCCGCTGGGGCGTCCATGACGGCAACACCGGCGACACCCACGATCCCGGATCCTACCTCACCCGGACGATGATCTTTCTCGCCCACACCCATCGGTCCTACCTGACCATGATCAACGGCGACAACACGCTCGGCCCGGACCTCGCGGAAAGCTGGGAAGCCAGCGCCGACGCCTCGGAATGGACCTTCAGGCTGAACCCGAACGCGACCTTCCATCTCGCCGGACGCCCGGTCGTGGCCGACGACGTCATCGCCTCGCTCAACCATCACCGCGGCGAAGGCACGACCTCGTCGGCCGCACCGCTGGTCGCCGACGTGGTCGACATCACCAAGGTAGACGATCATACCGTCAAGGTGACGCTCTCGGGCGGCAATGCCGACTTCCCCTGGATCATGACCGCGTATCAGTTCGCGATCTGCCCGGCGAACGAGGATGGCTCGATCGACTGGCAATCGGGCGACGGCTCGGGGCCGTACAAGATCGATTCGGGCGAGTTTGGCGTGCAGTTCGCCCTCAGCCGTCATGACGGCTGGCACGGGGAAGGCGCCTGGTTCGACAAGGTCGAACTCATCACCCTGAACGACGCCAACGCGCGCCAGACCGCGCTGGTCACCGGCGATGTCGATGCGATCAGCCAGATCGATCTCAAGACCATGGCGCTGATGGGCCGCGACCCGAACCTGCAGCTGTTCAACGTGCCCTCGGGCGCGGCGATCACCCTGCCGATGCTGACCGATACCGCGCCGTTCGACAATGTCGATGTGCGCAACGCGCTCAAGCTCTCGATCGACCGCGACGAGATGATCGAGAAGATCATGTTCGGCGCCGCGACCAAGGGCAACGACTTCCACCATTCGCCGGCCCAGCCCTACTGGCCCGACGACATTCCGCAGCGCGAGTATGATCCCGACCAGGCCAAGGCGCTCCTGAAGAAGGCCGGCGCCGAAGGGCTCACGGTCAACCTGTCGACCGCCGACAGCGTCACCTCCGGTGCCGTCGATATGGCGGTGCTCTACGCCGAGCACGCCAAGGCCGCGGGCATCACCATCAACGTCGTGCGCGAGCCGAGCGACGGTTACTACTCGGACGTCTGGTTGAAGAAGCCCTGGTGCCTGGTCTCCTGGGGTTCGCGACCGACCCCGGACATGATGTATACGCTGGCCTACAAGTCGGACGCGGCCTGGAACGAGAGCCGTTGGCAGAACGAGCGGTTCAACGAGCTGCTCCTGCAGGGCAAAGGCGAGCTGGACGACAGCGTCCGGGCCGAGATCTACCGCGAGATGGCGATATTGGCGCGCGACGATGGCGGCACCGTCATCCCGTTCTTCAACAACTTCGTCTACGGCGCCCGCGCCAATGTCGGCACGCCCGAGAATCTGGCCGCAAGCTGGGAGAACGACGGCGCCCGCGCTGCGAGCCGCTGGTGGTTCACCGGCTGACCGGTTGACACGACCCGGCCCGGCGCACCGCTTGCGCCGGGCCGTCTTCTGTCACGCCGGTGATCCCGGGGGCCAGGCCCCTGCCCCGACCTGACAGCAACGAACGGCCCCTGCGGGCCCCAGAAAAAAGAAACGAAACGGGGGAAGTTCCATGGGCGATCTGCTCACGCTCGTTGCCAAGAGATTGGGATACGGCCTGCTCACACTGCTTGTGGTGTCGATCCTGATCTTCTTCGCTGTCGAGCTCCTGCCAGGCGATACCGCCCAGGCAATTCTCGGCCAGTCCGCCACACCCGATACCGTCGCCGCGTTGCGCGAAGAACTCGGCCTGAACCAACCGGCCTACATTCGCTATTTCGACTGGCTCTTCGGCGCGATCCGCGGCGATCTCGGGGTCTCCGCCATCCCCCCGCACCAGCCGGTGATTTCGGTGATCGGGCCGCGCTTCACTCACACGCTGTTCCTGGCGGCCTATGCCGCGGTCATCGCGGTTCCGGTCGCCATTTCCCTCGGCGTGATCGTCGCGCTGCTGCGCAACACCGTCTTCGACCGGGTCGCCAACGTGCTGACACTCACCTCGATCTCCTCGCCCGAGTTCTTTCTCGGCTACATCCTGATCTTGATCTTCGCGGTCAAGATTCCGATTTTCCCGGCCCTCGCGACCGTTCCCACCGACGTAAGCTTCGGCGAGCTTCTGTACCGCACCTTCCTGCCGGCGCTCACCCTCGTGCTGGTGGTCACAGCCCACATGATGCGAATGACCCGGGCGGCGATCATCAACCTGCTCGCCTCGCCCTATATCGAGATGGCGCGGCTCAAAGGTGTGCCGCCCTGGAAGGTGATCGTGAAACACGCGTTGCCCAATGCCTGGGCGCCGATCATCAACGTCGTCGCCCTCAACCTCGCCTATCTCGTCACCGGGGTGGTGCTGGTCGAGGTGGTCTTCGTCTACCCGGGTGTCGGCCAGTTGCTGGTCGATGCGGTCTCAAAACGCAACTTCCCTGTGGTGCAGGCCGTGAGTCTGATCTTCGCCGCGACCTTCATCCTGCTGAACCTCGCGGCGGATGTCGGTTCGATCCTCACCAATCCGCGCCTGCGGCATCCGAAATAAGGGAGGCGAGGCCATGAGCACATTCGTCATCGGTTTCTACACGATCCTGATCGCCGCCTCCGCCGGGCTTGCCTATTTCAAGCAAGACCGCTGGTTCATGATGATCTTCAGCCTGACGCTGATCTCCTTCATCACCGGCATCATCGGCGGCGCCCAGGCGCTGCGCTCGATCGCGATCTTCGTCGCGCTCCTCGCCGCCGCCGCGGGCGTGTCCTACACGTTCAAGGAGTTCCTGATCCGGATCGCCTCGCCCAACGTGGCCAAGGAGCTGCGCACCGCGCCTCTCACCGCGGCCTTCGGGATGTTCGTGATCTTCACCTACGCGATCGCCGGGATCTTCGCGCCGATCATCGCGCCCTTCGGTGAGGCGGAGGTGATCTCCTCGGCCTTCGCGCCGGCGGATGCGAACATGCTGCTCGGCGCCGACCAGCTCGGCCGCGACATCTTCTCCCGGATCATCTTCGGCGCGCGCAACTCGGTTGGGATCGCGCTGATGGCCACAATGCTGGCCTTCATCTCCGGCGCCCTCGCGGGGCTGCTGGCGGCAGTGAAGGGCGGCTGGTTCGACCAGCTGATGGGCCGGTTGGCGGATGTCATCATGTCGATCCCGTCGTTGATCTTCTCGCTCTTGATGCTGTCGATCTTCGGCACCAACATGACGGTCATCGTGATCGTGGTCGCGATCATCTATTCCCCCCGGGTCTTCCGCCTCACCCGGGCGGTCGCAGGCAATATCGTGGTGATGGACTACGTCGAAGCCGCAAAGCTGCGCGGCGAAGGCGACTGGTACCTGGTCCGCCGCGAGATCCTGCCCAACTCCACCGCGCCCCTCGTGGCCGAGTTCGGGCTCGAGTTCTGCTTCGTGTTCCTGCTGATCGCGGGGCTCAGTTTCCTCGGGCTCGGCATCCAGCCGCCGACCGCGGACTGGGGCTCGATGGTGCGCGAGAACGCGACCCTGATCTCGTTCGGCGACATCACCCCGCTGATCCCGGCCGCGGCCATCGCGCTTCTGACAGTGGCCGTCAACTTCGTCGTCGACTGGATGTTGTTCCGGTCGTCCGGTCTCAAGGAGCAGTAAGCAGATGAGCAAGTTCAGGAAAAGCGACGTTCTGCTCGATATCAAGGACCTGCAGATCCAGGGTTACTCCAACGAGACGTGGATCGACATCATCAAGGGCGTCGACCTCACGCTGCACCGCGGCGAAGTGCTCGGCCTGATTGGCGAGTCCGGCGCCGGCAAGTCGACGATCGGCGCCGCCGCCATGGGCTATGCCCGTGACGGCACCCGGATCTCGGGCGGTACGATCGAATTCGACGGGATCGAGCTGACCACGGCGACCCAATCCGAGAAACGGGCGCTGCGCGGCTCGCGCATCGCCTACGTGGCCCAGTCTGCCGCGGCGAGCTTCAACCCCGCGCACAAGATCATCGACCAGCACACCGAGGCGCCGGTGCAGTACCGGCTGCGCAAACGCCTCGAGGCGCAGGAAGACGCAATGGAGCTCTACGAGCGGCTGCGCCTGCCCAACCCGAAGGAGATCGGCTTTCGCTACCCCCACCAGGTGTCCGGCGGCCAGCTCCAGCGCGCGATGACGGCGATGGCGATGTCCTGTCGGCCCGACCTCATCATCTTCGACGAGCCCACCACGGCGCTCGACGTGACCACCCAGATCGAGGTGCTGGCGGCGATCCGCGATATCGTCGACCAGTTCAACACGGCGGCGATCTACATCACCCACGACCTCGCGGTGGTGGCGCAGATGGCCGATACCATCAAGGTGCTCTTGCGCGGCGAGGAGGTCGAGCAGGCCTCGACCGAGGAGATGCTGGAAAACCCGCAGGAGGATTACACCAAGAGCCTCTGGGCGGTGCGCAGCTTCAAACGGCCGCAGAAATCGCGGCCCACCGACGGCACCCTGCCGATCATCTCGGTCAAGAACGTCGATGCGGCCTACCCCGGCGGCGACAAGGTGCTCGACGATGTCTCCTTCGACATCTACCCCGGCATGACCGTGGCCGTCGTGGGCGAGAGCGGCTCCGGCAAGTCGACCGTCGCGCGCTGCATCACCGGGCTTCTGCCGCCGAGCGCGGGAGAGGTGCTCTACAACGGCGATGTGCTGCCGCCCAAATACACCAGCCGCACCCGCGACCAGCTGCGCCAGGCGCAGATGATCTACCAGATGGCCGACACGGCGCTGAACCCGAAGGTGAAGATCCACGAGATCATCGGCCGGCCGGCGGCCTTCTATTCGGGCCTCAAGGGCACCGCGCTCAAACAGCGGGTCGATGAGTTGCTCGACCTGATCGAGCTCGATCCCGCGCTGTTCTACAACCGCTACCCGCCGGAGCTGTCGGGCGGCCAGAAACAGCGGATCGGCATCGCCCGGGCGCTGGCGGCGGAACCAGACTTCATCATCTGCGACGAGGTGACCTCGGCGCTCGACCAGCTCGTGGCGGAAGGTATCCTGAAGCTGCTCGACCGGCTGCAGAAGGAGCTGGGCCTCGCCTACATGTTCATCACCCACGACCTCGCCACCGTGCGCTCGATCGCCGACGAGGTGGTGGTGATGCAATACGGCAAGGTGGTGGAACAGGGGCCGAAAGACGAGATGTTCAAGCCGCCCCACCACCCCTACACCGACCTCCTCCTGTCGTCGGTGCCGGAGATGGATCCGAACTGGCTTACCACCGTTCTCGAAGAGCGCGGGGTCGACAATATCGGCGAGGGCGCGGACGTCTGAGGGCGCATGCGCCGGGCGCAGGGTCGCGCCCGGCTCCGATCACCAGCGCAGTCCCTCCCGCCGCGAGGTCGCCCGCCACCGAGCCGGACATGACGTCCGGTTGGGGGTAAGGTTGGAGTAACCTCAAGGGGGACGCGGTTTGGCCTATATGAGATTTCTGCCTCTCATCGTGTTGATGATCTGCGTGCCTCTGGGTGTGGCGCTGGCGCCCAGTATCCCGTTCTGGGGCGGGCTGGTCTTCGGTGTCGGCGCCCTGGGATCGGGCATCGGGATCTACGACCTGATCCAGTCGCGCCACGCCGTTCTGAAAAACTACCCGGTTCTCGCGCGCATCCGGTTTCTGCTCGAGGGTATCCGTCCGGAGATCCGGCAATACTTCCTGGAAAGCGACCACGACGAGGTTCCGTTTTCGCGCGAACAGCGCGCGCTCGTCTACCAGCGGTCGAAGAACCTCGAAGGATTGCGGCCTCTGGGATCGCTCAAGAACCAACAGCAGGTCGGGCATGAGTGGATCAACCATTCCATCGCGCCGACCCACATCGAAGACGCCGACTTTCGCGTGACAATCGGCGAGACCTGCAAGAAACCCTATCACAGCTCGGTCCTGAACATCTCGGGCATGTCCTTCGGCGCGCTCTCGCCGAATGCGATCGAGGCCCTGAACACGGGCGCGCGCAGGGGCGGGTTCGCGCACACGACGGGCGAAGGGTCGATCTCGCGGTTCCACAAGAAGCCCGGCGGCGATCTGATCTGGCAGATCGGCAGCGGGTATTTCGGGTGCCGGACGCCGGACGGGCACTTCGATCCGGAGGCGTTTTCCCGGGCTGCGTCTTCGGACCAGGTCCGGATGGTCGAGGTCAAGCTGTCCCAGGGCGCCAAGCCAGGTCACGGTGGCATCCTGCCGGGGCCGAAAGTGACCGAAACCATCGCCGAAGCGCGCGGGGTTCCGGTCGGCGTGGATTGTATCAGCCCGCCGAGCCACAGCGCGTTTTCGACCCCCCTCGAACTGATCGCTTTCCTCGACCGTCTGCGCGACTTGTCGGGCGGCAAGCCGGTGGGCATCAAGTTGTGTATCGGCCACCCCTGGGAGTTCTTCGCCGTCGCCAAGGCGATGATCGAGGTCGGGTCGCAGCCGGATTTCATCACCGTGGACGGGGCCGAAGGCGGCACCGGCGCCGCCCCGGTCGAGTTCGCCGATCACATCGGCGCGCCGTTGCGCGAGGGGCTGATGCTGGTGCACAACACGCTGACCGGATTGGATCTGCGCGCGAATACGCGGATCGTTGCAGCCGGCAAGCTGATCAGCGCGTTCGACATCGCCCGGGTCTGCGCGCTCGGCGCCGACACCTGCAACATGGGGCGCGGGTTCATGTTCGCGCTCGGATGCATCCAGGCACAGACCTGCCACAGCGGCAGATGTCCAACCGGGGTGACCACCCAGGATCCGGCGCGCTACAGGGCGTTGAACGTGGCGGACAAGGCGGCCCGGGTCGCAAACTTCCATGCCAGCACGCTTCGCGCGTTGAGGGAAACCGTCGGCGCCAGCGGACACAACCATCCGTCCGATTTGTCACCCCAACACCTGATGATCCGCATCAACAGCCGTGAGGTCCGCTCGGCCGCGAGCCAGTATGACTGGCTCGAGCCCGGTTCGCTCCTGTCAATGAAAACGGCGCACCCGGCCTTCTCGAAGTTCTGGCGCATGGCCCGACCCGACAGCTTCCGGGCGTCCACGTAGGACCATACGTGCGCGCGTGGTGGCCGTGCGCAACTCTGCCCACAACGCCGTGCAATCACGGCCGAGCAGTTTGAACTCGTTTTGGGGGAGTCAGACGATGGCAGACGCCGTCACGCCAAGCACGGCAAGCAGGACCGCATAAATGCCGACTAACGTCGCGAAACTACCGCCGCGGCGCTGGTATTCCCGGATCAACTGGTCGCGTGTCAGCATAACAATCTCCATCTGCTCGTATGAGCGACGACACGTGGGTTTCTTCTTTTGCCCCGCTACACGCGAATCCTTCACCGATCAACCATCATTTTCGCGATGACTTGTCGGCTCCGGCGTTTTTGCGCCAGCGTTGCATCAAGGCATAGTGTGGGGCCTGCATGAGCTCCTCCCACACATAATAGCCGCCGTATTCTGAACAAGGCCTTACCGGAGCGACATCCCGATGTCGAAATACGCCCGTTTTCGCGGCCAAAGCAGAAAACTTGTCGAAAGCTCTCCGCACCCCACCCCGATTCCCGAATGGTTAATAGACCCTTACCCGATCTCCGTCCGCCCGCGGCGGTCGGCGCGCAGATTCGCATAGAGCACGTGGTTGCGCCAGCGACCGTCAATCTGGAGATAGCTCTGGGCGACGCCCTCGTACTTGAAGCCGACTTTCTCAAGCAGCCCGCGCGAGGGCGCGTTTTCCGGCAAGCAGCCGGCCTCGAGGCGCGAGAGGTCCAGATCGGTGAACGCGTAGTGCACGACAGCGGCCAGCGCCTCGCGCATGTACCCCGCGCGCGCATGGGGCGCGCCGATCCAGTAGCCGGTGGTGCCCGCCTGGGCAGGGCCGCGGCGGATATTGTCGACGGTCAGCGCGCCGAGCAGCGCCTCGTCGTCGCGCCGAATCAGGAACAGCGGCAGTGCCGTGCCTTGGGTGATCGAGCGGTTGGCCCAATACACCCGGTTGGCAAAGTTCTTGCGGCTGAGGTGATCGTGCGCCCAGGTGGGCTCCCAGGATTTGAGGAACTCGCGGCTCTGGTCGCGCAACGCCGCCCAGGCGGTGAGATCGCCGTGCTGGGGCGGCCTGAGCGTCATCCGCTCGGTCTCGATCCGGACCCGTTTCGCCCGTCCGAACCTCATGCCGCGAGCCGCTCGCGGATCCGCGCGAGATCGGGGGCGGTTTCGGCCGGCCCGTACAGCGCCAGCGCCGTCGCTGCCCCGCCGACCAACTCGCACGCGAAGTCGCGCACGCGGCCGAGGTCGACCGCGTCGATCTTCGCCACCGTTTCCTCGAGCGGGATCACCCGGCCCCAGATCGACACCTGGCGGGCGAGCCGCTCGGCCCTGGCGGAGGCGCCTTCGAGCCCCATCAGCAATCCCGCCTTCATCTGCGCCCGCGCCCGGTCGATCTCCTCGACTGTCATGTCCTCGGCGGAGCGTTTCAGCTCGTCCACCGTGAGCGCGGCAAGATCGGCGATCTGCGCGCCGCTGGTGCCTGCGTAGATCGTGATCATGCCAGTGTCGGAATAGGCCCCGGCCTGAGCGTAGATCGAATAGCACAGGCCGCGCTTCTCGCGAATCTCCTGGAACAGACGCGACGACATGCCCCCGCCGAGCGCGCCGGCCCAGGTCTGGGCGGTGTAGATCGCGTCGTCCGCATAGGACGGGCCTTCGAGACCGAGGGTGAAATGCACCTGTTCGAGGGGTTTGAGTTCGCGCCGCTCGCCGCCGACGAAACCCGCGGGCTCCACCTGCTCGGCGCGGCCCCGCTCGAGCCCCCCGAAAGCGGCCTCGGCCAGCCGCATGATCTCGTCGTGATCGACAGCCCCTGCGGCCGCGAGAATCATCCGTTCGGGCCGGTAGTGCTCGGCGACGAATCCCGCCAGATCCGCGCGCGAGAAGGCCCGCACCCGCTCGGCGGGCCCGAGGATGGTACGGCCCATAGGCTGATCCGGGAAAGCCGCTTCCTGCAGCCAGTCGAAGATGATGTCGTCGGGCGTGTCGAGCGCCTGGCCGATCTCCTGCAGGATCACGCCGCGCTCGACCTCGATGTCGGCGGGGTCGAAGACCGGATTCAGAACGATGTCGGCGACCACGTCGAGTGCGAGCGGCACGTCTTCTTCCAGCACCCGGGCGTAGTAGGCTGTGACCTCGCGTGAAGTGTAGGCGTTGAGATAGCCGCCAACATCCTCGATCTCCTCGGCGATCTGGAGGGCAGAGCGCCGCTTGGTGCCTTTGAATGCCATGTGCTCGAGGAAATGCGCGATGCCGTTCTGCGCTGCGCGCTCATGGCGCCCGCCGGCGGTGACCCAGACGCCCAGCGAGGCCGAGGCAAGGCCCGGCATGTGTTCGGTGACGACGCGCATGCCGTTCGGAAGGGTGTCGAACTGGATCACTGGCCCCGGCGCTCCCGGATAAGCGCTTCCAGCGCAGCAAGATCGTTGGGCACTAACGTGACCCGCTCCTCCCGGTCGTAAAGATCGGCCATGTGTGGCGGCAGGGGCGCGTCGACGCCGCAGGCCGCCTTGACGGCGGCTGGGAATTTCGCCGGATGGGCGGTGGCGAGCGTGATCATTGGCGTGGCGCCAATGTGTTCCTCGGCCACTTTCACGCCGACCGCGGTATGCGGACACAGCACCTCGCCGGTGGTCTCGCGGATCCGCTTGATGGTGGCCTTGGTCTCGTCTTCCGAAGCAGACCCGGAGACGAAGTGCTCGCGCAGGTACTCCACGGCCCCCTGGCTGATGGTGAAGCCGCCTGTCGCGAGGTCGGCCATCTGGTCGGCCACCGCGCCGCCGTCGCGCCCATAGGCGTCGAACAGCACGCGTTCGAAGTTGGACGAAACCTGGATGTCCATCGACGGGCTGATCGAGGGCACGACCTCAGCCTTGATATAGGCGCCGGTCTGCATCGTGCGGTGCAGGATGTCGTTCTGGTTGGTGGCGATCACCAGTTTCTCGATCGGCAATCCGAGCTGGCGGGCGATGTAGCCCGCGAAGATGTCGCCGAAATTGCCAGTCGGCACGGTGAAACTCACCGGGCGCAGCGGCGCGCCGAGCGACGACGCGGCAGTGAAATAATACACTACCTGCGCCAGCACCCGTGCCCAGTTGATCGAGTTCACGCCCGCGAGCCCCACCGCGTCGCGGAACTCGAAATGGTTGAACATGTCCTTCAACCGCGCCTGAGCGTCGTCGAAGGTGCCGTCGATGGCGAGGGCGTGGACGTTGTCTTCGGTCGGTGTGGTCATCTGCCGACGCTGCACCTCACTCACCCGGCCATGCGGGTAGAGGATGAAGACATCGACGTTGTCCAAGCCCCGGAACGCCTCGATGGCGGCCGAACCGGTGTCGCCGGAAGTGGCGCCGACAATGGTCACCCGCTCGCCGCGCTTGGCCAGTGCCGTCTGAAACAGCTGGCCGATGAGCTGCATGGCGAAGTCTTTGAACGCCAGCGTGGGACCATGGAACAGCTCGAGCAGGAAATGGTTGGCGCCGATCTGCACCAGCGGCGCGCGGGCAGCATGGTCGAACTGCGCGTAGGCTCGCGCAATGATCGCGCGCAGCTCGTCCGGGGCGAAGCTCTCGCCGATGAAGGGGCGCATCACCCAATAGGCCACCTCTTCGTAGCTCATGCCCGGCAGCGCCTCGATCTCATCGGGGCGGCGCGAAGAAATCACATTCGGCACGTAGAGCCCGCCGTCGCGCGCGAGGCCGGTCAGCATGGCCTCCTCGAAGCTCAGTTTCGGCGCGTTGCCACGGGTGGAGACGTATCGCATCTAGCCTCTATCCTCTGTTGTCGCGCGCGGTTTCTTATCAAGAAACCGACCCGATTTCCCTCCGGAAATCGACACGGAAAACCTCCGTTTTCCGAAACGATTTCTGTACAGAAATCGGCGCGCGCCCAGCTCAGGCCGGGTGGTCCGATGGGTCTGTCCGGCGCCGTATACGCCATAGTGCGAAGCCTGTCATCACCACCCATGTCGCAGCGAAGAGAAACCAGGTCATTGCGTATTCGAGATGCTTGTTGCGCACCTGCGAGCTGTCCACCGGCATCGGCAGGATGGCGGGGTCGGTCCGGGTCCGGGCGACCAACAGGACCGGTTCGGTGCCGAGATGGGCCGCCATCTTTTTCACGTCGCGGGCGTACCACCAGTTGCCTTCGATGTCGTCGCGCGGCGTGGAGGCGTCGCGCTCGTCTGGCCAGTGCAGGTTGCCTTCAATCTCCGCCCGGCCGAAGCCGCGGGGGGCATTCCGCATGTCGGTTCTGAGGAACCCGCGGTCGACGAGGATTCGTCGGCCAGCGTCGGTGGTGAAGGGCGAGATTGCCCGAAAGCCCGCGCCGTGGTCGCGCGACGAGACCAGGACGAGCAGCTCCTGCGCCTCGACCGCGCCGGTGATGGTCACCGGGCGATACTTGTCTGTCACCGGATCGGGATCGGCGGGCAGCGGCACGGGAT
The DNA here is from genome assembly GCA_003545125.1 of Paracoccaceae bacterium. GTDB lineage: Bacteria > Pseudomonadota > Alphaproteobacteria > Rhodobacterales > Rhodobacteraceae > Sinisalibacter. The sequence goes on from DQCI01000228.1 coordinate 14,919, forward strand.
CGGCGCCGATCTGCGCCTCGATTTCGGCGAGAATGCCTTCTTTCCACTTCAGCCGCTCGAGTTGCCAGATACCGAGGCCCACGAAGACGGCAAAGCCCGCAAGGAGAAGGAGGGCGGCGAGGATCTGGCGGGTCATTGGCGCTCCGTGACTGGATTCGCGATGCATGTCTGGTATTCGCCCCGGGGGCAACCCGGCCCGGCTTCGAAGCACCGGCCAATAGTCGCGCCCAACGGGGCCGATTTCGGGTCGGCGCGATTGAGAACTGGACGCCGCGCCCCCATATATAACGTGTGACGTCACGAATCCGAAAGGAGGGCAACATGGCACACGGAAAAACCAAACTTCCACATGCCGAGACTGAAAGACTTCGCGAGGAGTTCGACAATTTGCGGACCGACTTCACGTCGCTGGCCCGCGAGTTGAAGTCCTATGCCGAACACGAGGAGCGGGCGCTCGGCGGCAAGACCAGTGACCGGGTCGTCGCCCTAAGGGAGGTCGGCGAGCATCAGCTCGAACTGGCCAAACGCTATGCGGCCGACGCCGGCCGGGTTGCGCAAACCACCGCGCGTGACCACCCCGGCTATGCCGTGGCGAGCGCGGCGGCGCTTGGCTTCCTGCTCGGCGCGTTCACGCTCCGCCGCCGCTGATGTCGGACCGGGATATGGCACGCACGACCCGACACATCGCGACACGCCTTGCGCTCGCCCTTGCGGGCGCGGGGCTCGCCGTTTCCGGCGTCGTCCTCACGTTGCGGGCGGTCTGGATCGCGGTCTCGGTGGCCTTGGGCCCGATGTGGGCTTCGGCAATCCTGGGCGGCGTATTGCTGTTGATCGGGGCGCTCGTACTGGGTCTGTCGACCCGGTCCTCACGCCGTCCGGCCGCCTCGGACGACGATCTGATCGTTCGGATCACGACCGCCTTTTTTCAGGGCCTCGCCGCGGGTCGGTCGGAGCGCGACCGATAGCGTTTGAGGCGCGGTGTACCATACCGTGCCCAGTCAGGATGTCCTGACGCGGCCTCGCGCTTCTTTTCAATTGGGGTTTCGACCAGGCGGCGGTCT
>DQCI01000052.1:0-6465 GCA_003545125.1 Paracoccaceae bacterium
CGAAGTGGTGCCGCATGAGGGATTCGAACCCCCGACCCCATCATTACGAATGATGTGCTCTACCAGCTGAGCTAATGCGGCACTTCGCGAGTGCGGGGTGAATAGCACCCTCCGCATGCGCTGTGTAGCCCTATTTTTTCGGATTCGGCTTTGCCTCCGGAGCGTACTCCGACGCGCTTTCGACCGGTGCATCGGCGAAATCGACATGCGGCGGGTCTGCCGGTTCCGCATCCACTTCGGGATCCGCCGCCGCCGCCGGTGCCACGGGCTCGACGACCTCACCCGGCATCTGAGGTTTTCCGACGAGCAGCGGCAGCATTTCGGCGCCACCGTGCATCTTGACCTCGCCCTCCGACGGCACCGTCCAGCTCAAGGTGTCGAACGCGCCGCACTCGGCACAGACCGGCCTCCAGTCGCCGTGAACGTGGTTGCACTTGTCGCACACCCATTGCTCACCGCGCGACGCTGTCACCGCCTTGGTGAGCCAGCCGCGCACCGCGTCGTCGTCCGCGCCCTGGCCACGGTCGATCGCCGCCATCAGCGTCAACGAACGCTGCGTCGGGTCGGTCTCGCTCAGATCGCCCAGCGCCTTGCGCGCCGCATCGAAATCCTCGGCCGCGATATGAAGCTCGGCAAGCAGCATCCGGGTCTCGGGGTGATCGGGCTGGTGCTTGGTCAGGGTGCGGAAGCGTTTCAAACGCTGCTCGGGCGTCTCATCGGGTTCGAGCCGCGCGAACGCCGCCGCGAGGTCCGGGTGCGGTTTGACGGCCCAGGCCTTGGCCAGCAGCCGCGCGGCGTAATGCTTGTTTTCCTGATCAGCGTAGCTCTGCGCCGCGAGAACCGCGGCGGGAATGAGATCGGGCGAGAGCTTGTTGGCCTCGATCGCCGCCTCCCGCGCGCGGATCGAATTGCCCTCGGCAAAAACCTCCTTCGCCTCCTGAAGTGCAAGCACACCGTCGCGCCGCCGGCCGACATCCTTCGGCAGCGCCCCGGTCTTGACCTTGGTGCCGAGCGTCTTGCGCGCGCCCGTCCAGTCGTTCTGGGTCGCCTGCAACGCGAGCAGGATGTCCCCGGTCTCGACATGGCGCGGCTTCAGCGCAAAGGCCTTCTCGGCAAGCTTCAGAGCGGTATCGGTGTCGCCGGCCTCGAGCTTCTGTTTCATGATCCCGCGGATGCCGACAAACCGGGTCCGCTCGTCGGCCAGAAGCCGTTTGTAGACCGCCTCGGCCTGCTTGCGGTCGCCCGACATCTCCGCGGCCTGCGCGGTGATCAGGTTGGTGAGCTCGGGTTTTTTGAGGTATTTCTCTGCCTTGTTCGCCTTCGCCATCGCGACCCGTTCCTCGCCGGACGCGAGCGCCATCATCCCCTCGGCCAGAGCCGCATAGCCTTTGCGCTCCCGGTTGCGGTCGAAATAGCGGCCAATCGCCGTCTCGTCGCCGTTCAGGAACCGCACCACCGCCACCAGCAGGTTGACCAGTTTCAACAGCAGCCAGACCGCGAGCACGAAAACAATCAGCGCGAGCACCGATTGCAGTGGGCCGAGATTGAACTCGATCGTCCCGACCGCGATGCGCACACCGCCGCTCGTCTCGGTAATCAACCCGGCGCCCAGCACCGCGCCGGCGATGGCCGCGACGAACAGGATGATTTTAAACAAGGACCAGATCATAAAATCACCCTCACTTCGCGTTCAACTCTTCGGCGAGCGCAGTGCCCGCCGTCAGGGCCTGGGCCCTTGATTCCGCCAGCGTCTGCCAATCGGCGAAGGCCGGTTTCGCCGCCTCGGGCAGCGTTTCGATCTCGGCGAGCACGGCGTCGAGGTCGCCCGTCTTCAGGGCCGCCTCGGCACGCGACAGAACCGCGTCGGCGCTGTCGCCCTCTTTCGGTTCGAGCGACCGTGTTCCAAGCTGCGTCTTCAGAAACGCTTGCAGCCGGTTGACGTTGCCCTCTTCCACGCCGGTGCGGATATCCGCCTCGATCGCGGCGCGCGCGGCGGCGGGGAAACCGCTTTGCAGCTCCGCGAGCGCCGACACGCCCTCCGCCGCGACCGCGCTGAGCGCGGCGGGCGCGTCGAGGCCCGTGGCCTCGGTCAGCTCAAGCAGCGCGTCCTCAAACGGCGCGCCGGTATCGAGCGCGGCTTGCACCTGGGCAAGCGCCGTCCGCCCCGCCGCCGCCTTGGCCGAGTCGGCCAGTTGCGCTTCGAGCGCCGAGGCCTCGGCTTGGGCCGCGTCGATCTCGGCAAGCTCGCCTTCGAACATCTCGCGCAGCGCTGCGAGCTCTTTTGAATAGGCTTGCGCCGCCTTTTCGGCGGCTTCGGTCCCTTCGGGCGCCAGCTTCTCGACGGAAGACAGCCGCGTTTCCATCGTGCCGAGCTGTTCGGCGATCTCACCCGCGCCGCTTTCGAGCCCGTCGAGGCGCGTCGTCACGCTTTCGCGCAACGCGTCGAGCGCGCTGGTGTCGGATTTCACCTCTTCAAGCGTGGCATCGAGCGCGCCCAGCCGCTCGCCAAGGGCTGCGATCTCGGCGCCCTGCGCCTCGACGACCCCGATGAGGGGATCCTCTTGCGGGTCCACACCGGGAAAGGGCCAGCCCTCCGGCACCACCGTGCGCGCCGCGACGAACCCGATGATTGCGGCCGCGACACCGCCAAGAAGCAACCCCAGGAACGCGCCGAAACCGCCCCGGCGTTTCGCCGGTTGTTCCGCTTGCGGGTGCCCGGCTTTGGCCGGTTTTGTTTCTGCTGGCGCAGGCTTGGGCGGTTCGCTGGATTTGGCCGCCGACTTGGGCGGTGGCACCGTCTTGGCCGTCGACTTCGGCTTCGCCGGCTCCGACGCGGGCTTCGCGGGCGCGGCGGGCTTGGGATCCTTCGGCGCGTCCTTGGCCGACGCTTTCGCCTCGGACGCAGACGCCTTCGCTGCTTTCGGGGGCGTTTCGCCGATCACCACAGCCTCTTCGACCGGCCCTTTGGCATCTTTCGGCGCCGTCCCCGGCGTATCGGAGGTTTTCGCTTTCGGATCCGCGGCTTTGTCCGTTTTCGTCGATTTCGGGGCTTCCGCCATCATTCACCTTCCGAATCTCTACACGCGACCAAAGACGCGTCCACCATCTCAAACCTAACCACGCACCCCCCGGGTCTCAAGGCAACTTGCGCCGCAGTGCCGCGACGATCCGCGCTAACATGGCGTCTCCCGTTGGCGCGCCGCAGATTTCCGCCTCACTGGCCGTGGTATCCGCCCAGGCCCGGGCGACGGCAGGCGACATCGCGATCGTGTGCAGCGCCGGGCCCGGTCGGACCGTAGCACCGACCAGCCGTGCCGATCGCGGGGAAAAAAGTGGAAGAACCGCCGCTTGTGCGCCCTCGATCGCGCGCCGCGCGGCCTCGGTGAGCGCCCGCGCCTTTTGCGCATAGACGATCGCCTCGTCGGTCCGTGTTCCAGCCTCGGTCAAACGCTGCGCCACTGCGCCGCGCGCATGTTCGCCGCGCAGGTGCACTAGCGGGCCGGGTCCGGTGATCCCGCCCACCAGCTCGTCCGCGTTACGGGCCACCGTCACGATCTCGGCGCCCACGTCCCGCGCCGCGGCGGCGGTGCTTTCGCCGACGCAAAACGCGCGTTTCCCGGTCAGCGGCGGGCCGCAGCGCACCGCATTCGCCGATGTGAGGATGACCCCTGCGAAGGGCCTAAGATCGGGCAGGGTTTCAGCACAGACGATCTCCATGATCGGCGCCACAATGATCCGCGCGTCCACGTCCAACACCGCCCCCAATGCCGCCACGAGCGCGCGCGATTGCGCTTCGGGACGGGTCAGGACAAGGGTCGGGGTCATGCGGGCCTCGGGATTGTCTGTCTTCACCGGCGGTGGTACCCCGGCGCGACCCCCACCGCAACGGCGCCCCCACCCTTACGGCATTCATGACCGACACCGTCACGATCCTTGGCCTCGAATCGAGCTGCGACGATACCGCCGCCGCGGTCGTGCGCCATCGCCCGGGCGCGCCGCCGGAGATCCTGTCCTCGGTGGTCGCGGGCCAGACCGATCTGCATGCGGCCTTCGGCGGGGTCGTGCCCGAGATCGCGGCGCGCGCCCATACCGAGAAGCTCGATCTCTGTGTCGAGGAGGCGCTGGCCGAGGCGGGGATCGAGCTGGACGGTCTCGACGCCATCGCGGTGACCGCCGGGCCCGGCCTGATCGGCGGGGTGCTCGCGGGGGTCATGCTCGCCAAGGGCCTCGCAGCCGGGACCGGCCTGCCGCTGCTCGGCATCAACCACCTCGCGGGCCACGCGCTGACGCCCCGGCTCACCGACGGCGCCGCCTTTCCCTACCTGATGCTGCTGGTGTCGGGCGGGCACTGCCAGTTCCTGCTGGTCGAGGGCGAAGACGCCTTCACCCGCCTCGGCGGCACCATCGACGACGCGCCCGGCGAAGCCTTCGACAAGACCGCGAAGCTGCTCGGTCTGCCGCAACCGGGCGGCCCCTCCGTCGAGGCGGCCGCGAAGGCCGGCGATGCGACCCGGTTCAAACTGCCGCGCCCGCTGCTCGACCGCCCGGGCATGGACATGAGCTTTTCCGGGCTCAAGACAGCGCTGTTGCGTGAACGCGACAAGCTTGTGACACGCGATGGCGGGCTCAGGCAGGGCGCCCGCGCCGATCTCTGTGCCGCGTTTCAGGCCGCCGTCGCGGACGTGCTCGCCGAGAAATCGCGCCGCGCGCTGGCTGCCTATCTTGCGCTGGAACCGGCAACGCCGGTGTTCGCCGTCGCCGGCGGGGTTTCGGCAAACATGGCCATTCGCGCCGCATTAGAGACTGTTGCGGCAGAGGCCGGCGCCGACTTTCTCGCCCCCCCGCTCGCGCTTTGCACCGATAATGCCGCGATGATCGCCTGGGCCGGGATCGAGCGGTTCCGGGCCGGACGCCGCGATGACATGACCCTGGCCGCGCGTCCCCGCTGGCCGCTGGACGACACTGCCCCGGCCATGCTTGGATCCGGCAAGAAGGGAGCGAAAGCGTGAGCAGTATTTCCATCATCGGCGCCGGCGCTTTCGGGACGGCGCTCGCAATCTCGCTCGCCCGCGACGGGCGGGAGGTCACGCTTTGGGCGCGCGACCCGGGCGACATGGCCGCGACGCGCGAAAACACCCGGCGTCTGCCGGGCTTTGCCTTTCCTGAAAGCCTGAGCTTGGCCGGAGATCTGGAAACTGCCGCCCGCGCTGACGTTATTCTGCTCGCTATTCCAATGCAGAAAACTTCGCGGTTTCTTTGGATTGAAGCGGCTCTGTTCCAGGACAAAACACTGGTCTCATGCTCAAAGGGAATCGACGTGCTCTCTGGTCGGGGCCCGGCCGAGATCATCCGTTACGAGTGCCCGGAGGCAACGCCAGCTGTGTTGTCGGGCCCCAGCTTTGCCGTCGATATTGCGGCCGGTCTCCCCACCGCGCTCACCCTCGCGGCCGCCGATCCGGAGCCTCTGCAACACATGCTCAGCACATCCAATATCCGCCTCTATCGCTCCACTGACATGGTTGGCGTCGAGATCGGCGGCGCTTTGAAGAACGTGATCGCTATTGCCTGCGGCGTCGCTATCGGCGCGGGGCTGGGCGAGAGTGCGCGCGCAGCCTTGATGACCCGCGGCTATGCCGAGATGAACCGTTTCGCCATGTCGCGCGGTGCCGCACCCGAGACGTTGGCCGGGCTTTCCGGATTTGGCGATCTGACATTGACCTGCACTTCCGAAAAATCGCGCAATTTTTCGTATGGATTGGCGCTCGGGCGCGAAGCGCCGGTCGCGGAGGGAACGACGATTGAAGGCCGAGGAACTGCGCGGGCCGTGCACTTCGCTGCCCAGAAAGCTGGCGTCGAGATGCCCATCACCGATATCGTGGTCGCGTTGGTCAATGGCGACGTGACCGTGAAAGACGCCGTCGAGGCCTTGCTCTCGCGGCCATTGAAGGAGGAATGACATGTACGCCATCATCTGCACCGACAAGGACGGGGCACTCGAGATCCGCAAGGCCAACCGGGAGGCGCATCTCGCCTATGCCGCCGAGACGCCGGTGGTTTATCTCGGGCCTTTCCTGGACGACGTTTCCGGCGACATGAAAGGCTCGCTCGCCGTCCTCGATGTCGACACCCGCGCCGAGGCCGAGGCGTGGGCGGCGAACGACCCTTACGCCAAGGCCGGTCTGTTCCAGAAGGCGCGGATCGAACGCTTCAAGAAGGTGATCGGCTGATGGCGTACTGGTTGTTCAAGTCGGAGCCGAACACCTGGGGCTGGGACCACCAGGTCGCCAAGGGCGAGGCGGGCGAGGAATGGGACGGCGTGCGCAATTACCAGGCCCGCAACACCATGCGCGAGATGAAACTGGGCGATCTCGGCTTCTTCTACCACTCGGTGAACGAGAAGCGCGTCGTCGGCATCGTCGAGGTCTGCCGCGAGATCCACCCCGACAGCACCACCGACGATCCGCG
>DQCI01000052.1:6577-28647 GCA_003545125.1 Paracoccaceae bacterium
GTGAGCGAGGCGGAATGGAACGTGGTTCTCGACCTGGCGGGCGAAAAAACCTAGGCGAACCCGGCACCCTCCCGCATACTGCGACAGAATGACGCGTACAGGGAGGGAAACCCCATGGGAATCATCGCAGTATTGGTCGCCGCTCTGGCGGGATTCGGGTTCGGCACGGTCTGGTACATGAGCCTGGCCAAGCCGTGGATGGCAGCCGCCGGCGTCGAGGTGGGCGACGACGGCCGTCCGGTCAATTCGAAAAACCCGCTGCCCTATATCTCCGCCTTCGTCATGGCGATCCTGGTCGCGGGTATGATGCGGCACGTCTTCGTGATGTCGGGGATCGATACGGTCGGCAAAGGTCTGATGACCGGCCTCGGGCTTGGCCTGTTCGTCGCCGCACCCTGGATCGTGAACAACGTGATGTTCTCGAACAAGCCCAAGAGCCTCGCGCTCATCGACGGCGGCTACGCTGCGGGCGGCTGTACAGTGATCGGCCTGGTGCTGGCGCTGTTCTGATTTGCGCTTTTCGGATTTGCGCTGCTCGGAATTGCCTGGTGCTGAATAGAAAAGGAGGGCCCCGTGTCCGGATCATCGGGACCCTCCTTCCACCCCACGTGCTCCCTCAGCACCACACGTGTCTCTGAAAAAAGGTCCGACCATCCTGGCCTTGAGATGACACTAGGCCAAACGCCCGGTCCGCGCAACGATGGAGTGCTTAGAATTAGCCGTGTTTTCAATGCGTTATTGGTAACGATCCCTTAACGGAAAACGGGGACGCTTGGGCGGCGTCCCCGTTCGTAATCCGGTCCGGCGTTCAGCTCAGCCGTAGACGCTTTCCTTGCCGAAATGCTTGGCCAGCAGGTAGTAGACGACAGGGCGGTACTTGTTGCGCTCCGAACGGCCGTAGGTCTCGATCACGGAATTGATCGCTTCCATCAGCTCCGGCCCATCCGCGAGGCCGAGTTTCTTCATCAGGAAGTTGTTCTTCACCGTTTCCAGCTCGCTCTCCTGACCGGCCGCAACCGTCGCTGCATCGGCGTTGTAGATCGACGGGCCGCAGCCGATGGTCACCTTGGTCAGCAGGCCCATGTCAGGCTCGACGCCGCACTTGTTCTTCAGGTCATCAGCGTACTTGGCGATGAGCTCGTCTCTCTTTCCCATTTGAAAACTCCCTTGGGTACACGGGGGTTGGTCCCCGTTTGGCGTGAAGGTACCGCGATACAGACTCACCGACAAAGGAAAATTCGAGCCGGAAATTCCCCGTAAGGCGACGACAAACTGCGTGATCCCGCTTGCCCGACCGAAAGAAATCCTTTCAATTCGTTTCCGAGTACAACGAGGAGGAATATTGCCGTGGGCTACCTGAAAACCACACCCAACCGCGACGGTTATTTCGGCGAGTATGGTGGCGCGATGCTGCCGCCGCCGCTCGAGCCGCATTTCAAGGAAATCCGCGAAGCCTATGAACGGATTTCGAAATCGGCCGATTTCATCGCCGAGCTGCGCCTGATCCGCAAGCATTTCCAGGGGCGGCCGACCCCGATCAGCTATCTCAAGAACATGTCCGGCCGGCTTGGCGGCGCACAGATCTACGCCAAGCGCGAAGACCTCAATCACACCGGCGCGCACAAACTCAACCACTGCATGGGCGAGGGGCTGCTGGCGAAGTTCATGGGCAAAAAGAAGCTCATGGCCGAAACCGGCGCCGGCCAGCACGGCGTGGCCCTGGCCACGGCAGCCGCCTACTTCGGTATGGAGTGCGAGATCCACATGGGCGAGATCGACATCGCCAAGGAAGCGCCCAACGTCACCCGGATGAAACTTCTGGGCGCCACGGTTGTGCCGGTGGGCTTCGGCGGACGCTCGCTGAAAGAGGCGGTCGACAGCGCCTTCGGCAGCTACATCGAACAGGCCGACAAGGCGCTCTTCGCGATCGGCTCGGTCGTGGGCCCGCACCCCTTCCCGATGATCGTGCGCGATTTTCAGCACATCGTCGGCGTCGAATCGCGCGAACAGTTCCTGGAGATGACCGGCGATCTGCCCGACATGGTTGCGGCCTGCGTCGGTGGCGGCTCCAACGCGATGGGCCTGTTCTCGGGCTTCATCGACGATGAGGGCGTCTCGCTGCACGGCGTCGAACCGCTCGGCACCTCGTCGAAACTCGGCGATCACGCCGCGACGATCACCTACGGCGAAGACGGCGACATCCACGGTTTCCACACCTTGGTGCTCAAAGACGAAAACGGCGAGCCCGCCCCGGTCCACACCATCGCCTCCGGCCTCGACTATCCCGGCGTCGGCCCGGAGCACGCCTATCTGCACAAGATCGGCAAGGTGAACTACACCGCGGCCGACGACAAGGAAGCGCTCGCCGCCTTCTATGCCTCGTCGCGAGAGGAAGGCATCATCCCGGCGCTCGAAAGCGCCCATGCGCTCGCCTTTGCGATGCGGGAAGCGCCGAAGAACCCCGGCAAGTCGATCCTCATCAACATGTCAGGCCGCGGTGACAAGGATATCGACTACGTCACCGAGACCTTCGGATTTGGCGACGAGAGCTGAAGCGAATAGCGCCGCCCCACTGGGCGGCGCTTCCTCTGTACGGGCGTGGTGTGGGCGCGGTCCCACCTGGCCTCAGTACCGGTAGTGTTCCGGCTTGTAGGGCCCGTCCACCGTCACGCCGATGTACTTCGCCTGGTCCGGCCGCAGTTCGGTGAGTTTCACCCCGATCCGGCCCAGATGCAGACGCGCGACCTTCTCGTCGAGATGCTTGGGCAGGATGTAGACCTCGTTGCCGTAATCCTCGCCCTTGGTCCACAGCTCGATCTGTGCCAGCACCTGGTTGGTGAAGCTGGCCGACATCACGAAGGACGGGTGGCCGGTGGCGTTGCCGAGGTTCAGGAGCCGCCCCTGGGACAACAGGATGATCTTGTTGCCCGAGGGCATCTCGATCATATCCACCTGGTCCTTGATGTTGGTCCACTTGTGGTTCTTCAACGCGGCCACCTGGATCTCGTTGTCGAAGTGGCCGATGTTGCCGACGATCGCCATGTCCTTCATGGCGCGCATGTGCTCGATTCGGATCACGTCCTTGTTGCCGGTGGTGGTGATGAAAATGTCGGCCGTCGCGACCTCGTCTTCAAGCGTGGTCACCTCGAACCCGTCCATCGCCGCCTGCAGCGCGCAGATCGGGTCGACCTCGGTCACCTTCACCCGGGCGCCGGCACCGCGCAGGCTTGCCGACGAACCCTTGCCGACGTCGCCGTAACCGCAGACCACGGCGACCTTGCCCGCCATCATCACGTCGGTCGCCCGGCGGATGCCGTCGACCAGCGATTCCTTGCAGCCGTATTTGTTGTCGAACTTCGACTTGGTGACCGAGTCGTTCACGTTGATCGCCGGGAAGGGCAACTGGCCGGTCTTCACGAGATCATAGAGGCGGTGGACGCCGGTGGTGGTCTCCTCAGAGACGCCTTTGATCTGGTCGCGCACCTTTGTGAACCAGCCCGGGCTCGCGGCCATGCGCTTGGCGATCTGCTTGTGGATCACCTCTTCCTCTTCCGACCCCGGCACGCCGAGATCTTCGCCGGCTTCGGCGCGCGCGCCGAGCAAAACGTAAAGTGTCGCGTCGCCACCGTCGTCGAGGATCAGGTTCGGACCGTCCGCGAACTGGAACGACCGGTCGAGGTAGTCCCAATGCTCTTCCAGCGACTGGCCCTTGATGGCGAAGACCGGGATACCGGCGGCGGCGATCACCGCGGCGGCGTGGTCCTGGGTCGAGTAGATGTTGCACGACGCCCAGCGCACGTCGGCCCCCAACGCCACCAGCGTTTCAATCAGCGCCGCGGTCTGGATCGTCATGTGCAGCGAGCCGACGATGCGCGCGTCCTTGAGCGGTTTGGAGCCCCCGTATTCCTCACGCAGCGCCATCAGGCCCGGCATTTCTGTTTCGGCAATGTCGAGCTCCTTGCGACCGAACTCGGCGAGCGCAATATCCTTCACGATGTAGTTCTGGGTCACCTTGCGGGCCTCCGTAAAATCTGGCTTGGCGCGGGGTTATCACTGCCCGGCTTAACAGGCAATGAGCACGCATTGACAACCCTACTGCGAACGCCATTCTGGCCCGGATCAGGAGAAAACCATGCCACCACCCCGCGCGTATCAGCGGATGCTTTCGGGCCGCAGGCTCGATCTACTCGACCCGACGCCGATGGATATCGAGATCGCAGACATCGCCCACGGGTTGGCTTTCGTCGCCCGTTGGAACGGGCAGACCATCGGCGACTGGCCCTATTCAGTGGCCGAACACTCGCTGCTGGTCGAGACGCTGTTTTCGCGGATGAACCCGGGCGTACCCGCGAAATGGCAGCTCGCGGCATTGCTGCATGACGCGCCGGAATACGTCATCGGCGACATGATCTCGCCGGTGAAGGCGGCGGTGGGGCCGGCCTATGGTGAGCTGGACGACCGGCTCATGGCGGCAATTCATATCCGCTTCGGCCTGCCCGCCGAGGTGCCGGTGAAGATCAAGAAGGCGATCAAGAAGGCCGACCGAGTCTCGGCCTGGCTGGAGGCGACGCAGATCGCGGGGTTTGCGAAACCCGAGAGCGACAAGTTCTTCGGCAAACCGGATCCGGAGATGATCCGTGGGCTCGAGATTCACCTGCGCGCGCCGCGCGCGGTGCGGGAGGATTTCGTGGCCCGGCACGAGGAATTGCTCGCTCAAGTGTAGGCGGGCGAAGACTGCGCGATGGGTGGGCGAACTCGGACAGGGGGTCAGGGCTTTGATTTTATTACAGATAGCGCTAACTGTGTTTTGCGGGCGAACCCGCCGGGCGAAGCCCCGCGTGACCCTGCGCAGCGCGACCGCCCGATGACTTTCATCACCCGCTCCGCCACGCTTGCCGACATCCGCCAGATGGCCGAAGTGGCCGGCTCGCCGGTGACGGCGCAGGGGCTGGCCGACTGGATGGACGGCGACAGCGCCTATGCCGCCTGGCATTTGATCGAGGATGACAGCGGCCGTTTGCTCGGATTTCAGCACATCGGCCGCACCGAGACGCTTGCGGCCGACGCCTGTGAGATCGCGACCTTTCTGGACCCCAACCCCCTGCCGGTCGGCGCGGCCGCAAGCCTGTTCGACGCGACCGCGCACTCCGCGCGCCTGCTGCGCTACGCGTGGATATCGGCGGATGTGGCCGCGGAGAATGCCGCGGCCCGGATCTACTACCAGAACCGGGGTTTCAGGCTCTATTCCAGCGTAAAAGCCCGTGTGCTGATGCGCTTCGATCTCGATTGAGGACCCATCCCAACCGCGACCGTCCGGTCCGGGCATGCCGCGCCGTGACAGCACGCCCGGACCGGATCCGCAAGGGCGACACCCGCGCCCCCGGGAGTTGACCGGCCGAGCCCCGCCTACCAGTAGCCGCGCCGGTAGCGGTTCAGGGTGTCGAGCGCTTCGCGTTCGCGACGGCTTTCCTCCTCGCGCCGGTTGTGCAGGTGCTGCTCGCGGTCGAACGGCGTGCCCTCGAAAGGGTGGGTGCGGGTTGCGGTGCGAAAGACAGAGGCCATGATCTCGAACATATCGTTCTCCTTTGTTGTAAGTCTCTGTCATCAAGACACCACGAAAAGTGCTTTAAACGAAGTTTCTATGGTTTCCATACTGTAAGCTGGGCTAACATCACTAATGGATTGGACCGCGCTTCCCTCACTCGCCGCCCTGCGGGCCTTCGACGCACTGGCGCGTACCGGGAGCCTCTCGGCGGCCGGCCGGATGCTCAACGTGACCCATGCCGCGATCGCCCAGCATCTGCGGAGCCTTGAGGCGCATTTCGGCGCACCGCTCGCCACCCGTGACGGGCAGGCCATGCGGCTCACCGATGCGGGGCGCGAGCTTGCGGAGGCATTGGGTGAGGGGTTCGACCGGATCGGTGAGGGTGTGGCCCGGATCATGGACCGGACGGCGGATCGGCCGGTGGTCGTGACCCTTACCCCCTCCTTCGCCGAAACCTGGCTGATGTCGCGGATCGGTGCCTTCTGGGCCGCATACCCGGAGATCGAAGTGCGCCTTGCGCCCTCGAATGCGCTCGCCGACCTGCGCCGCGACGGCATCGACATCGCCATTCGGTTCGGCGATGGCACCTGGCCGGGTTGCGACGTCGAACCGCTTGACGTGAGCCGCTTCGTCGTCGTCGCCGCTCCAGGCTACTCAAGCGCCGCGGGGCTCGACGCACTTCTCGCAGAACGGGGGCATACCTGGTTCTTTTCCGCCGCCACCAACGAGCAAAGGGTCTGGGGCGGTGCCATCGGTGTGGATTTCGACCGGGAAACCGTGCGCGAGATGCCCTCGAACGCCCTTGCCCTCGGCGCGGTGCGCGCCGGCCTCGGGCTCGCGGTGCAATCGCACACATTGGTGGAGGCCGACCTCGATGCCGGCACGCTGGTGGCGTTGCATGAAGAACACGACGCACGCGGCCTCGGCTACCACATCGTCACCCGGCCCGGCGTGCTCTCACCGGGCGCGAAAGCCTTCCGTGCCTGGCTGCGCGCCGCGGCGCGTCAGGCGAGAACGCCGCAGGTCTGACCGGCGGCGCCGTCCGCCCCCCGCCAACCAACGAAGCGTTCGTCGGTGAAGGTCAACACCAGGTCTCCCCAGGCGATCTGTTGGCGCACGGCTGCGGGGCAATTGGTGAGACCCAGCGCCCGGCCCGGGCCAAGCTCGCGCTCCAAGACGGCGATCACCCCGGAGGGCGCGCGGCCGAAATCGATCCGCTGGCCGCCAGGAACAGTGATACCGGAGCCGGTGATCGCAAGCCCGCCCGCGTCGGTTTCGAGCGCGATGCCTTGCTTCTTGGTCCCGGCGAACGGGTTCAGTTCGAGATCGCCCCCGCCGCAACCGGCAAGCACGAGGCAGAGGATCAGCGGTGCCCTGCTCATTGCGGGCTGCTCATTTCGGGCTGCGTTTGGCGAGAATGCGCTGGAGGGTGCGGCGGTGCATGTTGAGACGGCGCGCCGTCTCGGAGACGTTGCGGTCGCACAGCTCGTAGACCCGCTGGATATGTTCCCAGCGCACCCGGTCGGCGCTCATCGGGTTTTCCGGCGGCGGCGGCAGATCGTCGCCGTTTGCCAGCAGGGCGTTGACGATGTCCTGGGCATCGGCGGGCTTGGACAGATAGTCGGTCGCGCCGGCCTTGACCGCGGCGACCGCAGTGGCGATGGCGCCGTAGCCCGTCAACACCACGATCCGCGCGTCGGGGCGCTTTTCGCGGATGGTCTCGACCACGTCGAGCCCGTTGCCGTCTTCGAGCCGGAGGTCGACCACCGCATAAGCCGGTGGCCGGGCCGACGCCATGGCCTTGCCATCCGCAACCGTCTCGGCCGTTTCAGTGTCGAACCCGCGTTTTTCCATCGCCCGGCTCAACCGGCGCAGAAACGGCTCGTCATCATCGACCAGAAGGAGCGATCTGTCGTCGCCAAGATCCAGCAACTCGTTGTCCGACATGGGAATCCCCCGCTCTGTTCGCTCGTACAACGCACCCTATGCGCAAGGTCGCCGCAGGTCAATTTATCGCAGGGGGCGGCGATCGCGGAAGTCAGGCCCCGCCCGCATCGATGAAGCAGCCGATCCGTTCGGCCATTTCGGCCGGGGTGACATCGCGCTTGAAGAACTCGGCAAAACCGATCCCGGGCAGCATGAAGTAGGTGAACGTGGAATGGTCGACCAGGTAGAAATCCGGATCCGGGTTTTCTTCCTTCTTGAAATAGGCCTTGTAGGCCTGCGCCGCAGCCTGGATCTGTTCCAGCGTGCCGGTGTAGCCCATTGCCTCGGGGTGCAGGTAGTCGGTGAAATCGCGCAGTTGCTCGGGGTCGTCGCGTTCGGGATCGACCGACACCAGTGCCATGCCCACGTCATACCCCGCCGCGGCCAGCAGGTCGATGGCTTCGGCGTTGCGCGCGTTGTCGGTCGGGCAGATGTCGGGGCAGTAGGTGTAGCCGAAATAGACGAGAGTCGGCTTGGCGATGATCTCGGCCTCGGTGACCGCTTCGCCGTTCTCGTCGATGAGCGACAAGGGCCCCCCGATCGAGGCGACGCCGGTGCCGACGGAGGACGCCCGGCAGGCGGCGAAGGGGTCGTTGTCGCCTGCCCCCGAGCGGGTCACCCACCAGGCGCCACCGGCGAGGGCGGTGGCTGCGACGGCGGCGGAGATTATAATGGCGATACGCATGCGGGGGGCCTCCCTGTTTCGTCGGCATTGATCCTTCATGCGCCGCCAACATACAAGGGGGCCGAAGACGCATCTGGACCAGTCCGCAGGATCGTGATGACCGACACCACGCCGTCGCTGTTCGCAGCCAAACAGACCGGGCGCCGTGTCCGTCTGCGCACGCTCACGGTTCTGCGCTGGGCCGCCGTGGCCGGACAGATCGTGGCGATCGCGGTGAGCCAGCGGTTCTTCGGCCTGCAGATCGAGCTTGGCCTTTGTGCCGTGGCGATCGGCGCATCGATCATCGCCAACGTGGTGTTTCACTTCGTTTACCCGGAAAACAAGCGGCTGAATGAGTACGAAGCGACCCTGATGCTGTCCTTCGACACGGTGCAGCTCGGCTTCCTGCTCGCGGTGACAGGCGGGCTCAACAACCCGTTCGCGATGCTTATCGTCGCGCCTGTCACTGTGGGGGCGATGGCGCTGTCGCTCGGCGCGACCCTGGTGATCGGCCTTGCGGCGGTGGTGCCGGTGACGATCATGGCCTGGGTCTACGTGCCGCTGGTGACCGCGGCGGGCGATGTCCTGGCGCTGCCCGTCATCTTCCAGCTTGGCCATTGGGCGGCCATCGTCATCGCGATCGGGTTCGTCGGTGTCTACACACGTCAGGTGAGCGCCGAGATCCAGTCGATGGCACAGGGCCTTCTCGCCACCCAGATGGCGCTCGCCCGCGAGCAGAAACTGACCGACCTCGGCGGCGTGGTGGCCGCCGCGGCGCATGAGCTCGGCACCCCGCTGGCCACCATCAAGCTGGTGAGCTCGGAGATGATCGGCGAGCTGGAGGAGGGCACGGACCTCAGGGAAGACGCGGAACTGATTCGCGACCAGGTGGACCGGTGCCGCGACATCCTGCGCTCGATGGGCCGGATGGGGAAAGACGATCTGTACCTGCGCCAGGCCCTGCTTTCGGCGGTGATCGAGGAAGCCGCCGAACCGCACCGCGACCGCGGCAAGGAGATCGTCATCCGCAGCCGTCCCCGAGAGGCCGCGCCGGCGCAAGACCTGATGGTGTTGCGGCGCCCCGAGCTGATCCACGCGCTGAGGAACCTGATCCAGAATGCCGTCGATTTCGCGGCCAGGACGGTCTGGGTCGAAACCAGCTGGAATGACCGCATCCTGTCGGTGCGTGTCATCGATGACGGCACCGGATACCCGCCGCATCTTCTCGGGAGGATCGGCGATCCGTTCCTGCGGCGGGGCAGCCGGCAGGGGCGCGACGACCGGCGCCCGGAATACGAGGGCATGGGCCTTGGCTTGTTCATCGCCAAGACGCTGCTTGAGCGCACCGGCGCGGAACTCAGTTTCGTCAACGGCACCACGCCCTATACCGGCAAATCGCATCCCGGCGAGCCGTTGGGCGCGATCGTCGAGGTGATTTGGGACCGCACCCGGCGCGAAGGCGGCATCGAAGCGTCAGAGCGGACCCCGGCGCTGGGTGAGAACGTGCATTTCGGCGCCTGAGCATCGCGGGGGCCCTTAAGCCTTCGTTAACCAGTGCGGGCATAGGGTTAACGAAACACGCGCTCCATTTGGATCCCCGCCATGAACTATACCCTCTTCGCTCTCGCGCTCGTCGGCTCCGCCTTTGTCATCGCCCTCGCGGTACTTCTTGTCTTCGGCATGTTCGACCGGCGCAAGACCAGCAACCTGCGGCGGTTCACCGAAGCGGAACGCGACTCTGTCGTTTTCATCTTCGAGAACGAAACCCTGCTGGACGCGACCCCCGCCGGACGCATGCTGCTCGACACGGCCCCCCGCCGGGGCACGGCCTGGTCGCATCTCGCCACCCTGCTCTCGCCGCAGTTTCCGCGGCTGGGCGAACTGATCGGCGACCTCGCCGAGGTCGGCGAGATGCAGCTCGGCGCGGCGGACGGCAACACCCGGCTGCGGGCCGAATGGCATGACGGCGTGGCGCGGATCACCCTCGAGGACGCCGATCCGGACGAGATCGCGGGCGCGGGCTACGACCAGCACAGCCTGATGGCGATGAAGCGGGAGCTGAAGATCCTGCGTTCGAGCACCGAGACAAATCCCTTCCCGCAATGGCGCGAGGGCCGGACCGGGACGCTCACCTGGTGCAACGCCGCTTACATGACGCTGGCCGACAGCGTTTCGGGCAGCGAGGATGTGCCCCCCTGGCCGCCCGCCCGGGTGTTCAACCTCGACAAAGACACCGCCAATGTCGCCTCGGAAAATGACGAAGACACCCAACACCGGGCGGCGGTGACCATCGGTGCCGAGGCCACGCGCCACTGGTTCGATGTGACCGAGATGGAGACGGCGGAGGGCGACAAGGTGTTCACCGCGATGCCGTCGGATCGGCTGGTCAAGGCGGAGACGTCTCTCCAGGAATTCGTCACCACCCTCACCAAGACATTTGCCGCCCTGCCGATCGGTCTGGTGATCTTCGACCGCGCCCGCGAACTGGCGCTGTTCAACCCGGCGCTGATGGATCTCACCATGCTGCCCGCCTCCTTCCTGATCTCGAAACCCAGCCTCTCGGCCTTCCTCGACCGCCTGCGCGAATCGCGGATGATGCCGGAGCCGAAGGATTATCGCAGCTGGCGCCAGCAGATGTCGGACCTCGAAGCCGCCGCCCAGAACGGCACCTACGAGGAGACCTGGGCGCTGCCGACCGGCCAGACCTACCGGGTCACGGGCCGCCCGCACCCGGACGGCGCGGTGGCGTTGCTGTTCGAAGACATCTCGGCGGAAATCTCGCTCACCCGCCGGTTCCGCACCGAGCTCGAAACCGGACAGGCGGCCCTCGACGCCCTGCCGCAGGCGATCGCCGTGTTCAGTTCCGGCGGAACGCTTTCGATCTCCAACGCCGCCTATGCCCGGCTCTGGGGCAACGACCCCTCGACAACGGTCGGCGAGGTCAGCCTGCGCGGCGCCGTAGCCTCCTGGCAGGCCCGCTCGGCCCCCACGCCCGCCTGGGACGAATTGCGCGGGCTGATCGGGCAAACCGACCGTCACGGCACTTGGCGCACGCGGATCGCGCTGAACGACGGGCGCAGCCTGCTGACCCGTGTGACCCCGCTCACCCGGGGGTCGACGCTTGTCGATTTCACCGTCGCGGCACCCGCGATCCAGCCCAAGCGGGTGCCGGGACCGGCCCCGCGGCCAAAGGCGGACGCGTCCGCCAGCTCACCCCTGCTCGTCTGAGACAGCGGTTTGGGGCCAGCGGTNNGCGGCGACCGGGCACCGGACGGTGCCGCTTGCAGCATCGGGCGGCTGAGGTACAACGGGGCCATGAGCGCCCCGTTTCGCCATTTCACCTTCGGCTCGCCGGATGAAACTGCGGCCTTCGCGCGCGCGTTGGCGCCCGGGCTTCGCGCCGGTGACGTGCTGCTGCTCGAAGGCCAGATCGGCAGCGGCAAGACGCATTTCGCCCGCGCGCTGATCCAGGCCCGGCTCGTGGCCGATGGCGCTCCGGCCGAGGATGTGCCCTCGCCCACCTTCACGCTTGTTCAGACCTACGATACCGGGCGGGTCGAGATCTGGCATGCCGATCTCTACCGGCTGACCCATGTCGACGAGGTCGAGGAACTGGGGCTTGCGGAGGCGTTCACCGAGGCGGTCTGCCTCATCGAATGGCCCGACCGGCTTGGCGATCTCGCACCTGACGGGGCTTTGTCGCTGAGCTTCGCGACCGGTGCCGGGCCCGACACCCGGGTGGTGTCGGCCAGGTCGAACGCGCCGGCCTGGGCGGAGAGGCTCGGGGTGCTGTTCGATGACATCTGACCGCGCCGCCGCGATCGCCCGCTTTCTTACTCACGTCGGTTGGTGCGGGGCGACGCAGGCACCGCTCGCCGGCGATGCGTCGAGCCGGCGCTATGTGCGGTTGCGGATGGGGAACGACAGAGCCGTATTGATGGATGCACATGGCGACCGGCGCGGTCTGGAGCGGTTCATCGCGGTCACGGAGCATCTTCTCGGCTGCGGCTTGTCGGCCCCGCGCGTCCTCGCCGCCGATGTGACACGAGGGTTGCTGCTGCTCGAGGACTTCGGCGACGGGCTTTATCCTGCGTTGCTCGCGGCGGACCCGGGGCGTGAAACCCTGCTTTTCACGGCCGCAACCGACGTGCTCGCGGCTCTGCATGCCTGCCCGACCCCCTCCGCGCCGGACCTTGGACCGGACACGCTCACCGAGCAGGCAGGGCTGGTGTATGACAGCTACCTGCCGGCATTCACCGGACGCGACGACCGCGGCGCGAAGCGCGCGATGCAGGTACTGATGGCGGAGGCGTTTGCGGCGCTGCCGCGCTGGTCGCCGGTGCTTGCGCTGCGGGACTTTCACGCCGGGAACCTGTTCTGGCTGCCCGACCGCCCGGGCCCCGCGCGTGTCGGGCTGATCGACTACCAGGATGCAGGCCTCGGCCATCCGCTCTACGATCTGGTCTCGCTCGCGCGCGATGCGCGGCGCGACGTGGCGCCCGAAACCGTGACCGAGATGCAGGCCCGCTACGCCGCGGCGACCGGGCTGGAGCCCGGCGCGGCCTGGCCGGTGCTCGCGGTTCAGCGCAACTTGCGTATTCTTGGTATCTTTGCCCGGCTGGCACTCGATCACGGCAAGCCTGCCTATCTCGATTTCCTGCCGCGCACCTGGGCGCTTCTGGTTGAGGACCTTGAGCATGCGTCTCTAACCCGGCTGAAGAAGCGCATTCTCACCGATCTGCCGCCCCCCACGCCCAACCTGATCGCGAGGTTGAAAGGGCAATGACCGACCATCCCGAAGCCGTAATGATCTTCGCCGCCGGGCGTGGCACCCGCATGGGCGCGTTGACCCAGACGCGGCCGAAACCGCTCATCGAGGTCGCGGGCAAACCGCTCATCGACCATGCGCTTGAGCTGGCGGAACACGCAGGGGCCACCCGGCTGGTCGCGAACCTGCATTACCTGCCGGACCAGCTCGCCACCCATCTCGCCCCGCGCGGCGTGAAGCTCTCGTTTGAGACCGATCAGCTCCTGGAAACCGGCGGCGGGCTTCGGCGCGCGCTGCCGCTGCTCGGGCCCGACCCGGTGTTCACCATCAACGCCGATGCGGTCTGGACGGGGCCGAACCCGCTCGCGGAACTCGCCAGGGCCTGGAACCCGGAGACGATGGACGCGCTTTTGCTGCTCGTGCCCCGCGAAAGAGCGACCGGCCACAAGGGCGCGGGCGATTTCGACCTTGGCGCCGATGGCCGGCTGGAACGGGGGGCCGGGCTCGTCTACGTTGGGGCGCAGATCATCCGGACGGACGGTCTGAGCGCAGTGGAGGACGAAGTGTTTTCGTTGAATCTGATGTGGGACAGGATGTTGGCCACCGGGCGGCTGTTCGGCGCTGTGCACACCGGAGGATGGTGCGATGTCGGGCACCCCGGCGGGATCAGTGAGGCCGAGGCCCTGCTCGCGGGCGCCACCGATGTTTGAGCCCACCGAGGCCCCGCGGCTCTTCGCCCTGCCGCCCGGGGTGGACTATCCCGCTGCGGTCGTCGCCGGGCTGATCGAGCGGATGGCGGGACAGCCGCCCGAAGCGCTCGCCCGGGTGACGCTCTACGTCAACACCCGGCGGATGGGCCGACGGCTGGCCGAGCTGTTCGACACCGGCCCCGGCCGGCTCCTGCCGCGCATCCGCCTTGTGACCGATCTCGGGCGCGATGCCGCCTTTGCCGACCTGCCGCCCGCCGTCTCGCCGCTCCGCCGACGGCTGGAACTGGCCGAGCTCGTGTCCCAACTGCTCGACAGCCAGCCCGACCTCGCCCCGCGCGCGGCGATCTACGGTCTTGCCGACAGCCTCGCCGGTCTCGTCGACGAGATGCAGGGCGAAGGGGTGGACCCCGACGCCATCCGCGCGCTCGACGTAAGCGATCTGTCCGGCCACTGGCAGCGCAGTCTGGCCTTTCTCGACGTGGTCGAACGGTTTTTTGGCAGCGACAGCGGCGAACCGCCTGATATCGAAGCGCGGCAACGGCGGGTGATCGAACGGCTGGTCGAGCTTTGGCAACATAGCCCGCCGGAAACGCCGGTGCTGATGGTCGGCTCAACCGGATCGCGCGGGGCCACGCAGCTTTTCATGCAGAGCATCGCACGGCTGCCGCAGGGCGCGGTGATCCTGCCGGGCTACGACACGGAACAGCCGCGCCAGGTTTGGGACGAGCTTTGGCTCGAAGGTGGGATGCTCGCCGAGGATCACCCGCAGTTTCGCTTCGCCCGGTTGATGAAGGCGCTGGGCGCCGGACCGGAGCAGGTGGCGCCCTGGTCGGAAACGACGCCCGCCAACCCCCGGCGCAACGCGCTTGTCTCGCTCGCGCTGAGGCCCGCCCCGGTCACCGACCGGTGGCAGGAGGAAGGGCCGCGCTTCGAGGGGATCGCCGAAGCGGCCCGGGGGATGACGCTGATCGAAGCGCCGAGCCCGCGGGCGGAAGCGGGCGCCATTGCGCTGGTCTTGCGTCAGGCTGTCGAGGCGGGGCAGGCCGCCGCGCTCATCACCCCCGACCGGACGCTGACCCGGCAGGTGACCGCAGCACTCGACCGCTGGCGGATCGAGCCCGACGACAGCGCCGGACGACCGCTGCCGCTGACCCCGCCGGGGCGGCTCCTGCGCCAGGTTGCCGACCTTATCGGCACCAAGGCCGCCGCCCCCGGCCTGCTCGCACTCCTGAAACATCCGCTCACCAACACCGGGTCGGATGTGCGCGGCGAGCACCTGCGTCACACCCGCGACCTCGAGCTCGAAGCCCTGCGCGACGACATGCCGTATCCGACCGCTACGAGCCTTGCCGCATGGGCCGACACGCGCGAGGACCGTCGCGCCTGGGTGGGGTGGCTCGGACCACTGCTCGATGCCTTGGCCGTTGGCGGCCCCCGGCCGCTCCCGGAGCATGTCGCACAGACGATCGCCCTCGCCGAGCTGTTCGCGGCCGGACCGGCGGGCACGGGAAGTGGCGGGTTATGGGACAAACCCGCAGGCCGGGAAGCGCGGCGCGTGGTCGACGAATTGCAACGCGAGGCACCCTTCGGCGGGCGCTTCACGCAAGCCGACTACCGCGATCTCTTCGCCGCCGTGCTCCAACGCGGCGAGGTGCGCGATCCCGTGGCGCCGCACCCGAAGGTGCAGATCTGGGGCACGCTGGAGGCACGGGTACAGGGGGTTGAGCGCGTCATCCTTGCCGGTCTCAACGACGGAACCTGGCCCGAATTGCCCGTGCCAGACCCCTGGATGAACCGCCGGATGCGGTTTGATGCGGGTCTATTGCTGCCCGAACGGCGCGTTGGCCTGTCCGCGCACGACTTCCAGCAGGCGATTTCCGCACGCGAGGTCGTGCTGACCCGCGCGATCCGCGGCGACGAGAGCCAGACGGTGCCGTCGCGCTGGCTGAACCGGCTCACCAACCTGATGCAGGGCATGTCGGACGCGGGTGCGGCGGAGTTGGAGGCGATGCGCACCCGTGGCCGGGACTGGATCGCGCAGGCCGAAGCCCTCGACGCCGCCGCGCGCATCGACCCGGCGCCGCGGCCCTCGCCGCGCCCGCCGGTTGAGGCGCGGCCGAACCGTCTTTCGGTCACCCGGATCTCGAAACTGGTGCGCGATCCTTATGCGATCTACGCCGAAAAGGTGCTGGGGCTCCGGCCATTGCGCCCGCTGAATCCCTCGCCGGATGCGCCCTTGCGGGGCACGATCCTGCATGAGGTGATGGAGCGGTTCGTGAACGAGACCCCGGCCGGGGAAGATCCGCGCGGCGCGCGCGACCGGCTGTTGGCGGTGGCGGGTGAGGTGCTGGAAGAACGCGCGCCTTGGCCCGCGGCGCGCGTGCTCTGGCTCGCCAAGCTCGGCCGCATCGCCGACAGCTTTCTCGCGGACGAGGCCGATAGGCGCGCGCGCGCCGCACCCGTGGCGACCGAGGCGCGCGGCGAAATGAGGTTGGACAGTCTCGATTTCACCCTGTCCGCCAGTGCCGACCGGATCGATCGTGACGCGCAAGGGGCGCTCTATATCTACGATTACAAGACCGGCGCGATCCCGTCGAAAAAGCAGCAAGAGCAGTTCGACAAACAGCTCACCCTCGAAGCGGTGATGGCCGAGGCGGGCGCCTTTGCCGATGTCGGCCGCGCGCATGTGGCGGAGGTGGCCTACATCGGGCTCGGGGCCAATACCAAGTTCGTGCCGATCGAGATCGGGTCTGAAACCGTCGCCACGACCCGCGCGGAACTCGCGGACCTGATCGGCGCGTACCGCAACCGGGCGCAGGGCTACACCGCGCAGCGGGTGCCCGAGAAACTTTCTTTCGCGGGTGATTACGATCATTTGTCGCGGTTCGGGGAATGGGACCTCGCGACGTCGCCCGTGGCGATGGAGGTCGGCGAATGAAGTTTGACGACGCCACGCTGCGCCAGATCGAAGCCGCCGACCCGACCGCCAACACCTGGCTTTCGGCAAATGCGGGCTCCGGCAAGACCCGGGTGCTGACCAACCGGGTCGCGCGGCTGCTGCTCACCGGCGTGTCGCCGCAGAACATCCTCTGCCTGACCTATACCAAGGCGGCCGCGAGCGAGATGCAGAACCGGCTGTTTGGCACGCTGGGGGCGTGGGCGATGAAGCCCGCGGATGCGCTGCGCGACGAATTGGAAAAGCTCGGGGTGGAGGATACCGGCGATCTTGCACAGGCGCGCCGGCTTTTCGCGGCGGCGATCGAGACACCGGGCGGCCTCAAGATCCAGACCATCCACTCGTTCTGTGCCGCAATTCTGCGACGGTTTCCGCTCGAAGCCGGGGTCAGCCCGCAGTTTCAGGAGATGGACGACCGCTCGGCCAAGCTTTTGCAGGCGGAAGTGCTTGACGACATGGCGCTGGGGCCGAAACGCGCGGGCCTCGAAGCGCTCGCGCGGTTCTTCACCGACAGCGATTTCACCGCGCTGACGGCGGAGATCGTGCGGCGGCGGGGCGGGTTTACAGCGGACGTGTCCGAGGACGAGATCCGGGGCTGGTTTGGGCTGGAACCGGGGTTCGGGGAGCCCGAGCTGGAGGCGCTCGCCTTCGCACCGGGCGATGGGCGGCTGATTGTGGATCTGATCGAGGCGCTCAATCAGGGCTCGTCAAATGATGTGAAGGCCGCGGGCTATCTGTCGGACATAGATCCCGCGGGCTTGTCTATCAATGATCTGCCGGTGTTGGAGCGCGTGTTTCTGATCGGCGCGAAATCCAAGACCCAGGAACCATTCACCGCCAAGATCGGGGCGTTTCCGACGAAGGCGACGCGCGAAGGTGCGGCCGCGCCGCTGATGGACGGGTTGGAGGGGTTGATGGCCCGTGTCGAGGTGGCGCGGCCGAAACGCCTCGGGCTTGATGCCGCCCAAAAAACCCTTGCGCTGCACCGCTTCGCCCGACCGTTCGTGGCAGACTATGAAGTCCGAAAACAGGCGCGTGGCTGGCTCGATTTCGACGATCTGATCCTGCGCGCCGGGCTTTTGCTCAACGATCCGGGCCTCGCCGCCTGGGTGCTCTACCGGCTCGACGGCGGCATCGACCACATTCTGGTCGACGAGGCGCAGGACACCTCGCCCGACCAGTGGCGGGTGATCGAGAGCCTTGCGCGCGAGTTTACCAGCGGCGAGAGCGCGCGGTCCGAACGGATGCGCACGCTGTTCGTGGTCGGCGACATGAAACAGTCGATCTACTCGTTCCAGGGTGCGGACCCGACCGGGTTTACCCGGATGCAGGGGCAGTTCGCGGGCGCCTTCGGGCAGGTGGGCGTGACGCTGCGCGACCTGGAGCTGGAATACTCCTTCCGGTCTTCGCTGGCGGTGCTGAACTTTGTCGATCACGCGTTGGAAGAGGCGCCGGGGCTTGGCCGCGAGGTCAAGCACGTCACCTTCGATACCGAACGGCCGGGCCGGGTCGATCTCTGGCCGGTGGTCGAAAAGGAAGACGACGCAGAGCCTGCGCATTGGACCGACCCGGTCGACATGCCCGCGCCGACCGACGCTCCGGTGAAACTTGCCGGGCTGATCGCCGACACGATCGCCGAGATGCTGGAAACAGGCACTATTCCGGCGAAAGACGGCGGGCTCAGACCGATCGCCGCGGGCGACATCATGGTGCTGGTACGGCGGCGGTCAGCGCTCTTTCACCAGATCATCCGCGCCTGCAAGGCGCGCGGTGTCCCGATCGCCGGGGCCGACCGGCTGAGGATCGGGGGGGAGCTGGCGGTCAAGGACCTGACTGCGGTGCTGGCCTTCCTCGCGACTCCCGAGGACGACCTCTCGCTCGCCGCAGCCCTGCGGTCGCCGCTGTTCGGGCTCGACGAAGACGATCTGTTCCGCCTCGCGCATCCGCGCGGCAAGGCCTACCTGTGGAACGCGCTGCGCGACGCCGGCGCGCTTCACGGCAAAACCCTGTCCTGCCTCGACGACCTGCGTGGACAGGCGGATTATCTCCGCCCCTACGAGCTGATCGACCGCATCCTCACCAGGCACGACGGCCGCCGCCGCCTTGTCGCCCGGCTCGGTACCGAGGCCGAGGATGGGATCGACGCGCTGCTCGCCCAGGCGCTTGCCTACGAACGCATCGAGGTACCCAGCCTCACCGGTTTCCTGACCTGGCTCGCGGCGGAAGAGGTCGAGATCAAGCGGCAGATGGACAGTGCCGGGGACCGGGTGCGGGTGATGACGGTGCACGGGGCCAAGGGGCTCGAAGCCCCGGTGGTGATCCTGCCCGATACCGGCAAGCGGCGGGCAAACGATCGCGACCGGCTGGTGGAGACGGAGACCGGCACAGCCTGGAAGATCGCCAAGGACGCGGCCCCGCCGGTGCTGCGCGCCGCCGCCGATGCGCGCGCGGAGCGCGAACGCGAAGAGGCGATGCGCCTGTTCTATGTCGCGATGACCCGAGCCGAAAGCTGGCTGATCATCGCCGCCGCGGGTGACGTCGGAAAACCGGACGACGGCGAGGTCTGGTACCGGATCGCAGAGGCCGGCATGGCCGAGGCCGGCGCGGTGAGATTTGAATTCAACGGCGAGCCCGGGTTGCGCTTTGAGACCGGAGACTGGCACGCAGACGTGACGCCCCGCGAAACGGCCGAGCACGGCGCGCCGGTCACCCTGCCCGCGTGGACGACCGAAATCGCCTCACCGCCGGGCGCCGAACCGCGCCCGCTGTCGCCCTCCGATCTCGGCGGCGCCAAGATCGTTTTCGGTCCCGACGATGAGCCGGACGCCGATGACACCGAGGCCGCGCTGCGGCACGGACGCCAGGTCCACCGGCTGCTGGAATTCCTGCCAAGCTACAAGCGGGACGATTGGACGGAGACCGCCCGGGCGCTTCTCGCGTTCGGCGAAGATGCCGCGCCCACCGCGGAGGCCGACGCGCTTCTGACCCAGGTGCGCAGGGTTCTGGATGCCCCGGATCTGGCCCACCTGTTCGCAGCTGAAACGCTCGCTGAGGTGGAGATCTCGGCCCCTGCCGGTAGCGAAAGCACTGTGCGGATCCACGGCATCATCGACCGGCTGATCGTCGAACCCGGGCGCGTGCTCGCCGTCGATTTCAAGACCAACCGGATCGTGCCCGACCGGCCGGAGGATATTCCCGAGGGCATCCTGCGCCAGATGGGCGCCTACGAAGCCGGGTTGCGCGACATCTATCCTGGGCGCAGGATCGACACTGCAATCCTCTGGACGAGGCAAGCGCGCCTCATGCTCCTGCCCCCCGACCTCGCGTTGCGCGCATTTGGCCGACTTGACGCGGGCCAAGGCGGTTCCTAGGTTCGTTGCAACCTTTTATTCATGGAGTCTAATATGACCACCACCACCGTGACCGACGACACCTTCGAATCCGAGGTCCTCAAGAGCGACGTTCCCGTCGTCGTGGACTTCTGGGCCGAATGGTGCGGTCCCTGCAAGATGATCGGCCCGGCCCTCGAGGAGCTCGCCGTGCAGTACGAGGGCAAGATCAAGATTGCCAAGGTGAATGTCGATGAGAACCCGGCCTCGCCCGCGATGATGGGCGTGCGCGGTATCCCGACGTTGTTCATGTTCAAGGATGGCCAGGTGGTGTCGCACAAGATCGGCGCGGCGCCCAAGGCGGCGCTCGACAGCTGGATCAAGGAAGCGATCTGATCGCCGCATCCGCTTCGAGGAATTCGAGCGCCCGGGAGCCCCGCTTCCGGGCGTTTTCTTTGTGCGAGGGCCGCAGCGACCGGTGCCCGTAAACAAAAAAAACCCCGCCACGGGGGCGGGGTTTTGCTCGGACCGTGAAGCCCGACTGTTCTTCAAATCCGGATCAGCCGAGGAGCCAGATCGCGGCGCCAACGGCGGCCAGGAACATCAGCGGCACGATGATGCCGGCCGACGAGGACGAAGTCGTGGTTTCGACCACGATTTCCGGCTCGATGATCGGCGGGGCAACGGTACCGGCTTGGGCGGCGGTGGCGGCAAGAGCGGCAACGGCCGCAACAAGCAGAACTTTTTTCATTGTCAATCTCCAATTTTCCTTCCGACGCGAACGCCGGAACAAGGGTAGTCTGTACCTCGTGAGCTTAGAAAACCGAACCCCTGAACTTTTGCAACCAAATTCGGAGAAAACATACCCGGGGTGTCAGATTAGCAACACCTGCGTGCCGACCTTCGTGAGGGAAAAAAGTTCAGCAATATGTTCATTGTAGAGGCCGATGCAGCCATTGGAGCTGCGCCGTCCGATCTTGCGCGTGTCGTGTGTTCCGTGGATGCGATAATACTGCCAGGAAAGGTAGAGCGCATGGGTTCCGAGGGGGTTGTCGGGCCCCGGAGGAATGTAGCTCGGCCATTCCGGATTGCGCCTCAGCATATTCGGAGTCGGCCGCCAGTCGGGCCCGACGACCTTCTGGGTCACCGATGTGCGGCCGCGCCGGGTCATCTCCTCGGTGAGCGGCACCGAGGTGGGGTAGAGCTTGTAGATCGACTGGTCTTCCGACCAGTAGTGCAACGCCCGGCTGACGGTATCGACGAGGACCGCGCCTTTGCGGGTGTTGGAGAAGTACGGCCGCCAGTCCAGCGCCCGGAAACTCGAGATGTTGCGTCGCACGAGTTCCTTGTCGGCGGCCATGTATGCGGGTTCGCTTTGCGCAAGCGCCGGCGCAGCGGCGACCCCCGCTGTTGCCGCGACCACGCTCGTCACGAACGCACGGCGGTTGATTTTGTCAAACGGTCGTGAAGTCATCACTGCCCATTCCTGCATTGCCTCAAAAACGCGTGGCCTATATAGAGCCCCGCACTTGGCATCGCAAATCAATCCGGCGCCAGCGGGCCGTTTTCCGCGCGCTCCTGTGGTTGAAATGTGTCGCGAGCTGGGCAGAATGAGCACTGTTTGCAACGATTTGGATGAACCGCATGATACGCGTTCCTGGCATGATCCTGGCCCTCGGCCTCGGCCTCGCGGCCTGCTCCACGGGTACCACGCAGCTCGGACCGGACGGAAAACCGGTGCCCGGGGTCTACAAGATCTCTTCTTTCCAAGAGAACAAGATCACCTACCGGATGTTGGATTCGATCAACGAACTGCGGGCCGCGTCCGGCTCTCCGGCGCTCCAGCTCAATTCGCAGCTCACCGCCGCCGCCGCGACCCACTCGCGTGACATGCATGTGCAGAACCGGCCCTGGCACTTCGGCTCCGACGGCTCCTCGCCGCTCGACCGGGTCGCGCGCACCGGCTACCCGGGAGTTATGCTCGGCGAAAACATCTCCGAGACCTTCGAGAGCGAGCTTCAGACTTTGGCCGCCTGGATGCAGGAAAAGGACACCCGTGACGTGATCCTCGACCGCCGCGCCCGCAACATCGGGTTCGCCTGGTACCAGGAA
>DQCI01000052.1:28703-37698 GCA_003545125.1 Paracoccaceae bacterium
CAGGATGTCGATCGGCGTGCCTATCCGGATCATCCCGTAGATCTCTTCGATCTCGTCGTCGCTGACCGAGACACACCCCGCCGTCCAGTCCGCCCGGCCCTTGTCACGTGCCAGCACCGGCCCACCGTGAAGGTAGATGTCACCGCCCGGATTGCGGCCCGCGGCGCGCGCCGATTGGCGATCGGCGGTGTTCGGATAGTTGATGTAGAGGGCGCGGTGGTAGTCGCTGCCGGGATTGCGCCAGTTGATGTAATAGCGCCCCTCCGGCGTTTTCCCGTCGCCTTTCTCGCGCTTGGGACCCACCGGCGCAAAGCCGAGATCGACAGGCCAAGTCGCGACCGGCGTGGATCCGCTCATGAGCACCAGCGTGCGCTGCTGCTTGAACAGGTAGACATGGGTTACGGCCGGGCCGTCATAGGGTTTCGGCCCGGAGGCACAGGCTGCGAGACCGAGAAGCCCGGCCAGGGTGATAACCGCTAGAATGTGGCGCATGAGAATCGGTCGCTCGGTCTGCTCGGCCCTGCGTGATACGCGATGTTCGGGCCCGCGCAAAGGCCCGGGCGCCGCTACCGGCTGAACCCCGCCACCAGCTCGACATGGGTGGACCAGCGAAACTGGTCGACCACGGTGAGCCGATCGAGCCGGAACCCGCCCGCGATGAGCAGGGCGGCATCGCGTGCGAACGTGACCGGGTTGCAGGACACGGCGGCGATCCGCGACACCTCGGCGCTCGCGAGCTCGGCGAACTGCGCCTCGGCCCCGGCGCGCGGCGGGTCGATCACCACCGCGTCGAAGGGTTTGAGCTCGTCGGGCAGGAGCGGGCGGCGAAACAGATCGCGGGGCTCGGTGGTGACAAGTTTGAGCCCTTGCGCCCGCCGCCAGCCCTGGTCGAGGGCTGCCAGCATCCCGGCCGCGTCCTCGACCGCGTGAACCTCCGCCGTTTCCGCCAGGGGCAGCGTGAAGGTTCCGCTGCCCGCAAACAGATCCACCACCTTTTTCGCCCCGGCCACCGATGCGCGCACACCGTCCAGCAACGCCGCTTCGCCCTCTTTCGTGGCTTGCAGAAAGGCCCCCGGCGGCGGGGTTACCCGGGCCCGGCCGAAGATCTGCGCGGGCGGTTCGACCAGCGCGATCGTCTCGCCCTCCCAGCTCAGGCGGGCAAGCCCATGTTGCCCGGCGAGGGTCGCAAGGGAGGTTTCGAGCCGGGGGTCGGGCGGCTTGCCGCCGGTCACGGCAACATCCGCACCGCCGTCCGAAAGCGCAACGTTGAGCCGGAGCATGGATTTGCGCGACGCGCCTTCGAGCACGAGCGCTTCCAGCGCGGGCATCGCGGCAAGAAGGTCCGGGTGCAACAGGTGGCACGCGGGGATGCTGGTGATGATGTCGGATTTCGGGGCGTGAAACCCGATCAGAACCCCGCCCTTGGTCCGGCGGGCGGAGAACACGGCGCGGCGCCGGGCGCGGGCGGGGGATGTCACAATTGCGTCCGGTTGCGCCTCGATCCCGCGGGCCGCGAGGGCTGTGCGCACGACCTGTGTCTTCCATCCGGCGACGAAGGTGTCGCTCGCGTGCTGGAGCGCGCAGCCGCCGCAGGACTTGTAGTGCGGACAGGGCGGACGCACCCGATCAGGCGACGGCGTGACGATCCTGGGTTTTGCGATCCGGTCGCCAACCAGATCGCCCTCGACGACCTCGCCCGGGAGCACACGCGGAACGAAGACGGGCCCGGAAAAATCAGGGCTGTGTCCGATCCCGTCGCCCTGGTGCCCCAGCCGCTCAATCGTGACCTGCATCGGTGCCTCTCAGAAGATCGTCTCGGGTCAGGGTGAACGCGGACGCGATCCAGCGGGCCTCGAGCGCGGCAAGCCGGGCGCCCAGCGCGGGGCCCTGAAACCTTGGCATCAGGTCGCGCGGGGCCACCGGGAAGGTGGCAGCGGCGCCGGTTTTCAAGGCGTCGGTCATGTCCGCAGGCACCGGCGCTTCGAGCAGGGCGGCGTTCAGAAGAACGACGTCGCGTCCCTCCTCGGCGCCCAGCCGGTAACCGAGCTCGGCCGGCCCCGCGGTGCTGGCGATAGACGCGCGCAACCGGTCGAGGTGGCGCGCTTCGGCCTTCGACAGCCGGAGCCGGTCCATGTGGTCGTCGCCCCCCAGGCAGGCGAGCCGGCGCATCGGATCGGGCGCAACGCCCAAGGATTGCTCGTGATGCACGAGAACCGGCAGCGCCCGCGCATCCGCCCCGGGCAGAACCCGGGCGAGCACGCCGCTGGCGACCATCGCCGCGACGCTCGGTCCCGGGTCGGGCGCGGCCAGCAGCTTCTTTGTCTCGGCGCCGACACGTTCGCGCGAAAGCGTCTCTAACCCGGCGGAAAGTTCGGCAATCGCCGCCAGCGCCTCGGCGTCAAGCCCTTGCTCGGGGTCGCCGTACCACGCGTGAAAGCGAAAGAACCTCAGGATACGGAGATAGTCTTCTCGTATCCGGTCGTGCGCATCGTCAATGAACCGGACCCGCCGCGCCTCGAGATCTGGCAACCCGCCAAGCGGGTCGGTTATAACGCCCGCACGATCCGCATAGAGCGCGTTCATGGTGAAATCGCGCCGATGCGCGTCTTCCTCGATGGTTCCGGCATAGGCGACCACGGCGCGGCGCCCGTCGGTCTCGACGTCACGCCGGAATGTGGTCACTTCGAACGGCGCGCCCTTGACCACGACCGTGACGGTGCCGTGGTCGAACCCGGTCGGCACGGGATGAAATCCGGCCGCCTTGGCCAGCGCGGTCACCCGCTCCGGGGTCGCGTCGGTGGTGATGTCGATGTCGGTGATCGGCGCGCCGATGAGGGAGTTGCGCACGCAGCCGCCGACGAACCAGGCTTGGTGGCCGCCGCCTTCCAGCATCGCGCCAACCGCCTGGGGCGCAGCACCGGTGAGCCAGGCTTCGGTGATCCTGTGGGTCATTCGCCCAAGACCTCCGCGAGCGACCGCAGGATCCGGGCCGTGGCGCCCCAGACGTAGTAGGGCCCGTAGGGCACGGTGTAGAACTGCCGGCGCACGCCACGGAAGAACCGCGATTCGACGATGTAGTTGGCCGGATCGGTGACATGGGCGAAGGGGATTGTGAACACCTCGTCGACCTCGCCCGCCTCCGGCACCGGGGTGAACGGGCGGGTGATCCGCGCGAGCACCGGCGTGACACTGAAGCTCGTGACCGTTTCATGCGGCGCCAGCTGGCCCAGAACCTCGACATGGGTGGGGAGCAGGCCAATCTCTTCATGGGCTTCGCGCAGGGCGGCGGCGGGCGCATCGGCATCGCCCGGGTCGACCTTGCCGCCGGGAAAGGCGATCTGGCCCGGGTGGTGTTTCAGGTGCGACGATCTTTTGGTGAGGTAGAGACGAATCCCCTGCGGCGTACCCTCGAGCGCCACCAGCACCGCCGCGCCCCGAAGCACCCGGCCTTTCGGGTGCAGATCGGGGTTGAGATCGAAATCCGACGACGGCGCGCCGGAGCCGGTCGCGCGCCGCAGCCTGTCGAAAACCTCAGGCACCGCCACCCGGAACCTCCTCGGCCTCGAAGCCGAGCGTTGCGGGATCGAACTCGTAATGCGCGCCGCAGAACTGGCAATCCGCTGTGACGATCCCGTCTTCGGTTGTCATGTGCCCGAGGTCTTTCCGCGAGTAGATCGACAGGCTCTGGCGCACCCGATCGGGCGAGCATGTGCAACCGAACTGCACCGGGTGGGGATCGAACACCCGGGGCTGGTCCTCGTGGAACAGCCGCACAAGCATCTGCGTGGGCTGGATCTCGGGGCCCGTCAACTCGTCGGCCTGGACCGATTCGAGCAGGATATTGGCCCGCGACCAGGCCTCGAACTCGTCCTCGTCGGCCAAGAGATCGGCCGGTGACAGAAGCCCGGCATCGCCGGAGCCGCCGTCTTCGGTCATCCGGGGCGGAACGCCGGGCATTTTCTGCAGCATCACCCCGCCCGCACGCCAGCTGCCATCGATCTTGTCGAAGCTGAGCGCGAACCGGGTCGGCAGCTGTTCGGACTGGGCGAAATAGGTCTGGGCACAATCGGCAAGCGATGTGCCGACGATCGGCGTCAGGCCGGAATAGGGCGTGGTACCCTTGCCCTGGTCGATCAGGACCGCGAAATAGCCATGTCCGATCTGCGGGAACGGGTCGGCGTCCGCATCGAGCCTGTCGGCATCGAAGCTCGCGTAGGCGCGGATCAAGCCCGGCGCACCTTCTGCTGCCGGGGCGTAGTAGTCGGTCGCCACCAGCCGCGCGGGGCCATCGCCGCGGACCTGCAGAGACAGTTTCCAGCGCAGCTTGATCGTTGGCCCGATCAACGCGGTGAGCAGGGCCGCTTCCGCTACCAGCCGCTCGACCGCGGGCGGATAATCGTGCTGCGACAGGATCTCGTCCAGCGCGCCATCGAGCCGCGCGACCCGGCCACGGATGTCGCTGCGGTCGAGCTGAAAGGGAAGGACGGTATCGTCCCAAGCGATTTTCGAACCGAGGCTCATGCGGCGTTTCCCGTTGATTTCGGCCCCCGAATACTCTCTCTGGGAGGATGGGGCAACCGAAGGGGAGATCACATGATCCGGCGCTATGGTGAGGCCATCCAGCCGGGCACCGCTTACGTTCTGCGCACGGGCGCCTATGCAATCCTGCCGCGGGACGGCGGGGTATTGCTGACCCACCAGGACGCACCGGTGCCCGAGTTTCAACTGCCCGGCGGCGGCATCGATCCGGGCGAAAGCCCGCTGCGCGCGCTACACCGGGAAGTGCTGGAGGAAACCGGCTGGCATATCGCGGCGCCGCGCCGGCTGGGCGCGTTTCGCCATTTCACCTGGATGCCGGACTACGAGATCTGGGCCGAGAAGCTCTGCCATGTCTACCTCGCGCACCCGGTAAGGCCTGCTGGTCCGCCGAGCGAACCGGGGCACATCGCCGTCTGGGCCCGCGGGACCACGGCGGTTCACCTGGTCGCCAGCGATGGCTACCGGGCGTTTCTACGGGACTATTTCGCCTGATCCTGCGGTCCGCGGTACCCGATCATCGCGGCCGAAAGATCATCGGCGAATTCGCCGCTTCCGCGGAACCCGTCAAGATCCCAGACCAGCGCTTCGAAGAACGCGCTGCCCGAAAGGCCCGAATTGGCGTGCACGAGCCGCGCGAACCCCTCCTCTTCGAGCATCTCACCCTCGGCATTGGCGCATTCGGTGAAACCGTCGGAATAAAACACGAGCCGGTCGCCGGGCGCGAGCTGCAACTGCCACTGGGTGTAGTCGGCATCCTCGATCAGCCCGATCGGCATGCCATTTTCACCGTGATAGCTGGGCATGTCCCCGCCGCGCATCAGAACCGGGTTGGGGTGGCCACATTGGGCGATGTCGACCACGCCGGTTGCGAGGTCGAGATACCCGAGCACGATGGTGAAATAGAGCTCCGATTTCATTTCTTCGAGCATCAGGATATTGAGTAGCGCCGCCACCTCCTGCGGCGGCCGCGGGACATAGCTTCCGTCGGTATCCTGCACCAGCGCGATATTGTGCTCGGGCGCCCCGTCGGACAGGAAACCCGCGAGGCGGGCGGTGAGCAAAGCAGACGCGATCCCGTGCCCGGAGACGTCGATGGAATAGACGGCGAGCTTGCCCGCGCCGGCCGTGAAGAACCCGACCAGATCGCCGCCCACATGCCCCGAAGGCTTCAGGAGCAGCGAGACGTCGGCACTGCCGAAATCGCGGAACCGCTCGCGCACCAGCGATTGCTGCATTTTGCGCGCCTCGACGAGATCGCGGTCGAGCGCATCGTAGAGCGCGCTCATTTCATTGAACGTCGCCGTGATGAGCCGGTTTTTCTCCCTGAGTTCGCGCGTCATCTTCAGGATACGGTCGCCGGCATGGATCCGGGCGCGCAGCTCGTCCGGGCTGACCGGTTTGGTCAGGAAATCGTCGGCCCCCACATCGAGCCCGTGGGCCACGGCGCCCTTTTCGCTCTTCGAGGTCAGCAGGATGAAATAGACGTAACCCTCCTGCGCCAATGCCCGGACCTGGCGGCAAAGCTCGAGCCCGTCCATCCCCGGCATCATCCAGTCCGACAACACCAGATCGACGGGCGCGGCGCGCATGATTTCCAACGCCTCTTCGCCGGACCCCGCCTCGACCACATCGAACCCCTGCCGGGCGAGCGAGACGGCGACCACCCTGCGCTGCGCGCGCGAATCGTCGACCACCAGCACCCGGCGCACGGCGTCGGGACGCCGGTCGGCACTGTGGTCGGTCGATTGCGTCACGAACCCGGACACCTGCACCCTTTCCTGCAGCGAGGCGGATTGCCCCGGCACCGCAATAGGCCACCTTCGTCTAACACCCGGTTAAACCTAAAATTTTTCCGGTCTGGGGTGCGTCCCGTGGGCCGGTCAACCGGATGTAAACTCAGGTGTGCGATGCTCGCTGGGAATGGAGGCGCAGATGATCGACTGGACCCGTGTACGCGAATTGAAAGACGAGATTGGCGAGGAAGACTTTGCCGAAGTCGCCGAGATGTTCATCGGCGAGGTCGAGGAGGTCATCGACCGTCTCAAGGTGGCGCCAGAACCCTCGCGCGTTGAGGAAGACCTGCATTTCATCAAGTCTTCCGCACTCAATCTCGGGTTCGCCGATCTCGCCGCGCTCTGCCAGACAGGAGAACGGCAGGCGGCGGCAGGCGATACGGGCAGTGTCGATCTCGTCGGCGTGTTTGCGAGCTACACAGCCTCGAAAACGACCTTTCTCGACGGTTAGAGCGTTTCGGGAAATTGATGCATCGCCAATACCCTGCCACGCCTTTGGCGTTATCGGGACATTGGCGATCCTCTTACCGCGAAGATTTCTCGAAACGCTTCAGAGAATGAACTCGGCGACCGATTCGTTTTCCGTCACGTCCGTATACGAGAACCCTTTTTCATCGAGCCGCGCGAACAAGCGTTCGAAGTTTTCAGGCGCTCGGGTTTCGATCCCGATCAGGACGGTGCCGAAATTGCGCGCCGATTTCTTGAGATACTCGAAACGAGCAATGTCGTCGTCCGGCCCGAGCACTTCGAGGAAATCGCGCAGCGCTCCAGGGCGCTGGGGGAGCCGCAGCAGGAAGTACTTCTTGAGCCCCGCATAGCGCTGGGCGCGTTCCTTCACCTCCGGCAAACGTTCGAAATCGAAGTTGCCCCCGGAAGTCACGCAGACCACGCGTTTGCCGCGGATCTCCTCGGCGAGATCCGTCAGCGCATCGACCGACAGCGCACCCGCGGGCTCGAGCACGATGCCCTCGACATTGAGCATGTCAAGGATGGTGCCGCAGATCCGGTCCTCCGGCGCAATCAACACATGCCCGATCGGCACATCCGCGAGCGCTTCGAAGGTCAGATCGCCCACCCGGGCGACCGAGGCGCCGTCGACGAAGCTGTCGACATGGCTGAGCGAAATCGGATGGCCGACGGCAAGCGCGGACCGCAGCGAAGGCCCGCCCGCGGGCTCGACATAACGCAGATCCACCCCGGGCGCGGTCTCGGCGAGGTAGCGCCGCACCCCGGCCGCGAGCCCGCCCCCGCCCACCGGCAACACGACGAGGTCGGGCGGCTGAGGCATCTGGTCGAGCATCTCGACCGCCACGCTCGCCTGGCCCTCGATCACATCCGTGTCGTTGAACGGGGCGAGGAAATGCCCGCCCGCCTCACCGCAATAGTCCTGGCTTGCCGCCAGCGTGTCGTCGAAATAGTCGCCGACCAGCCGGATCTCGATCGCGTCGCCACCGAAGATGTTGGTCTTGGCGATCTTCTGCTGCGGGGTCGTCACCGGCATGAAGATCACCGCGCGCACGCCGAAATGCCGTGCGGCATAGGCCACGCCCTGGGCATGGTTGCCGGCGGACGCACAGACGAACAGCTCCTGCTTCGGTTTTTCCGCGAGCACCTTGCGCATCGCGTTCGAGGCGCCGCGCAGCTTGTAGCTGCGCACCGGCGAGAGATCTTCGCGCTTGAGCCAAATCTCGGCGCCGAACCGCGCGGAAAGATGGTCGTTGCGCTGAAGCGGGGTGGGCGGGAACAGCTCCCTGAGCTTGCGCTCGGCGATGAGCGCCCTGTCTGCAAATCCGGTCATGGCGCCGATACTGCCGATCCGCCGCGCGCGCGCAAGGCCGTTCGCCTTCCCGCCACGCGCCCGTTCGCCCCCCGCCGTGCGCCTGCACGGCCCGTTCACCCTTGCCCGCACTCTGGCCAGTAGCTAAACCCGCGCGAGTACACCTGCCTACGGAGAAGCCCATGTCCGCGCCGAAGAAAGTCGTGCTCGCCTATTCCGGCGGCCTCGATACCTCGATCATCCTCAAGTGGCTGCAGACCGAGTACGGTTGCGAAGTGGTGACCTTCACCGCGGATCTCGGCCAGGGCGAGGAGCTTGAACCGGCACGCGAAAAGGCGATCCTGCTCGGCATCAAGCCCGAGAACATCTACATCGAGGACCTGCGCGAGGAATTCGTGCGCGACTTCGTCTTCCCGATGTTCCGCGCCAACGCGCTTTATGAAGGGCTC
This sequence comes from Paracoccaceae bacterium, assembly GCA_003545125.1. Taxonomy (GTDB): domain Bacteria; phylum Pseudomonadota; class Alphaproteobacteria; order Rhodobacterales; family Rhodobacteraceae; genus Sinisalibacter. Next base: position 37,262 of record DQCI01000052.1, read on the forward strand.
TACCTGCTCGGCACCTCGATCGCGCGGCCGCTGATCTCGCAACGGCTGATCGAGATCGCCGAAGCGACCGGGGCCGACGCGATCTCGCATGGCGCCACCGGCAAGGGCAACGACCAGGTGCGCTTCGAGCTGTCGGCGCTGGCGCTCAACCCCGACATCCAGGTGATCGCGCCCTGGCGGCGGTGGGATCTCACCTCGCGGACGCGTCTGCTGGAGTTCGCCGAGAAGAACCAGATTCCGGTCGCCAAGGACAAGCGCGGCGAAGCGCCGTTCTCGGTGGATGCGAACCTTCTGCACACCTCGTCGGAAGGCAAGGTGCTGGAAGACCCGGCCGAAGCCGCGCCCGACTACGTCTACCAGCGCACCGTGGCCCCCGAGGATGCGCCGGACGCGCCGGAATTCATCGAGGTGACGTTCGACAAGGGCGATGCGGTCGC
>DQCI01000052.1:37741-42220 GCA_003545125.1 Paracoccaceae bacterium
TTCGTCGAAAACCGGTTCGTCGGCATGAAATCGCGCGGCATCTACGAGACGCCGGGTGGCACGATCCTGCTCGAAGCCCACCGGGGGATCGAACAGATCACGCTCGACAGCGGCGCCGGCCACCTCAAGGACAGCATCATGCCGCGCTATGCCGAGCTGATCTACAACGGCTTCTGGTTCAGCCCCGAACGCGAGATGCTGCAAGCGCTGATCGACAACAGCCAGGAGTTCGTCAGCGGCACGGTGCGGCTGAAGCTCTACAAGGGGCTCGTGCAGACGGTCGGGCGCTGGTCGGACGCGTCGCTTTACTCCGAAGAACATGTTACCTTCGAGGAAGACATGGGCGCCTACGATCAGACCGACGCGGAGGGCTTCATCCAGCTCAACGCGCTGCGGCTCCGGCTTCTGGGGATGCGCCGCAATCGGCTGAAATAGGGACACATGCTCGAGCGGCGGGAGATCACGCGAGACACGCTCAGGCCGCTCCTGGGGCTCAAGTTGCGGCCCGACCAGGCGCATCTGGTCGCACCGAACCCGGTGACCATCGCGCAATGTGCCTATGAGCAACCGGGCGGGTACGTCTGGGGGCTGTGGGATGGTGACGACGCGGGCGGGCTGCTGGCGATGATCCACCCGCGCGAATACCAACACCTCGAACAGGGCGACGACCCCGATGGCGCTTTCATCTGGCGCTTGATGATCGCGGCCGACCTTCAGGGCAAGGGCTACGGCGCGGCCGCCATAACCGCGTGCCGGGCGCAGGCGCACGATTGGGGCCTGCCGCGGGTGGCAACCTCGGTGGTCGACACCCCCGACAGCAACATCGGCTTTTACGAACGGCTCGGATTTCGGCGCACGGGCGGTATCGTCGACGACGAGATCGTCCTGTCGCGCGATGCTTGAATTCGGTCAGCCCGCGACGTGTTCGTGCGATGCAAGAAACGCATCGACCTCGGCGCGCGTCGGGATCGCGTCCGCCGTGCCGGGTCTTGTGACCTGAAGCGCGGCGGCGGCGGCGCCGAGGCGCAGGGCGGGGCCGCGTTCGAGCCCCTGGTCGAGCCCCGCGAGCACGTAGCCGATGAAACAATCGCCCGCACCGGTGGAATCGACCGGCTCGACCGGGATAGCGGCGACCTCCGTCACCTCGCCCGTCGCCTGGTCGCGCCAGCGGGCGCCGCGTGCGCCCAACGTGATGAGCATGTTGGCCACTGGCACCTCTTCGAGCGGCATGCCCAGCGCCTGAGCCAATTGTCCCGCCTCGATCTCGTTCAGCACGAGAAGATCGACATGCGGCAGCATCTTCTTCGCGATCTCGGGTTTGAAGGGAGCGGCCGAGTAGACCACGAACATGCCCCGCTTCCGGGCGAACTGCGCCGCTTCGGCAAGGTGGGACACCTCCGTTTGAAGCGCCAGGATGTCACCCGCTTTCGCCCCGGCAAGCGCGGCTTCGATATTGCCGACCAGCTGCGCATAATTCGCGCCCGCAAAGGTAACGATGGAGTTCTCTCCCATTTCGTCGACCATGATGATCGCGTGGCCGGTCGCGCCTTCGGCCTTGGCCACATGGGCGACATCGACCCCGTAGCCCGACAGCCTGTCGAGCACCCAGGTGTTATCCGTGCCGATCATCCCGATGTGATGCACGACCGTACCGGCCCGCGCGATGGCGACGGATTGATTGGCGCCTTTTCCGCCGAGCCCGGTCTGGTGCGAAGACGCGGGTAGGGTCTCGCCCGGGCGCGGCAGGTGCGGCACCCGGTAGAAGAGGTCAACGTTGATCGAGCCGAGGTTCCAGACTGTCATTCTCCCACCTTCGCGGCCGCCACGACCGCCATGTTGAGAATGTCGTTCGAGGTCGAGCTCGTGGAGCAGAGCTGGATCGGTTTCTCGACGCCCGAGAGGATCGGACCGATCACCGTCGCACCGGCCAGTTCCTGCATCATCTTGACAGAGATCGAGGCCGAATGCCGCGCCGGCATCACCAGGATGTTGGCCGGGCCGGTCAGGCGGCAGAACGGATAGCGCGCCATCACCTCGGGGTTCAACGCGACATCGGCGGTCATTTCGCCGTCGTATTCGAAATTCACGCCGCGAGCATCGAGGATGTCCGGCGCGTTGTGCATCTTCTCGGCGCGTTCCGAGATCGGGTAACCGAAGTTGGAGAAACTGGCGAAGGCCACCCGCGGCTCGAGCCCGAGCGCGCGCGCAACGCCGGCCGCGCGTTCGGCGATGTCGGCGAGGTCTTCTTCGCTCGGCCATTCATGCACCAGCGTGTCGGCAACGAGCACGATGCGGCCCTTGTGCAGAAGCGCGGTCACCCCGACAGCCCCGTCTTCGGCCTTGGCATCGAAGACGTAGTTGATGTTGTCCATCACATGGGTCGATTTCCGGGTGGCCCCGGTGACAAGCCCGTCGCCGTGCCCGTGGGCCAGCATCAGAGACGCAAACACATGCCGGTCGCGCGACGCGAGCCGGTGCACATCGACCTCGTCGTAGCCCTGGCGCTGAAGACGTTCGTAGAGAAAGGCCTTGTAGGTTTCGAGGTGTTCGGTCTTGGCCGCGTTGGTCACCTCGAGCTCCGACACGGCGTCGCCGAGCCCGGCGGCTTCGAGCTTCTGTTTCACGTCCTCGTCGCGCCCGACCACGATGGCCTTGCCGAAATTGTTCCGCTGATAAGCGACCGCCGCGCGCAGCACGTGGGGGTCGTCGCCCTCGGCAAAGATCATCGTCGCCTGTGCGCCGCGCGCCTTGGCATTGAGCGAGCGCAGGACCTGGTAGGTCGGATCGAGCCGTTCTTTGAGGTTGGCGGTGTAACGCTCCATGTCGATGATCGGCCGCCGCGCGACACCGCTGTCGCTGCCCGCTTTGGCCACCGCGGGTGGGATCGTGTAGATCAGCCGGGGATCGAACGGCGTCGGGATGATGTAGTCGCGCCCGAAGGTGAGCTTTTTGCCGTAGGCGACCGCGACCTCGTCCGGCACGTCTTCGCGGGCCAGCTTGGCCAGCGCATTGGCGCATGCGATCTTCATCTCGTCGTTGATCGCGCGGGCATGAATATCGAGCGCGCCGCGGAACAGGTAGGGGAAACCGAGCACGTTGTTGACCTGGTTGGGGTAGTCCGACCGGCCCGTTGCCACGATCGCGTCCGCCCGCACCTCGTGGGCCTCTTCCGGCGTGATCTCCGGATCGGGGTTGGCCATGGCGAAGATCACCGGGTCTGGCGCCATCGACAGGACCATCTCGGGCGTGACCGCGCCCTTGACCGACACGCCCAGGAACACGTCCGCGCCCACCATCGCCTCTTCGAGCGTGCGGCGTTCGGTATCTATCGCATGGGCCGACTTCCACTGGTTCATGCCGGCTTCGCGGCCCTGGTAGATCACCCCGCGGGTATCGCAGGCGATGCAGTTCTCGTGCCGCGCACCCATCGCCTTGATCAGCTCGATACAGGCGATCCCGGCAGCACCCGCGCCGTTGAGCACGATTTTCACGTCCTCGATCTTCTTGCCGGTGATCGCCAGCGCGTTGATGAGCCCGGCGGCGGTGATGACCGCGGTGCCGTGCTGGTCATCGTGAAAGACGGGGATGTCCATCTCTTCCTTGAGCGTCTGCTCGATGATGAAGCATTCCGGCGCCTTGATGTCTTCGAGGTTGATGCCGCCGAAGGTCGGCTCCATCAGCTTCACGGCCTTGATGATCTCTTCCGGGTCTTCGCTGCACAGCTCGATATCGACGGCGTTGACGTCGGCGAACCGCTTGAACAGCACCGCTTTGCCTTCCATCACCGGCTTCGACGCCGCCGCACCAAGATTGCCCAGGCCCAGCACCGCGGTCCCGTTCGAGATCACCGCGACCATGTTGCCCTTGTTGGTATAGTCGTAGACGGTCTCGGGCGTTGCGGCGATGGCCTCGCAGGGCACCGCGACGCCGGGCGAATAGGCGAGGCTCAGGTCTCGCTGGGTGGTCATCGGCTTGGACGGCGTGACGTCGAACTTCCCTGGGCGCGGGTCGTGGTGATAGGCGAGCGCCTCTTCGGGAGTGATCTTCTGCTGGGCCATTGGGTGTCTTTCGTCCAGGGAGTGATCCGACGTTGATAGCGGGCTGCCGGGACCCTCTCAACACCATAGCGGATATGGAAACGATGTTCGCGTCGGCGGATGGGCAGAATCGGGGTGTACCCGGTCCGCGACGGGTTTAGATTGCACGAGAAAACGGAGGTTGTCTCGTGGCACACAAAATCCTTTTGACCGGCGGTGCCGGTTACATCGGCTCCCACACCTGCGTGGAACTGGCGGCGGCGGGATATGACGTCGTCATTCTCGACAATTTCTCCAATTCGCGGCCCGACGTGCTCGACCGGCTCGAAGTCATCACCGGCGCGCCGGTGACCTGCTACACCGGCGACGTGCGCGACCGTGCCCTGCTCGACCGGATCTTCGCAGAGCAGGAGGTTTCCGCTGTCATTCATTTCGCCGCCCT
>DQCI01000135.1:0-2218 GCA_003545125.1 Paracoccaceae bacterium
AAGCGGTTTCGAAACCGCTTGTCACGCGCCTTCGAAGGCGCGTCGCCCAGCTCAGCCCGCCTTGACCCCGCCCAGGCTCGGCACCCTGTATTCGAGCTTCGGCAGCCTGTCCTTCAGCGCCGCCAGCAAGTCATCCGTCGCCGCCACCCCGATCAGCCGGGTGGAAATCGGCAGCACCCGCAGGACGCGGTCCTTGCCCTTGGCGGGCCTCTTTGCGCCCCGCACCAGCAGCGCGCCGATCCGGCCGCCGGGCGTGATCGTATGTGCCTCGATCTCGCCCCAGCCCGCGTGCATCACCCGGCCGGTGGCCAGGCGCACGTCGACCCCTTTCGGTCCGAGCTTCACCACCCAGGGCTGGCGGGTAAGGCCGAGCAGATTGTAGACCACGAGGCCCAGCATCAGCGCCGCGAACAGCCACCAGACCCAGCCGAGCCCCTGCAACGCCGCCGCGCCGGCCGCGAGCATCGCCACCACCCCCAGCACCACCGCCACCACCCGGCGGATGCGCCAGCTTTGTTGAACGGGGAAAACCTTCTCTTCCATGAGACTCACGGCTCCGCCGCGATCACAGATCGAGGAAGATGTTGTCGTCGTCGGCGAAGTCGATCCGGGTCTCTTCCTGGGTGCCTTCGTTGATGTCGATCACCTCGACCCGGCCGTCGGGATGGCCGATCACCACCCGGTCGCAGATGTCGATGAACAGCCCGTTCTCGACGATGCCGGGGATCTGGTTGAGCACCAGCGAGAGCTTGCGCGCGTCGCCGATCCGCTGCAGGTGCAAGTCGATGATGTGGTTGCCCTCATCGGTCACGAAGGGGGCGTCGCCGTTCATCCTGAGCGTGCCGGAGGTGCCGAGCACATCGGTCGCGTCGATCGCTTCTTCGAGCAGCGCCTTGGTGGTCTGCCAGCCAAACGGGATCACCTCCACCGGCAGCGGGAAGGCCCCGAGGTGTTCGACCTGCTTGGACGGGTCGGCGATCACCACCATCGTGTCGGATGCGGTGGCGACGATCTTTTCCTGCAGATGCGCGCCGCCGCCGCCCTTGATGAGGTTGAGATCGCCGTCGAATTCGTCCGTTCCGTCGATGGTGAGGTCGAGCCAGCGCGCCTCGTCGAGGCTGACCACGGTGATGCCGACCTGGCTTGCAAGCTCAGCGGTGCGCGACGAGGTCGGCACACCCATGATCGAGAGCCCCTCCTCGCGCACCCGCTCGCCGAGCGTGCGCACCATCCAGGCGGCGGTCGAGCCGGTGCCGAGCCCCACGCGCATCTTGTCCTCGACGAAGTCCACCGCCCGTTTCGCAGCCACGAACTTGGCGGTGTCGATGGGGGAAAGATTGCCGGCCATCGCTGTCTCCCTGATCTCAAACCTGGGCGGCTTATAAGCGGATTGGGCGTCGCTTGCGAGGGGCAAATCGGCGCGGGACGAACACCGGGCGCAAGCGACCCGTGCCAGACTGTGGCCATGCTTCGCCTCCACTATGCCCCCGACAACGCCTCGCTGATCATCCGTATCGCTTTGGAAGAGCTGGAGCTTCCTTACGAGACCCGGCTGGTCGACCGGCGCGCCTCGGCCCAGAAAAGTCCCGCCTACCGCGCCCTCAACCCGCGCGGCCAGATCCCGGTCCTGGAAACGCCGGAGGGGCCGATCTTCGAGACGGCTGCGATTCTCCTCTGGCTCACGGAAACGTCGGGCGCCCTCGCCCCGCCCCCGGGCGACCCGGCGCGCGGCGCCTTCCTGTCGTGGATGGTTGCGCTGTCGAACGGGATGCAAAGCGATCTGCGCCGGATGTTCTACCCGGCACGCTACGTCGGCGAAGACCCCGCCGCCGTCGCCGCCCATCGGGCGCTGACCGTCGACCGGCTCGGCGCGGCGCTCGACCGGCTCGAAAGCCTCGCCGGCGCCGGGCATGGCTGGTTCTGCGGTGAAACGCCCTCGGTGCTCGACATCTACGCCGCGGTCATGATGCGCTGGATGGCGCTCTATCCCGAAGGCCACACCGGCTGGTTCCGGCGCGCGCGCTGGCCCGCCCTCGACGCCCTCGCCGCCCGGCTCGAAATCCGCCCGGCGGTTGCGCGCGCCTGCGACCGTGAAGGCCTTGGCCCGACCCCGCTCACAGCACCCCGCCTGCCCGGCGCCTGACACTTCGCCCGGGCGAACGGAAGTTAGCGCTATCGGTAATGAAATCAAAGCCCTGACCCCCTGTCCGAGTTCGCC
>DQCI01000135.1:2231-5529 GCA_003545125.1 Paracoccaceae bacterium
ACCACCGCGCCCCCCGTCGCTCCCCACCGCTCCCCGCGTCGCTCCCACCACTGCTCCCCCCGGTGCTCCCACCGCCGCTCCCTGCGCCGCTCCCCGCCGCAACACGTCGTTTTTGGCCTTCCCCGGGGCGGCCGCTTCCGATCAAATGACCGGGTAACGCCCGAGGAGAGGCCCGCCCCCCATGTTCCTATCGGTTTTCGAGCTGTTCAAGATCGGCATCGGCCCGTCATCGTCGCACACGATGGGGCCGATGGTCGCCGCGGGACGGTTCCTCGACAGCTTGCGCGCCTCCGCCTTCACCGTGCATGGGCTGAAAGCGCGTCTCTACGGCTCGCTCGCCCATACCGGGGTCGGTCACGCCACCGACCGGGCGGTGATCCTCGGTCTCGCGGGCTTCCTGCCCGAGGACTACGACCCGGACGCCGCCGCGGCCGCATTGGGGCGGATCAAAGCCACCGGGCGCGTGTCGCCCCCCGGCCTGCCCGGGCTCGCCTTCGCGCCACAACATGATCTGGTCTTCGACAAAGGCGCACCGCTGCCCGGCCACCCGAACGGGCTCGAGCTGATGGCGACCGACGCCGAGGGCGACGTGATCGTGCAGGAGACCTATTTTTCCATCGGCGGCGGCTTCGTGGTCACGGCAGCCGAACAGGCCGCCGAGGCGCGCCGCGACAAGGCCGATCTGCGGGCCCATCCCTACCCGTTCCGCGCCGCCGACGAGATGCTCGCGATGGCGCGCGAAAGCGGCAAGAGCATCGCCGAGATGAAACGCGCCAACGAGCGTATCCACCGGACCGAGGCCGAGATCGCCGACGGGGTCGCGCGCACCTGGGGCGCGATGAACGCCTGCATCGACCGTGGCCTCGAGGGCACCGGCATCCTGCCAGGCGGGCTCGGGGTGAAGCGCCGCGCCGGCGCGATCCACGCCCGCCTCAAAGAAGAGGCGGGGCTCAACATCGCCGCGCCGCATATCGCCAATGAATACATGTCGGTCTACGCGATGGCGGTGAATGAGGAAAACGCCGCCGGCGGACAGGTCGTCACCGCGCCGACCAACGGCGCCGCCGGGGTGGTGCCCGCCGTCATCCGCTACTGGCTGGATTTTGTGCCCGGGGCCACATCCGCGAGAATCCCCGACTTTCTGTTTACCGCCGCTGCGATCGGCGGGATCATCAAGCACAACGCCTCGATCTCGGGCGCCGAGCTTGGCTGCCAGGCCGAAGTCGGCTCGGCCGCCGCGATGGCCGCCGCGGGCCTCGCCGCGGTCCTGGGCGGCGCCCCCGAACAGGTCGAAAACGCCGCCGAGATCGCGCTCGAACATCATCTCGGCATGACCTGCGACCCGGTGAAAGGGCTGGTGCAGGTTCCCTGTATCGAACGTAACGGGCTCGGCGCAATCAAGGCGGTCTCGGCGGCGGCGCTGGCGCTCAGGGGCGACGGCACCCATTTCGTCTCGCTCGACGCCTGCGTCAGCGCGATGTCGACCACGGGCCGCGACATGAGCGAGAAATATAAAGAGACCGCACTCGGTGGCCTCGCCGTCTCCGTCCCGAACTGCTGAGCGGGGGGCAAAGCCGCTTCCAAGCGGCTTCCAAGCGGTTTCGAAACCGCTTGCGCACCGCCTCACCCCAGCGCCGCAATCGCCGCCCCGAGCGCCGCGCGCGGCAGGATCACCAGGAGCCCGACCCCCGCCGGTGATATCTCCACCCGCGCGGCCGTGGCCCGGTTCGAGGTCCCTACCCGCCCCCAGGGCGCCAGCGCGAGCCGGTCGAGCGGCCATTCGAGGCCGGTCGCGCTCACCGCCACCGCCGCCATCGGAAACAACGACACCCGCGTGCCCGGCGCGAGGTCCAGCGCCACCGGGCCGGGCGCATGGAAACAGATGTCGCTTACGCCGACCAAGATACAGCGCTTGTCCGGCCGGCGCACCAGCGCGTTGTAGCAGGCAAGCTCGTGGTCGAGCCGGCCGCCCATGAAACCGGCCCCGAGGATCAACGGCGCCTCGGTTGTCCGCAACGCCTTGTCGAAATCCGTGTTCTCCTGCTCGGCCATCACGAAAACGGTGTCCGGATCGAGCGCCGCGCGGGTCTCCGGGTCCAGCGAATCGAGGTCCCCGATCACCCGTTTCGGCACGTGCCCGAGCGCCAGCGCCCGCGCCGCGGCGCCGTCGCAGGCCACCAGATTCGGCGCCAATGTCAAAAGTTCGGAAACGGTCTGCGCCGCGAGCTCGCCTCCGCCCAACAGGGTTACGGCGTCCAAAAAGGGTGTAAATCTCTGTTCCATATGCCTAACTGTATCCAGATTGGAAACGTTCCTTAATCCCGCCACTGAAATACACCCGACTTTTCGCGGTTTTGTGCAAATTTGTGGTGGGGGTCATGATAAACACATTGTTGCTGGATCGGGGGAGAAGGCGACGAGGCATGGTGAATATGAACCGGATCTTGACGGTATCCTACGGCACTTTCAGCTGCACGCTGGAAGGCTTCGACGATCCGTTTTCCACGATGACATCGATCGCCGAATACTTCCGCGATCTCGCGGCCGATGACCGCTATTTCGGGGCCGAACCACCGACCCCGGACGCCGAGGCCCTGCACCGGATCGCCGAACGCGAGGTTCAGCGCCGGGTCGAGGCACGCGTGAGCCCGAACGGCAACGGCGTGGTGCTGCGCCAGGCCGATGGGGCGCCCGCGCTCCTGCCGGTCGCGCCTTCCGATCAAGGTGCCGCCGCGCCCGCGCAAGACACCCCCGCGCAAGACACCCAGGACACCACCGACGCCGACGCCTGGTCCGCCGCCGAAGAGGAGGTCGCCCGACAGGCTGCCGAAGGCGACGCCCGCCGCCGCGCCGCCGAAGAGGAAGCGGCCCGCAAGGCCGAGGAAGACTCCCGCAAGGCCGCCGAGGAAGAGGCCCGCCAAGCCGAGGCCGAGGAGGTCGCCCGCGAGGCCGCGGCCGAAGAAGCCGCCCGTATCGCCGAAGCCGAAGAAGCCTCTCGCATCGCCGAAGCCGAGGCCGCACGCCGGGCTGAGGAAGAAAAAGCCGAGGAAGAAAGGGCCGAAGAAGCCAGGGCCGCGGAAGAAATGGCCGCGCAAAGGGCCGCTGAAGAAGCCGCCTGGAAGGCCGAGGCCGAGGAAGCCGCGCGCGAAGCGGAGGCCGAAGAGGCCGCCCGCCGCGCCGAAGAAGACGCGACCGCGGCCGCCCGCCGCGCCGAGGAAGCGGCGCAAGAGACAGTGCGCCGGGCCGAAGCGGACGCGGCCCTGAAGGCCGACGAAGAGGAAGCCGCCTGGAAGGCCGA
>DQCI01000135.1:5611-7466 GCA_003545125.1 Paracoccaceae bacterium
CAGTCGACGATACGGCCGCCGTCGAGGGCGGTTTTGTCCAGACCGATGATTCGGTCGCCGCCTTCTTCGCCGACGCGGCGTCGGAGGGCGACTACGAAGACGTGCTCGAGGAGGCGATCATCGCCGAGGTCGAGGACGAGCCCGACATGATCGCCGATCTGGTCCGCGCCCAGAGCGACGAGGCCGCCCCGGCCCTCGACATGGATGAGGACGAGGCCGAGGACGCGGAGATCTTCCGGCCCGAAGACACCGCCGGCGAAGACGAAGACGACCAGGACATCGACGCCGCGACGATCAGCTCGCTGCTCGGTTCCCTCGTGCACCGGCCGGTCGATGAAGACGACTTCGAAGAGGACGAGGACAGCGGGCTCGCCGCCGACCGTAGCTCAGACGCCGCAACGTCCGAACCGGCGCAAGAACCGACCGACACCGATGCCACCGAAGAGCCGCTCATCCTCGCCGCCGACCACGCCGCCGACCACGCCGATGACGCCGCCGCAGGCGGCGAAGAGACGGGCGCCGAATTTACCGTGCCGGGCGACAGCTCGCTTTCGCCGGAAGACGAGGCCGACCTCGCCGCCGAGCTCGCCGAAGTCGAGCGCGAAGCGCAGGGGATGCGGACCGCCGAAGACTCCGGCGAGGCCGACGATGGCGATACCGGGGACGATGCCCGCGAGCCGCTGTCGCTGACGCCAGAAGAGACGCCCGACGACCAGATCGCGCCGCGCCGCGCCCCCTCGCGCACCGCGTTCGACGACAACGACATGACCGACACCGATGTCGCGATCGACCGGATCCTGGAAAAGACGAACACCCAGCTCGAAAGCGGAGAATCGTCGCGCCGGCGTTCGGCGATCCAGCACCTCAAGCGCGCGGTGCAGGTCACCCGTGCCGACCGCGCGGTTGCCGGCAAGGGCAAGGAGGACGAAGACTCGCAGGACGAATACCGCCGCGATCTCGCCCGCGTCGTGCGCCCGCGCCGCCCGGCCGAGACGGACGGCGAACGGACGCCGCGCCGCCTTGCGCCGCTGGTTCTGGTGTCCGAACAGCGCATCGATGAAACCGGCGCCGAGGCGGACCATTCGGCGGATCTGGCCAAACCGTCGCGCCCCGTGCGCCCGCGCCGCGTGGTCAAGTCAAACCTCGCCGTCGCGGCCCAGCCGCAGGCCGACCACGACGAGGACGAAGACCTGTCGTTGCGCGAATCGGTTGCGCTGCTGGTCCCCGGTTTCGAAGCTTATCTCGGGGGCCTCGACGGCATCGACATTGACGATGACGAGACCCTGGTCGAGGCCGGCGTCGCCTACATCACGCAAGAGGTGGGCCGCGCCACGATCAATCGCCCGGAACTCTTGCAGCTCGTCCTGCAAAGCAGCGATTCGACGTCGCGCGAGAGCGCGCTGGTCGCGTTCGACAAGCTCCTGGGCGAGGGCAAGCTGACCAAGATCCGCCGCGGCGTCTTCGCCCTGACGGAGGCCAGCCGGTTCTACGACGGCGGCGCCTGAAGCGATCGCGACGAAACGAACACGAGGCGCCGCCGACCGCGGCGCCTTTTCGTTTCTTGCCGCTTCGGTTCCGACTGCCCCACCGACCGCGACGCCTTTTCGTTTCCGGCTCCCGCTCCGGCTGCGGTACCTGTCACATCCCGGCAGGTAGTATGGCTGTTCTTTTCCGGCCGCTTCGGTTCCGGCTGCGCGGCCTACCGCGGCTTTTCGTTTCCGGTCCCGTCTCGGGCCACCTCGGGTCCGGCTGCCCCGGCTTCCCCGGGCGCGGCCACCGCGTCTGGATCGGGCCGCGCGATGCCGAGAAACAGCCGCTTGAACGGCAGGATCCACAGCACACCGAGCCCGACATA
>DQCI01000011.1:0-1917 GCA_003545125.1 Paracoccaceae bacterium
GGCCAGAGGCCGGACGAGAACCAGGTGTCGAGCACGTCCGGATCGCGCCAGACGGGATAGACGAGCTTCGTCGGGTCCTGGTCGATCACATATTGCGCCAGGGTTTCGGCCAGCGTCTCCTCGGCCGCCCTCTTGTCGGCCACTTCGACAACCCGCGCATGGGCAATGGCGGTGGGCGTGTCGGCATTGTCGTCGAGGAAGCGGTCCTTCACCTCGTCGAAGGTGGCCCCGCAATGATGAACCTCGCCCATGTGGACGATCCCGTCGATCAAGAGGCGCATCATGTCGAGATGGTCGATCTCGCCACCCTTGTCGATCCGCTTGTCGGTGCCGAGGTCGAGCCCGTACCAGACCGGGATCTGGTGGCCCCACCAGAGCTGGCGCGAAATGCACCAGGGCTCGATGTTCTCGAGCCAGTGGTAATAGGTCTTCTCGCCCGCTTCGGGGATGATCTTGGTGCGCCCGTCGCGCACCGCGTCGAGCGCGGGCCCCACGACCTTCTCGGCATCGACGAACCACTGGTCGGTCAGCATCGGCTCGACGACAACCTTTGAGCGGTCGCCGAACGGCTGCATGATCGGCTTCGCTTCGACGAAAGGCTCATCGACCTGGCGTTCTTCGCCGGTCTCGGGATCGACCTTGGTGACCCTGTGGGTCACCGCGAGCCCTTCGGCGGTAATCTGTTCGACCACCCGCGCCCGCGCCTCGAACCGGTCGAGCCCGCGCAGATCGTCGGGCACCAGGTTGAGCGTGTCGACTTCCGCCCCGGTGAAGGCGGCGCCCGCAGCGATCTCCTGCGCGCGGTTGGCGCATATCCCGTAGGGCAGCCCGTCGTCGCGCATGTTGCCGCCGGTGTCCATGAGGCGATACATCGGGATGTGGTTTCGTGAGGCCACCGCGTAGTCGTTGAAATCATGCGCGCCGGTGATCTTCACCGCGCCCGAGCCGAAGGCGGGGTCGGGGTAGTCGTCGGTGATGATCGGGATGAACCGGCGGTGCTCTTTCGGCCCCACCGGGATTTGGCAAAGCTTGCCGACGATCTGCGCGTAGCGTTCGTCGGACGGGTGGACCGCCACCGCGCCGTCGCCAAGCATGGTCTCCGGCCGCGTGGTGGCGATGGAGATGTAGTCGCGCTCCTCTTCGAACACGACTGTGCCGTCCTCGTCCTTCTCGACATAGGTGTAGGTCTCGCCACCCGCGAGCGGGTATTTGAAGTGCCACATGTGGCCCTGGACCTCGATGTTCTCCACTTCGAGGTCGGAGATCGCGGTCTCGAAATGCGGGTCCCAGTTGACCAGCCGCTTGCCGCGATAGATCAGGCCCTTTTGGTACATCTCGATGAAGACCTTGATGACAGCGTCGTGGAAGTTCGGGCTGTTCTCGTGGCCTTTGCGCGGATCGCCCGGCGCGCCGGCCATGGTGAAGGCATTGCGGTCCCAATCGCACGACGCGCCGAGGCGCTTGAGCTGTTCGACGATGGTGCCGCCGTACTCGGCCTTCCACTCCCAGACCTTGGCGAGAAACGCCTCGCGCCCGAGCTCGCGCCGCGACGGCTGCTGGGTGTTGGCCAGCATCTTTTCGACCTGGAGCTGGGTTGCGATGCCGGCATGGTCCTGCCCCGGCTGCCACAGCGTGTCGAACCCGCGCATCCGGTGCCAACGGACGAGAATGTCCTGGAGCGTGTTGTTGAAGGCGTGGCCAACGTGCAATGCGCCGGTGACGTTCGGCGGCGGGATCATCACCGTGAAGCTCTCGGCCCCGGGCTTGGCATTGGCGCCCGCGCGGAACGCGTGTGCCGCGTCCCATTTTTTCGAAATCCGCGGCTCGGCGGCGGCGGCGTCGAAGGTCTTTTCCATGGCCATGGCGGGGGCTCCGGTGATGGTGTCTCGAATGGGTCGCAGGGTGTATAGGCGAGCA
>DQCI01000011.1:2047-6383 GCA_003545125.1 Paracoccaceae bacterium
GGGGGAAGCGGACCGCAGAGCTTGGCCGGACTGCGGGCCACATTACAGTCGGCGACCGGGAGGTTTATCATGGCAGCACCGGACATCCGCTTTGTCGAATTGACCGCCGAGACCGCGGCGGCGCTCACGGACGGGGCCGATGCGCTGTTCGACAATCCGCTCCGCCCCGACAGCCTCAAGGCATTTCTCGACGATCCGAACCACCTGCTGTGGTTTGCCGCGGCGGCGGGTCAGCCCGTCGGGTTTGCCTCTGCGAGCCTCCTGCTCCATCCCGACAAGGCGCCGCAGCTCTTCATCAACGAGGTCGAGGTGCTGGAGCGCTTTCGGCGCAAGGGTGTTGGCCGCGCGCTCGTCGCCCGTCTCGTCGAGGCCGCCCGGGCCCGGGGCTGCGACTGTGCCTGGCTCGGAACCGACACCGACAACACAGGCGGCAACGCCTGTTTCGCCTCCGTGCCGGGCGCGCAGAACGCCGGCCCCTTCATGCTTAATGGGTGGGAGCTCGATCAGCCGGACACCTGACAGGCTTCCACGTTTTCGGCACCGGCTCTGCCGTGGGGCCGCGCCGGTATCGTCTCTGGCCTCAAATTATCTTGACGGGCCCCACGCCGCTCCGACGTGCGCCGGCGCGAAACCCCGGCGCTGCAAACGCCCCGGATGTCAGCCGGGCGCGCGGCTGGACGGTCCAGCCCGGCGCAATCAGGCGACGTCGCGCAGCTCCACCCGCGGGGTGACCCCAAGCGCGCGCGCGATGTCCTGGGTCAACGCAGGTTTGTTCATCGTGTAGAAATGCAGGTCTTCGACCCCGCCATCGATGAGATCGGCGCAAAGCTCGGTGGCGAGCGCGACCGAGAGCAGGTCTTCGCGCCCGTCGCGCGTGGCCTTGTCGAAGGCCTCGTCGATCCAGCCGGGCACGCGTGCGCCGCAGCGGGTGGCGAATTTCTTCACCCCGGCCCAGCGTTCGATCGGCAGGATGCCCGGGATGATGGGCGCGTCGATCCCCGCCTTTTCGCAGGCGTCGCGGAACCGGAAATAGGTCTCCGGCTCGAAGAAGAACTGGGTGATCGCAGAGGTGGCGCCGGCGTCGATCTTGCGCTTCAGCCAGTCGACATCCGCCCCGGGACCCGCCGCTTCCGGATGCGGGTCGGGATAGGCGCCGACCCGGATGTTGAACTTGCCCATCCCCGCCAGAGCCTCGATCAGCTCGACCGTGTCCTTGAAGCCTTGCGGGTGCGCGCAGAAACCGCCCTGGCCCTTCGGCGGATCGCCCCGGAGCGCCACGATCTCGGTGACACCGGCCGCGGCGTAGCTTTCGGCGATCGCCAGCGTCTCTTCCCGGCTCGCGTCGACGCAGGTCAGATGCGCCGCCACGTTGAGCCCGTAGCGGCTGCCGATCGTTGTCACCGCGTCATGGGTGAGTGTGCGGGTGGTGCCGCCCGCGCCGTAGGTCACTGAGACAAAGCTGGGATCGAGCGGCGCAAGCGCGCGCACCGTGTCCGACAGCCGGAAGGCGCCGGCGATGTCGTTGGGTGGGAAGAATTCGAAAGACAGGCGGGGGGCCGACTTGAGGGAAGACATGGGCGTCACTCGCTTTTGGATTTGACCTCTTGTATCCGCACAGTGCACGTGAGACAAATTCATACTTCTCACAAAGATCATGAAGGCGCCTCATGTATATCGAATTCCGGCATCTGCGCACCATCCGCGCCATTCACGAGGCCGGCGGGCTCGCACGCGCCGCCGACATCCTGCACATCACCCAGTCCGCGCTGTCACATCAGGTAAAAGCGTTGGAGGAGCAGGTGGGTATGGTGCTGTTCCACCGCCGCACCAAGCCGATGAAGCTCTCGCCCGCCGGTCTCAGGCTGCTGCGCCTCGCCGAACGGGTGTTGCCGGAGGTCGCCGCAGTCGAGGAGGAGTTTCGCAGCCTCAAATCCGGCCGGTCGGGCCGGTTGCACATCGCCATCGAATGCCACGCCTGTTTCGACTGGCTGTTCCCGGTGCTCGAACAGTTCCGTGCCGCCTGGCCGGACGTGGATGTCGATATCCGCATGCGCCTGGCCTTCGATGCGATCGAGGCGCTGAGGCGCGAGGAGGTCGATTTCGTCGTCTCCTCCGACCCGGTGGAGCTGCCCGGCACCACGTTCCAGCCGCTGTTCGACTACCAGCCGATGTTCATCTGCGCGCGCGGCCATCCGCTCGCGCAAAGGGACTGGATCGGGGCGGAAGACTTCGTTGAGGAAACCCTGTTGCACTACCCGGTGGCGCGCGCCAAGCTCGATGTCTTCACCGGGCTGCTCACGCCGGCCCGGGTCGAACCCCGCCATATGCGCAGCGTTGAACTCACCGAGGTGATCTTGATGCTGGTCGCTGCCGGGCGCGGTGTGGCGGTGCTGCCCGACTGGGTGCTGCGCGATCTTCATGCCCGCCCCGACTACGTGGTGAAGCCGATCACCGAAGCGGGGCTCACCAAGCGGATGTACGCGGCCGTGCGCGAAGAGGACGCGGTCAAACCCTATGTCGCCCACATGGTGCGCCTGGCCCGGACCGAGGCGGTGAAGCTCCAGCGGGGGTGAACCCCACCCGTCCGCCCGTCGCGCCGATGCGATGTGACACAGCGAGAACGGGGCAGGGCGGGCCGTGCCACCGCGGTGCACAATGCGTCACAGCCATCCCTCCCCGCGCGATCCGGCCCCCGCGCGATCCGACCCCCGCGTTGCCCGGCCCCGGCGTTGCGCCCAGCCTGCGCCGCCAGCGCCGCTCCGCGCGGGCGTGCGCCCGCATGTATTTGCAAAAAAACCATTCTGCGCGGGCGGGGGCGCCGGTCTGCGGCAAACCCCGGCGATGCCGCGCTAAGCCCGCGCTTAGGCGCGCCGCGATAAACCGCCGGTCAATGGCGCGGCGGGCGCAGGACGGCGATGTCTCGGTCACCGGCGGGTGAGTTGTCGGACCTGACGACGGCACACCCGACACTGCAAGACACACCCGAACGGAGAACACATGCGCAAACTTCTGATTGCGACCGCCCTCGCGCTCACCACCGCCCCGGCCTTCGCCGCCGAACTCGCGATCGGCACCCGGCTCGGCACCACCGAACAGGCTATCACCGCCGCCCTCACGGAAATGGGCTGGGAAGTGCGCAAGCTCGACGCCGAGGACGGTATGATCGAAGCCTACGCCATGATGGGCGACACGATGGCCGAGATCTACGCCGACCCGACCACCGGCGAAGTGACAAGGATCTCCGATGAGGCGTGAGGCGATCACCGAGACCGGGGGTGGCGCGGATGCGCCGGCCCCGGCCGACCGCCGCAGCATCCTGGTCTGGGACCCGCTGGTGCGCCTCGTCCATTGGGGCGTCGCCGGTGCTGTGCTGCTGAATGCCACTGTCATCGAGGAGGAAAGCTCTGCCCATGAGCTTATCGGCTACATCGCGGTCGGTCTGGTCGCAACGCGGCTCGTCTGGGGCGTGATCGGCACCCATCACGCCCGGTTTTCGGCTTTCCCCCCCAACCCGGTCGCGGCCCTGCGGCACATTTCCGGATTGATCCGCGGGCGCCGCAAGGTGCATTTGTCGCACAATCCCGCGGGCGCCTTGATGGTCTACAACCTGTGGGCCACACTGATCGGCATGGGAGTGACAGGCTACATGATGGGGGCCCGCGCATATTTCGGGATGGAGTGGGTCGAGGAGCTGCATGAGGGGCTGTTCGTCTGGCTGATGATGTCGGTCGGCCTGCACCTCGCGGGTGTCGTCGTCGACAGCCTCGTGACCCGGGTCAACCTGGTGCGCGGGATGGTCGATGGGCGCAAGTCTGTGGCCGCCGGCGAGGAGGCCGAATGACGGCGCCGAAGATGGGTTCGAAAACCGACGAGCGGCGCGCCTTCCTGCTCGCCGCCGTGATCGTGCTTCAGGCGGTCACGGCGGTGTTCTTCCTCGCCGACGTCGTGGCCGACCTCATCCATGACGGCAAGCTCGACGATATCCACATGTGGCTCGAACTGGTGGCCACGGGCGCGCTCGGGGGCGGTGTCATCTTCCTGATGGTCGAACTGAGACGGGTGATGACCCGCCTCGCCACCCTCGACCGCTCGATGCGCGCCGCCCAGGGCGAGATGGCCGAGGTGATCGACGTCTTTTTCACCGAATGGGGCCTCACCCCGGCGGAGCGCGACGTGGCGCTGATGGTGCTGAAGGGCATCGACAACGACACCATCGCCTCCTTACGCGGCACCGCACCCGGCACGGTGCGCGCACAATGCACCTCGGTTTATTCGAAAGCCGGGGTCGATGGGCGCGCGCAGCTGTTTTCCGTGTTCATGGAAGAGCTGCTGGCGG
>DQCI01000114.1 GCA_003545125.1 Paracoccaceae bacterium
GCATCTCGGCGAAATCGGACGTGTTCTCGCGAAAGGTCTGTTCGGTCCAGCTGCGCGTCTCGCAATAATCGTAGAACATCTTCGGCGCGCGGCGGCGGTAGATGCGGTGAAGATCGTCGATGGTGGTGATCACGGGCATGGGCGCCTCCCTTTGGCTGGTTGTGCCAAGCTGTCGCAGCCCGTGCAAGCGGCTTGGGCTTGAGCTTGCCAAGGGTTTCGGCCAGCGTCGCGCCGAAACTTGGGGTAACATCATGTCACCGATCCTGATGGGAACGCTGGGCGGGCTGGTCGCCGCCGTCGCCACGGCGGCCGGCGCCTTGCCTGCGATGTTCGGCCGCTCGATGAGCCAGCGCATGGCCGACACGCTGCTCGGTTTCGCCGCGGGCGTGATGCTGTCGGCCGCCTATTTCTCGCTGATCCTGCCCGGGATCGAGGTGGCGGAAGATCTCTACGGCTCGCTGGTGCTGGCCGCCGGCGTTGCCGGGCTCGGGATCGCGCTCGGGGCGCTGTTCGTCTGGTCGCTCGACAAGGTGCTGCCGCACGAGCATTTCAAGACCGGGCGCGAGGGCGCGGAGGCGGGCCACATCGCCCGGATATGGCTGTTCGTGATCGCCATCACCATTCACAACTTCCCCGAAGGGCTGTCGATCGGCGTGGCCTTTGGCGGCGACACGGCCAAGGGGATCTCGGTGATGACCGGGATCTCGATCCAGGACATCCCCGAGGGGCTCGCGGTGGCGGTGTCGATGATCGGGCTCGGCTATTCCAGGCTCAAGGCGTTCCTGGTGACCGCCGCCACCGGCCTCGTCGAGGTGGTTGGCGGGTTCCTCGGCGCGGCGGCAGTGACGGTTTCGGGCCAGCTCCTGCCCTGGGGGCTGACCTTCGCCGCCGGGGCGATGCTGTACATCATCAGTCACGAGATCGTGCCCGAAACGCACCGCAACGGCCATCAGGACCGCGCCACCGCCGGGCTGCTGTTCGGGCTGATCCTGATGATGTTTCTCGACGTCACGCTCGGCTGACGGGGCTTCACGGTTGCGCCAGCCGGGGCAACCGGGGCTCGCGTCACGCGGCGCTATGGGGCAGGGTCTCGGCCATGAAACATATGTACGCCCTCCTGCTCCTGCTCCTGACCCTGCCGGCCCTGCCGCTGCCGGCGCGCGCCGACGCCCCCGAAATCGTCGCTGCCCGGGCCGAGGGCCAGACGATCCATGTCACCCTCGCCCATCCCGACACCGGCTGGGACCACTACGCCGATGGCTGGGAGGTCGTGACCGGAGACGGCAGGTCGCTTGGCCTGCGCGTCCTTGCCCATCCGCATGTGAACGAACAGCCCTTCACCCGCAGCCTGCGGCTCGACGCACCCCTGCCGGACGGCCCGGTCTCGGTGCGGGCGCGGTGCAACGTGGACGGCTGGGGCGAGGCGCTGGTGCCGGTCGACCGGTAAGGGTGAACCGCAACAGTTCAGCCGGGCGCAACGCCGCGCGCGCGGCGTTCAACCGGGCGCGCGCCCGGTTCGCCCCTTGCAACCGACCGCGTTATCCGGCCAACTCCGCGCATGAATTCCGCCATGCTCTTCACGCCGTTCTCGCCCATCGACGCCGCCGCCGCCGCCGCTCTGCTCGCCGCCTGGCTGGGGATCGGCTGGTGGATCGAGCACCCCGGGGCGGGGCGGCCCTCGGTGGGGCGCATCGTTGCGGGTTACCGGCGCGAGTGGATGATGCAGATGGTCACCCGCGAGCCCCGAGTATTCGACAGCCAGGTGCTCGCCACCTTGCGCGAGGGCACAAGTTTCTTCGCCTCCGCGGTGATGATCGCCATTGGCGGCGGGCTCGCGCTGATGGGCGACCCGACACGGCTTTCAGGGCTGTTGCCCGATTTCGGCGGGGCGCAGGTGCCGGAGTTCGTCTGGCGGATCAAGCTGACGCTGTCGCTCCTGCTTCTCGTCAGTGCCTTCCTTGCCTTCGTCTGGTCGCACCGGTTGTTCGGCTATTGCGCGGTGGTCATGGCCTCGGTGCCGAACGACCCGGGCGACCCGGCGGCCCTGCCGCGCGCCGCCAAGGCGGCGGAGATCAACATCACCGCGGCGCGCAGCTTCAACCGCGGCCTGCGCGCGGTCTATTTCGCCATGGCCGCGCTCGCCTGGCTCGCCGGCGCCCTGCCGCTGGTGCTGGCCACGCTGGTCACCTGCGTGGTGCTCTGGCGCCGGGAGTTCGCCTCGAAGTCGCGCCTTGTGCTGTTGAAACCGGACCTCGACTAGCGACACGTTGTCCCGCCCCGGCGGCCGGGCCCCGGGCGGCGTTGACAGCGATATCCCCGGGCGACATCCTCTTGCCACAGCCCGCCTGCCGACGGGGGTCGGCGCTCCCGGCGGACCCTTGAGAACGGTCGCGCGAAATGCTCTCCCACCCCTTCATCCGTCTGTGCACGCGACTGCTCGCGGCAGCCTGTCTCGTCTCGCCCGTGCACGCGATGACCTTCACGCTGATCGACCCCGTCGATCTGCCCGGAAGCGGCATGCGGCCCAGCCACATGATCCTGGCCAGCGGACCGATCATGCCCGGCGATAGCCAGGTGTTCGAGGCTTTCATGGCGGAGCTTCCCCCCACCGATCACGACGCCGGGGTGCAATGGGGGATCGCGCTCGATTCCCCCGGCGGCAGCCTGCCCGAAGGGGTGCGGCTCGGCGAGGCGTTCCGGGCGCAGGTTGTCACCACGGTGGTGCTGAACGGCCACGTCTGCGAGAGCGCCTGTGCCGTGGCCTATCTGGGCGGCGCCGCGGCCTACGCCGTGTCTCTCGCAACCGAACGGTTGCTGCAACCCGGTGGGCGTCTCGGCTTCCACGGGTTCGCGGTTGCCGAGGGGACGGTGGCCGCCGCCAATGAAACGCTGGAGCTCGCGCGGGTGACCAACGCGGTGATCCGCGATTATGCGATCCGGATGGGGGTCGAGGATGACGGCCTCGTGCAAAGCCTGTTCAATACCCCACCGGAGGCGATGGAATATGTCGATACGGCCAGGGAAATCCTCGGGCTGGGCGTGACGCTGACGGTGGACGAGATCCGGCCGCCCGCAGGGTGGGCGGTGAACGTCTGCCGCCACAGCCTGGGCGAAATGCTGCGAGAGCTGCGCATGCTCGAACAGGCCGGCCGGGTTTCGGACCGTGCCGAGCGGCTGGAAACGACCGAGGCCTTCCGCCGCGCTTTGCTCGATGCCAGAGCGTCCTTTGTCGGCGGCCTCCTCGACGCGCTGGCCGATGCCCCGGCCTCGACCGCGATAGACGTGCTCGCGGGCCGCCCGCTCTCCCTCGATCAGTCGGCGGTGGACATCTGGTACGTGGCCCTGGAACGCGGATCCGGGTTCTACTACGACGGCTGCTTTGCCGTCGGCGGCGACTGGGCGCTTACCACGATCGTTGTCGACGAGGTGGTGGGAGACGCACGGGTGGACAGCTAC
>DQCI01000245.1:0-8986 GCA_003545125.1 Paracoccaceae bacterium
TCGTCATTGCCGACGATCACGTCCGAAAGCGCGGCCGCGCGCGAGAGCACATCCGAGGCGACCTGCGCGGACGGCCAGCTGTAAGGCCGGTAGTCGACATCGAAGATCACCGAGAGCCCGGCGGCCTTCGCAAGCTCCAGCGCCCGCAAAGCGGCGGACCGCGAGGGTTCGGCGGCGAACACCGTGCCGGTGGTGATGAGCGCGCCGAAACCCGCGTAGTCGACCGCCTCGACATCCCGTTCGCTCATCTGGAAATCGGCCGCGTTGTTGCGGTAGATCACCGTGTTGTGGCCTTCGATGCGCGCATCGACCACGGCCAGCGAGGTGCGTTCCTCGCCCTTGATCGCCCGCACATAGGTCCGCCCGATCCCGTAAGCGTCGAGCTGGTTGAGGCAGTATTGCCCGATCGCATCGTCCGAGACGCAGGTGACCAGCGATGCCGCGCAGCCGAGCTTGACCAGCCCCGCGGCGATATTGGCGCTGGAGCCGCCCATCGACACCATCATGCCGCCCGCCTCGGGCACCGCCGCGCCGATGGGCTCGGCGGTGAGATCCATCCCCACTCGCCCGAGCACGAGGAAGCGTTTGTGCGCGATCCCTTCGGTGCCCATCACACGCCTTTCCGCTGGCGCGTGCGGCCCGCTTCCCAGTCTCGATGCGCCTTGAGGACGCTTTCGTTTTGCGTCACCTCCGGCGTGCCGATCTCCCACCAGGCATGGCCCTCGTCGGTCCAGCCGATCCGCGGATCGACCGGCATCACGATCACATAAGTTCGGTCAGCGGCCTTGGCCCGCACGAACGCCTCGGCCAGTTCGGCCGGGTTGGCGACCGTCTCGACCTCGGCGCCCATCGACCTTGCATGGGCCTCGAAATCCACCCCGAACGGCTCGGGGATGGTCGGACAATCCTCGATGAGCGTGTTGAAACTGTCGTTGCCGGTGTTGCCCTGGAGCTTGTTGATAACCGCATGGCCACCGTTGTCGAGCACCAGAACGATGAGCTTTTTCCTTGTCAGAACGGAGGAGTAGATATCCGAGTTCAGCATGAGGTAGGAGCCGTCGCCGACAAAGCAGATGGTGTCCTGCCCCGGCTCCATCTCCTCTTGCGCAATCCGCGCACCCCAGGCGCCGGCGATCTCGTAGCCCATGCAGGAATAGCCGAACTCCACATCGACCGTTCCGATATCCAGCGTGCGCCAGTTGGCGGTGATTTCGGCCGGAAGCCCGCCCGCGGCCGTGACGATCCGGTCGCGCTTGTCGCACAGATCGTTCACCACACCGATCGCCTGGGCGTAGGAATTGGGCCGGTTGTCGCCGGGCGCCACGTTCTCGGCGACGTAAGTGTCCCACGCCTTGCGCTCGGCTTGCGCGGAGGCGAGCCAGGGCTCTGGGGCGGCGTAGCCTGCCAGCGCCTCGCCAAGCTGGCCCAGCGCCAGCTTCGCATCGCCGACCACCGCGAGCGAGCGGTGTTTGCCCGCGTCCTGGCGGCCGACGTTGACGGCCACGATCCGGGCCGATTTGTCGAACGCCGTCCAGGCGCCGGTGGTGAAGTCCTGAAGCCGCGTGCCGACAGCGACGATCACGTCCGCCTTCTCGGCGATCGTATTGGCGCTGTTCGAACCGGTGATGCCAACGGGTCCGATGTTGAGCGCGTGATCGGCCCGCAGGTTGGCGCGGCCCGCGATGGTCTCGACCACCGGGATCCGGAACGCCTCGGCAAAGGCGGCAAGCTCCTTGGCCGCTTTCGAATACTGCACCCCGCCGCCAGCGATGATCATCGGCCGTTCGCCCGCCCGCAGCGCCGCCGCTGCCGCGGCGATCTCGGCCATGTCGGCGCTTTGCCGGCGGATCCGGTGCACGGTCTTGTCGAAGAACGCCGCCGGGTAGTCGTAGGCCCAGCCCTGTACGTCCTGCGGCAGGGCGATGAAGGCGGGCCCGCAATCAGCCGGGTCGAGCATGGTGGCGATGGCTGCGGGCAGCGCGTGCAGGACTGCCGCCGGGTGGACGATCCGCTCCCAGTAGCGCGAGACCGGCTTGAACGCATCCGTCACGCCGAAGGCCGGGTCATGGAAGTTTTCCATCTGCTGCAGGATCGGGTCCGGCAGGCGGGTGACGAAGCCGTCGCCGCACAGCAACAGCACCGGCAGCCGGTTGGCATGCGCGAGGGCGGCCGAGGTGAGCAGGTTCGAGGTGCCGGGTCCGGCGCTGGCGGTGGCGAACATGAAGCGCTGGCGCAGCCAGGTCTTGGTGTAGGCCGCCGCGGCGAAGCCCATGCTTTGTTCGTTCTGGCCACGGTAGAGCGGCAAGGCCTCGCGGTGGTCGTTCAGCGCTTCGCCAAGGCAGGTCACGTTGCCATGGCCGAAGATGCCGAACCCGCCGCCGAACAGCCGGTGTTCAACCCCGTCGATCTCGATGAACTGGTTGGCCAACCAGCGCACGATGGCCTGCGCCGTCGTGGCGCGCACACTCTGGTCCGACATGACTTTCCTCCCCGTTCCTGTCCGGCCTGCCGGCCTGGTCGGGCGATTGCGGTTGCCCGACTCTCGCGCCGAGGTTACAGTCTTTGCAACCGATTGCAAAGTGGGCAGCACGCCGGGGGGTTGGGAATGGCTGAAATCGGCATCGGGATCGTCGGCGGCGGTTATATGGGCAAGGCCCATGCGGTGGCGATGTCGGCGGTGGGCGCGGTGTTCGACACCAAGCTTCGCCCGCGTCTGGAGATGGTGGCGGCGACCAGCGACGCGAGCGCCGAGCGGCACCGCGTGGCCCTCGGCTTTGCCCGCGCGACGGCGGATTGGCGGGTGCTGGTGGATGACCCCGCCGTCGAGGCCATCATCATCGCCAGCCCGCAGGAGACCCACCGCGCCATCGCCGAGGCGGCGTTTGCGTTGGGCAAGCCGGTGTTCTGCGAAAAGCCGCTCGCCGACTCGGTGAAAGACGCCCGCGCGATGGTGGCGGCCGCCGAGACCTCCGGCGTGGTCAACATGGTCGGCTTCAACTACATCCGCACGCCCGCGAGCCAGTTCGCCCGCAAGCTGCTCGCGGACGGCGCGATTGGCCGGGTGACCTGGTTTCGCGGCGAGCATACCGAGGATTTTCTCGCCGACCCGCAAGAACCCTTCTCCTGGCGCTGCGACGGGATCGCCAATGGCAACATGGGCGATCTCGCGCCGCATCCGATCAACGCCGCGCTCGCCCTGATGGGGCCGATCGACCAGGTGATGGCCGAGGTGGAATGCGTGCACGAAGAGCGGCCCGGCGGCCGGGTCACCAATGACGACCACGCCCAGATCATGTGCCGGTTTGCCTCCGGTGTAATCGGCCACATCTATTCGAGCCGCACCGCCACCGGGCGCAAGATGGGCTACGGCTACGAGATCCACGGCTCCAGGGGGGCGATCCGTTTCGATCAGGAAGACCAGAACGCGCTCTGGCTCTACAAGGCCGAGGGGCCCGAGGCCGAGCGCGGGTTCAAGAAGATCCTGACCGGCCCGGCGCATCCCGACTATGAGCCGTTCTGCCTCGGCCCCGGCCATGGCACCGGCTACCAGGACCAGATCATCATCGAAGCCAGGGATTTCCTTGCCGCCATCGCGGGCGGCGCGGCGCTCTGGCCCACATTCCGCGACGGGCTCGCCGTGGCCGAAGTGGTCGAGGCGGTGTTCGCCTCGGCGCAGTCCGGCCAGTGGACGCCCGTCACCCAGGTCTGAGGAGGAAACATGACCATCCGTATCGGCAACGCGCCCTGTTCCTGGGGCGTGGAATTCGCGGACGATCCGCGCAACCCGGCCTGGCGCAAAGTGCTCAAGGACTGCGCCGAGGCGGGCTACACCGGGATAGAACTCGGCCCGGTCGGGTTCATGCCCGAGGATCCGGCGGTTCTCGCCGAAGCGCTCGACGAATTCGGTCTTGAGCTGATCGGCGGCGTGGTGTTCCGCCCGTTCCACGATCCGGGCGCCTGGGACGAGGTGATGGACGGCGCGGTGCGCACCTGCAAAGCCTTGAAAGCCCATGGCGCGCGGCATTTCGTGCTGATCGATTCGATCTCGCCGCGCCGCGCGCCCACCGCCGGGCGACCAGCCGAGGCGGAACAGATGGACGATGCCGAATGGACGGCTTACCGCGACCGGATCATGACGGTGGCGCGGATGGGGGCCGGGGACTACGGGCTGATCCCGGAACTCCACCCACATGCCGGCGGGTTCATGGATTTCGAGCCGGAAGTGGAGCGGATGCTGTCGCAGACCGACCCGGATGAGTTGAAACTCTGCATCGACACCGGGCATTGCACCTACGCGGGCTTCGACCCCGTGGCCTTCATGAAGCGGCACATGGACCGGATCACCTACGTCCACTTCAAATCCACGGACGCGAAGGTGAAGGCCGCGGCGATCGCCAACCGCACCGGATTCTACGACGCCTGCGGTCAGGGGATCTTCTGCAATCTCGCCGACGGCGAAGTGGATTTCCCGGGCGTGCGCCAGGTGCTGCTCGACGCGGGCTATGAAGGCTGGTGCACGATCGAACAGGATTGCGACCCGACGCTCGATGTCTCGCCGGTCGACGACGCCCGTGCCAACCGTGAGTACCTCGAAGCGATCGGCTTCGCCTGAGGCGACGGTTTGGCCCTTGGAGGATCGGGTGCTGCGGCGGAGCGCGAAGGCGTTGGTTCCGAGGCACCGGGCGCGCCGCCTGAACACGGCATCGAAAGGTTAACCGGCCGCCGGACCGCGTTGAGCGGCGGGCATCTATATCACTGTTTTTTAGTGCTTTTCCTAGTCTCGAAGAGCTGCCAGTTTCCTAGGAAACCGACCCCCGTTTCCTAGGAAACTGGCACCTTCACCGCGCGACCGCCCCGACCGCGCCGCACCGCCAGAAGTCGAGGTTGTTCAGCCTATGGCAGCGCCCTGAGCGTGCCCCGCTCGATAATCTCGCAGGGAAACACGTGCGCCTGCGGCACATGGCCTTCGCCCTCCAGCATCGTGCAGACCAGCCGGATCGAGGCGCTGACGATCTCGGGGATCGGCTGGCGGATCGTCGTCAGGTCGATGTTCTGCCACCCGGCCATTTCCATGTCGTTGAGCCCGATCAGACCGACATCGCCGGGCACCGAAAGCCCGCTGTCGTCAAGCGCACTCAGCGCACCGATCGACAGCACGTCGTCGCCACAGAAATAGACCGCGGCCGGTCCTTCCCCCACCAGCCTGAGCATCTCGCGCCGCCCCGCCTCGAAGGAATAGGCGGCGGCGAAGGAATGGCTGACGGCGATATCGGTGTGCGCGGCGAGGGCAGTGCGAAACCCTTCGAGACGATCCTGCGTCGAGGTGGCCTCTTCCGGCCCGCCCATGAAGGCCACCCGCCGATACCCACGCGCGACCAGCGTCTCTGCCGCCATACGGCCGCAGGCGATGTTGTCGATCCCGACCACGTCCACCGCCGGTGCTGTGCGAAGTCGCCCGAACGCATGAACCACGGGCATGTCGGCTTCGCGAAACCGACGCGCGAACCCCGGCGGCAGGGTCGACGAGGCCACGACAACCCCATCCACGGAGTATTGCCGAAGCAAACGCAAGGGCGCCTCGGGATCGGTTTCGTCGGTCAGGTTGACGAGTAGCGGCCGGAGCCCTTTTTCCTGAAGCCCCCGGGTGAAGAGATCGAAGACCTCGAGGAACAACGGGTTGTGAAAATTGTTCGAGATCAGGCCGATCAGCTTGGTGCGCCCGGTGGTGAGGCTGGAGGCGAGCGCATTGGGAAGGTAGCCGAGGTCGCGCGCCGCCGCTTCTACCTTGGCCCGGGTCTTCGGCGACACCGATGCGCCTGGCGTGAAGGTGCGCGACACCGCCGAGCGCGACACACCCGCGCGCGCCGCCACCTCTTTGAGCGTCACCGCCATGCCGGATCACCGGTCGGTGGTTGAATGTGTTGCCACGGCATGGCGGGGGTTTGCGGCACGCGAAAGCTCCGGATCAGGGTTTCAGGCGAGTCTGCGCGCGTTGTCGCCGCCCCGCAAGCGGCATAACCCGGCGCCGGGCTCCGGCGGGGTACGTCCTTGGGCGCGTCCGGGGGCACGTCCAGGGGCACGCTCAGTCCTCTTCCTCCTTCGGATCCCAGATGACGAAGAACTGGTAGACGCAATAGAGCCCGGCCGCACAGAACAGGAGCCCCCAGGCCGGCGCGCCGTTCAGAACCTCGAAACCGGCCCAGCCAAGCGTCAGCCCGACGGTGACCACGCGGCGCCAGAGCGGAATGAAGAACGGGACTTGCAGATCGAACATGGGGATACTCTGTGGCGAGCCGGGCGGGCTTTGCAAGTCAAATGCAGCCCATAGCCTGAAGCCAGGGCGGGCGGTCTGGCGCGGTCCGGTCACGCGACGGCCCGCGGCGGCACCGGTCCCGCGAGGCTGTTGTTCCCGGGCTTTGCGCGCCGCCCGCCCAAAGCGCGACGGCACGCGGCCGTCACCCAAGCCGCGGAGAGCGCCGAAGCGGTCGAGACCGGCCCGCGCCCCGGTGCCGGTGCCGGCGTCAGGCGTAGTCGAGCCAGACCCCGCCGGCATCAGCAGAGCGCACGCAGGCTTCGACCCAGCGCACACCCTCGACGCCCGCGCGCACGTCCGGGTACCACATGCCCGCGACACGGGTAGGATCGCCGTCGTCGCGCGCCTCCATCGCGAGGGCGAAGCGGGCATAGAGGTTGGCCCAGGCCTCGAACAGACCTTCCGCATGACCCGCGCCGATCCGGTCCTCTTGATGTGCCGCCGCTTCGAGATAGGGCATGCCCCGGTCGAGGATCCGCACCGGCTCGCCCTGCACTTCGTAGGTAAGCTGGTTCGGGTGTTCGTCCCACCATTCGATCGACGCATTCTCACCGGTGATCCGCACTTTCTGACGGTGCGTCGACCCGGCGTTGACTGCCGAGGACCAGACCGTGCCGAAGGCGCCGTTCTCGTATTCCATCAGCGTCATCGCGTTGTCTTCAAGCGGCGCGCGCGAGGCGACGAAGCTCTGGCGCGCGCACATCAGCCGCTTGATCCTGAGCTCAGGGCAGATCACCTCCGAGAGGTACAGCGGATGGGTGCCGATATCGCCCAATACGTAGGACGGCCCCGAGGTTTCGGGCTTCATCCGCCAGGCGGCGCCCGGATCGTTCGCCTCGACCGCGGCGGAATGGAACCCGTGGGCAAATTGCAGGGTCACAAGCCGGATCACGCCCAGCGCGCCCGCCGCCACCATCTGCCGCGCCTGCTCGATCATCGGGAAGCCCGAATAGCCATAGGCGACGCCGACAACGCGGCCCTTGTCGCGGGCCAACTTCTCAAGCTCTTCGGCCTGCGCCGTGGTGAAGGTGAGCGGCTTTTCACAAACCACGTGCAGCCCGTGTTCGAGCGCCGCCTTGGTGATCGCGTAATGGGTGTTGTTCGGCGTGGCGATCGAGACAGCGCGGATGCCGTCCGGGCGCGCGGCCTCACCCGCGAACATCGCCGCATAGTCGCCGTAGCAGCGCGCCGGATCGAGCCCGAGCGCCGCGCCGAAGGCCGCGCCGCGGGCGGGGTCGATGTCGAACGCGCCTGCCACGAGGTCGAAATAGCTGTCGCGCATCGCCGCCGAGCGGTGGATATAGCCGATCTGGCTGCCTTTGCCGCCGCCCACCATCCCCCATCGAATGGCTTCTTTCGTTTTGCGGTCGCCCATCATCATCTCGCATCCTCTCTTACGCCAGGCGCGCGACCGCCGTCGGCACCCGAACCCCTGCGTTGTCCGCTTACCCCCAATCAGTACAATCCTGATCGGGAAGGGGCCAGTGCCGCGACCGCTGAACCGCGCAAAAACGCCCGGGCCTAACCGCGCATGTCGCCCGCGTCGACGCCCGCCACCGCGACCGGCTTTTTCATCGCGTCGCGGCGGAAGGGGTCGCCCAGCTCCTGGTTGATCATCGCCTCGATCAGCGTGGTCTTGCCGGCCTTCTGGTCCTTGATCGCCTGGTCGAGGGCCGCCGTCAGCTCGTCCATCGTGCGCGCCACCACGCCCTGCAGGCCGCAGGCTTTGGCGATCCCGGCGTAGCTCACCTGTTCGTCGAGCTCGGTGCCGACGAAATTGTCGTCGTACCACAGCGTCGAATTGCGCTTCTCCGCGCCCCATTGGTAATTGCGGAAGACGATGTGGGTGATCGCCGGCCACTCCTTGCGGCCGATGGCGGTAAGCTCGGTCACCGCGATGCCGAAGGCACCGTCGCCCGAGAAGCCGACGACCGGCACGTCCGGGCAGGCGATCTTGGCGCCGATGATCGAGGGCAGCCCGTAGCCGCAGGGGCCGAACAGGCCGGGCGCGAGGTATTTGCGGCCCGCCTCGAACGTGGGGTAGGCATTGCCGATGGCGCAATTGTTGCCGATGTCGGACGAAATGATCGCCTCTTTCGGCAGGGCGGACTGGATAGCCCGCCAGGCCATGCGGGGGCTCATCCAGTCGGGCTTGGCCGCGCGGGCACGCTCGTTCCAGCTGGTGCCGGGATCGTCGTCCTCGTGGTCCATGCTCGCGAGCTGCTGGGCCCAGCGCGACTTGGTTTCGCTGATCCGGGCGCGTCGGGCCGCGCGGCCCTCATCGCCAGCGCCATCGGCAAGCTGCCCGAGGATGCCCTTGGCGACCTTCGCCGCGTCGCCGACGATGCCGATCTCGACCGGCTTGGTCAGGCCGATCCGGTCGGGGTTGATGTCGACCTGGATGATCTTGGCGTCCGCCGGCCAATACTCCATGCCGTAGCCCGGAAGGGTCGAGAACGGGTTGAGGCGGGTGCCGAGCGCCAGCACCACGTCGGCGTTCTTGATGAGCTCCATCGCCGCCTTGGAGCCGTTGTAGCCGAGCGGCCCGGCGAACAAGGGGTGCGCGCCGGGGAATGCGTCGTTGTGCTGGTAGCCGACGCAGACCGGCGCTTCGAGCCGCTCGGCCAGCGCCATCGCCGCATCTATCCCGCCGTGCGAGAGCACCACGCCCGC
>DQCI01000245.1:9008-9778 GCA_003545125.1 Paracoccaceae bacterium
GGCCACCGCCTTGCGCCCGCCGGAGGGGCGTTCGAACGCGACAACCGCCGGCATCGCGACGTCGATCTCATGGGTGAAGTAGTCGCGCGGCACGTTGATCTGCGCCGGTGCCGAGGCGCGCTTGGCGTTCATGATCACCCGGTTCAACACCTCGGCCATGCGCGACGGGTCGCGCACCTCTTCCTGGTAGGCGACCATGTCCTCGAACAGTTTCATCTGCTCGACCTCCTGGAACCCGCCCTGCCCGATCGTCTTGTTGGCCGCCTGCGGCGTGACCAGCAACAGCGGGGTGTGGTTCCAGTAGGCGGTCTTCACGGCGGTGACGAAATTGGTGATGCCGGGCCCGTTCTGGGCGATCATCATCGACATCTTGCCCGACGCGCGCGTGTAGCCGTCGGCCATCATCCCGCCGGAGCCTTCGTGGGCGCAGTCCCAGAAGGTGATGCCTGCCTTGGGGAAGAGGTCGGAGATCGGCATGAAAGCCGAGCCGATGATGCCGAAGGCATGTTCGATCCCGTGCATCTGCAGGGTTTTGACGAAGGCTTCTTCGGTGGTCATCTTCATGGGTTTTCTCCGAGGATGGGACGCGATTCTGTGCCCGCTCTGGCGCGGGCTTCGCTTCGTTCTTATCCGGGAACAGAAAACCCGGGATAGGGCCAGTTTTCAACCCGGGATAGGGCCAGACGGGTTCAGGCGTGCCGCCAACAGGCGGATCCCGTCGCGGATCTGGTTTGAGCGGATCGAGGAATAGCTGAGCCGGTAGAACGACC
>DQCI01000245.1:9926-10159 GCA_003545125.1 Paracoccaceae bacterium
TTGTAGGCGCGCGCCATGCGTTTGACCTGCGCGTCGTAGTAGCCGAGCGCCAGGAAATTGGCCGCGGTGCGCTGGATGTGGCCGGGCGGGTGGCGCAGCAAGAGCCCACGCAACGCCCGCGCCTCGCGCACGAACTCTTCGGCCGCGACGACATAGCCGAGCCTCAGCCCCGGAAACAACGACTTCGAGAACGAGCCGACGTGGATGACCGCCCCCGCCTCGTCGATGGCCTT
>DQCI01000295.1:0-8406 GCA_003545125.1 Paracoccaceae bacterium
TCGACTGCAATCTGCTCGGGAGAAAGATGATCGTCAACGATACCGACCAGGTAGCGGTCGCAAACATCACCAGACCCGAGGTCGCCTGATGGCCACCGTCGACATTCTTCTGGCCACCTACAACGGGGCGCGGTACCTGCCCGAGCTGTTGGAGTCTCTTGCGCGCCAGAGCCACCGTGACTGGCGTTTGATTGTGCGCGACGACGGATCTTCGGACGGCTCGCTCGAGCTCATTCAGAAATGGGCAGAAGACACACCGCAGGAGATCGAGGTCCTGAGTGACGGCGATCGCGGGCTGGGCGCTGGCGGCAACTTCGCCCGCCTGCTTTGCGCATCACACAGTCCTTACTTCGCGTTCTGCGACCAAGATGACATCTGGTTGCCCGACAAGGTCTCGCGCCTGCTCGAAGAGACGGTCCGGGCCGAGCGTGAGATCGGATCGGATGTGCCGATCCTGACCCATTGCGACCTCACCGTCGTTGGCGAAAGCCTCGAGGTTCTTCACCCATCCTTCTGGGAGCAGCAAGGGTTCACGGTGCGTGGATTGCGCAGGGGCGCAGGGGCCCTGTCGGTGCGCAAGAGCCTGGTGATGCGCAACTTCGTCACCGGCTGTGCCATGATGGGCAATGCCCGGCTGCGCGCGCTGTCAGATCCGGTCCCGCCCGATTGCGTGATGCACGACTGGTGGGTCGCGCTTGTCGCCGGGTTTCTTGGCGAAATCAGGACCGTCGATGCGCCCTGCATTCTCTACCGGCAACACGGGTCGAACGCGCTCGGCGCGAAAGACTGGAGCTATCTTTCCGTCCTGCGCCGCGTCCTTGCCCGCCCCGGTGCCGCTCTCGAACGGACGCGGATCTGGCTCAGTGCTTCCCGCAGGCAGGTGGACTGCCTTTTATCGCGGTGCCGGTCCGAGCTCGCCCCCGTGGAAATCGCCTATCTCGAAGACTACACGCGAAGACATGCGCGCAACCTCCTGTCGCGAAAGACATTTCTTCTGCGCCACAGGGTCTGGCCACAGTCTTCGGTGCGGGCCCTCATCATGGTGGTGTTCATGTAGCGCCGCCGCCCGGCGCAAGCCTTCAGCGCGCCCGATGGGCGGCGCCTCGCAATATCTCGTCCCACCGCGCCGCCAGCGTGCCGAGCGAAAAGCGGTCTCGAAGGCCGGCATGCAGATCGGGCGGAAACGGCGTCTCCTCCAGCAGGTGCTCGACGGCCGCGAGCAGGGCGGCCGGATCGTCCGGGGGCACCAGCCCGATGCCGGGCGCACCGTCCGGCACCAACTCCCGGATCCCGGGCCCGTCCCGCGTGACCAGCGCGCGACCGGCAGACAGGATCTGGAACACCTTGTTCGGGATCACCCGGCCGGCCTTGTCGCTGACTCCGAACACGCCGAGGCAGACATCCGCCTCCGCGATGCGCCGGACAAGGTCCGGATAGGGCACCCATTCTTGCCAATCGAGCGCCGTGGGGCGCGCGCTGTGCAGGTCCTGCCGGATCTGCGCCGCCATCTGCCCGGTTCCGATGATCTCCCAGTCGATCGGCCGGTCGCCGGACAGGCGCGCGGCCTCGATGATGGTCGCGATCCCGTGGAGCGGGATGAACTGGCCGTAGAACAGCACCTTTGCCCGGTCTCCGCGGCGCCGTGGCGGCTGGGACGGAAACGCCGAGGCTTCCGCGCCGACGAAGGCCGAGGTCACTCTTTCGGCCCGCAGACCGTAGGCCGTGCGGAACAGCTCGGCCTGGGCCTCGGTGTCGAGCACCACGCGGGTCGCGGCGCGGCAGGCGAGCCACTCCCAGCTCCACAGGAGCAGGGCAAGCGGATTGCGCGGCGACAACTTCTGGCGGTCCACCACCACCGTGTCGTGCAGCGACAGAAACGCGTCCCAGACAACCGGAACCCGGCGCAGCTTGGCAAATGGCCAGAGCACAAGCACATCCAGGTGCCCGAGGTATCCAACCACGATGACGTCTGGACGCGGGCTGCGCATCAGCCGCCAAATCAGCCGGGGATAGGCGGCGCCCCACCTGACGGCCCGCTGAAGTGCAGCTTTCGCACCGATGACCGATTTGTCGTCCACGCCCTCCCAAACCGGCGCATGGATTTCCGTGACACGCGCACCGGAGCGCCGAAGGGCTGCGAGAAGAACGCGCGTGCGTGGCTTCCCGAGGTCGTAGGTGCCCCAGACCAGGAGGTTCAACGGTCGGCTGTAGGGAACGGATTGAACGGTCGACATGTCCGGGGGGCGTGAGGTTGCAGGGCCTGGCCTACTTTGCACACTTGGCGCGTCAGGCCAAGGATCAGTCCCGGGCGCCCCCGATCATCTCGCCGAAGCGGCCCGGCCCCGTGCCGGAGCAACCAGTCCGCATCTGCGCGACCGGGGTCTCCCGGCCGCAGAACGCCAAGCAGCGGTGGCACCCGGGCCCGGCGGACCGGGTCAGGCGCCCCACGACGGAACAATGATCGAAAACCAGCCATATTGTTGCCTAGGTTCCCGAGTACGGCAAAGCCCATGCAAGGTGTAGGGCGACCATGAAGCTGATTATCCAGATCCCGTGTTTCAACGAGGAAGCGACGATTTCGGGCACGCTGGCCGATTTGCCGCGCGAGGTGCCCGGTTTCGACACCGTCGAATGGCTCATCATCGACGACGGCTCGACCGACCGCACGGTCGAGATCGCAGCGCAATGCGGCGTCGATCATATCGTCCGGCTGTCGCACAACCAGGGTCTCGCGGCGGCGTTCTCGGAAGGGCTGGAAGCCTCCCTTCGGGCTGGTGCGGATGTCATCGTGAACACCGATGGCGACAACCAGTACCAGGCCCGGTGTATCCCCGATCTGACCGCGCCGATCATCGAGCGCCGGGCCCAGATCGTCGTCGGTGCCCGCCCGATTGCAACCGTCCCGCATTTTTCGCTGCTCAAACGCGCGCTCCAGCATCTGGGCAGCTGGGTGGTCCGCCGGGTGAGCAAAACCGACATCCGGGATGCGCCGAGCGGGTTTCGCGCCTTCGCACGCGATGCGGCGATGCAGCTCTACGTCTTCAACCGCTACACCTATACGCTCGAGACGATCATCCAGGCCGGGCGCCTTGGCATCCCGATCGTCTCGGTCCCCGTCGACGTCAACGACCCGACCCGTGAGTCGCGGCTGTTCCGCTCGATCGGGCAGTACATCCTGCGCTCGGTCCAGACGATCCTCAGGATCGCCACGCTCTACAGCCCGCTCAGGACTTTCTCGATCCTGGCTGCGATCCTCATGCTGCCGGGTGTCGTGGCCTTCGCGCGCTTCCTGTATTACTACGCCATCGGGCGCGGCGATGGCCACGTCCAGTCGCTGGTCATCGGCGCCGCGTTGATCGCGGCCGGCACGATCACCTTTGTCGGCGGGCTGATCGCGGACCTGATCGCTGCCAACAGGGTTCTTCTGGCCGAGATTCGTGGCCGCATACTCAAAGCCGAACTCGAGCGGGGCAAAGACGGATGACGGCCGTGCTTGCGTCACCCGCCCGGCTGTTATGGATTCTGTCGGCGGCCCTGGTCTTCATTGCCGTTTGGGTTTCGCCCGGCTTTTTCATCATCGATGAAATCATCTATTTCCTGGGCATCGACGCGGTCGCGCGCACCGGTGGTTTCGCAGTCGAGAACGGGTTCGACACATTCCAGCTGAACGACTTCAAGATCTGGCTCCTGCAACCGGGGACCGAGGGGATTGTCTCGCAATATCCCGCGGGATCGGCCTGGGCCGGTGCAGTGTTGGTTCCGGTCCTTGGTGGAAAGGCCCTGATCGCCTTGAACGTGGCGGCGGGTATTGGCACCCTGTTCGTTACGCATGCGCTCGCCCGCAGCCTGTTCCAGTCGGAAAAGGCTGCCATTCTCGCCGTTGTCCTGCTTGCCCTTTTCAGCTTCTGGCCAGAGTACGTCTTCGCCCACTGGCCGCATTCGGTGAGCGTGTTCTGCACGACCCTGGCGCTGCTCCTGTTTCTGCGCGCGATGCCACGCGAGACCGGGGCTTTTGTGCCCGCGGTCTTGTCAGGGCTGGCGATCGGGGGCGGCATGCTGTTTCGTCTCGACGGGGTCTTGCTCGCGCCCAGCATCGCGGTCATCACGCTCCTTTGGGCGGTCCGTCCGGTGCAGGTGCTGGCCGGCGGTGCGGTCGGCCTTTCGCCGATGATCGCAGTGCTTGCGGCCACCAACCACGCCAAGTTCGGCTCCTGGAATCCGCTGTCCTACGGCGTATCGGGCGGCGGCACCGATCTCGCGGGACATACCGGGACCGGTATCGCGATGCTCGCGGCCATTGCCGGCCTCATCCTGCTTCGGCGCCTGCCGCCGATCGGTCCGCGCGGCCGGCGCGTGCTCGCCGTGGCGCTGCTGGTCGGGGTGGCGGGCGTCCTCCTGTCCCCCCTGGCGCCGTATGTCTGGAGACTCCTGCGAGGGGTCTGGGCGATCCTGTTCGACGCGACCGCGATCAACGACCCGCGGCCGGGGATTCAGAGGCAACCGGACGGGACGCTGTTGTATTGGGGCCTGCCCAAGAAGGCGCTGTTCCAGAGCCTGCCATGGCTCGGGGTTCTGGCGTTTCTGGTCGGCGTCTCCCGCGACGCGCCGCGGCGTGCGGTCCCGGTCGTGCTGATCGTGAGCATCGTCTGGGCGATGCCGTTCCTGGCGCTCAGCTGGCACGGCGGCCTCGGGTCGAACATGCGGTATCTCCTGCCTGTTCTGCCGGCCCTCGCCGCGCTGTCGGCCTGGACCTTGCTGCGTCTCGGTGAGGGGCTCGACAATGCGCCGCAACTGGTGCGGGTGGGAATCCCGGTTTCGCTCGGTCTCGCCCTGCTGCTGCGCGTGGCCGCGCCGGAGACGCTCGGGCAAGTGCACCAGATCTACTCGACCTACCTGTTTTTGGCGATCTTCGGGCTCTCGTTGGCGGCAGGGCTGACCGCCTGGCCCCCTTTGACCAAAGCGACGCTTGTCATGGCCGGCGCGGGGCTCGGCCTTGGCCTATTCCTTTCCGCAAGCGATCTCGCTGCGGGGCAGATCAGGCGGGCCTCGAACGATGCAAGCTCCCGTGCCACCGCAGGCATTTCCGGTCCGGTGATCTTCTATGGGCCCCCCGAGATGTATGCCAATGCGATCGGCGATCCGGAGCGGCTGTTGGCCATTTCGTTCCCTCCGGGCGGGGGCGGGGATTTCGACCCCGATCTGGTCGAGAAGGCATGCGCTTACGGCTACCGCGTGGTCATGTGGGATGTCCTGGCCCGAACCACCGGGCTGCCCAGCGGTCGCTTTGCAACCCTGGCACTCCCGGAGCTGACGATCGTGGAGCAGCTTGTCGAAATCACCTGCGATTGATCCGGCACGGATTTTCTCCTGCTCAGAGACCTTGAGTTGACCTGGAAGCTACACCGCGATCCCTGGACAGGTCGCGACAGGGGTGAGCCCCGGTCCGGCGCCGATGTTCTGGAGCCGTTCTGGAGCCTCAGGTTGCGGATCCCGGCCCATGACAAGAGCCCGCTGCTGCGCCAGCAGATGGCGCGTATACATGCCGACATCGTCAATCGGGAACACAGCGGCAAGACTGAAAGACCGGCCGGCTTGGGCGTCGAAGCCGACGGAGTGGACGCAGCGTGCCTTGCGCGTTGGGCAGAATGCTGTTCACCCAGAAACGCGCGGTGATCTGACAGCGAGGGGGGCTGAGCGACCGCGCCGGGTGTCTTTGGTGCTACCCAGGGGGGCGGTTTCGAGGCCCTGGCCGTCGCTGGTTCCCTGAAATCGGCCAGGTGGTATTCGCCAGCCCGCTTTCTTGGATCGCGGCGACCTTGGCCAATACGCCGGCCGGCGCCGGCACCCGCTCGACCTTCGCAAGGTCCTCGAGGCGCATGCCGATAACCCGGCCGTCGAGCGGGGTGACTACGGGCTTGCCGTCGAGATCGAAGAACCGCAGGCTCATGTCGCCGACTGCGCCGGCCTCGGCTTCCTCGAAAAGCTCTGTCGAGGAAAACACATAGCCCGAACGCGCCAGCATGCGCGACGGCGCGACGACGACGACGGCGCCGATGCCAATGATGGCAAGGGTGATCCGGCTGAAGAGATCCATCGTCTCGCGCACGCCTGGGTCCGACACCATCACCAGCTTGGCCTCGCGCGATTGGGCCACCCGCGGTGCCGACAGGGGCCGCGGTTGCGCGCCGGTGAGTTTTGCCAGCCGGGTTATGAGCCGGGTGGCTTGCGTCTGCACGCTCGGATCGCCATCGACGAACAGCCGGCCGATTTCCCGGCCCGCGTTGGCGCCGATGATCTCGAAAACGTCGTTGACCTGGAAGGCGATGCTTTCAGCCGCCGCCCGCGCCATGGGCGCGATGACCGCACAGGGCCGCGTGGCTGTCACCGAGCGCCGAAGCGACCGGGAGCCCGTCCCGAAGCCCGGAGGCGCCCCGGGTGGTCGCGAAAAAATGGGCGCTGTCGTGCACCTCGGGCAGCATCTCCGTGGCGACGCCCAACAGCGCGCAAAGCGCGTCGTCCCACCTGCCTTCGGCGATGGTGTGAAGCTGCGTGCGCGCCGCATTGGACCCGTCGCAAGCGCGCATCGCGCCACCGGTGAACTTCCAGATCGCCCAACTGTCGACGGTGCCGACGCAGATCTCGCGCGCCGCGCGGCCCTTGGCGTGGTGGCCGAGAAGCCAGCCGACCTTGGTCGCGGCAAACAGCGGATCGAGCGGTGGGCCGGTGCGCGCAATGACGCCGGGTTGTGCCTTCGGCCTTCAGCTTGTCGCAGGCCGCGGCCGAGCGACGGCTTTGCCAGGTGATGACCGGACCGAGCGGCGCGCCGGGGCCACGGTCCCAGATCAGGATCGAACCGCGCTGGTTCGAGATGCCGATGGCCGCAATCTCCACGTCCGGTCCCTCGACAAGGCAGCCGGAAATCGCTGCCACCGTGGCCTGCCAGATCTCTTCGGGGGTTGCTGCACCCAGACCGGTTGCGGATGGGTGATTTGCACCGGGCTGGAGCCGGTGGCCAGGATCGCGCCACTCTGCGCGAAGAGCACCGCCTTGCTGTTGGTCGTGCCGTCGTCGATGGCAGGGATCACGCGCGTTGTCATGCCTGGGACCTCGGGGTCTTAGTTTGGTCAGGGCCTCGGCGCTTGCGGCCATACCTTCGGACGCCACGCCGTGGTGGTCGCGCAGGACGTTGGCCGATCCGGTCGGCGCGAACTCGCCCGGAACGCCAAGAAGCGTCATCGGCACCGGTTTGTTCTTCACCACAGTTTCGGCAACCGCAGACCCGAGGCCGCCGAAGATGGTGTGTTCCTCGCAGGGTCACGATCGCGCCGGTTTCGGTCGCGGCCCGGGTGACCGCTTCGGCGCCGATCGGGCGAACGGTTGCCATGTTCAGCACCCGCGCGGCCCTCCCCTGGCTTCGAGCAACTCGGCCGCCGCAATCGCGCGGAGCGTAAGGACCCCGTTTGGCGATCAGGGTGACGTCGGCGCCGTCACACAGCAGATTGGCCTTGCCGGGGACGAACACGTGGTCTCCGGGCAGCAGCTCGGGCACGCCGACACGGCTGAGGCGCAGCAAGACGGGGCCATCATGCGCGGCGGCCGGTCTTGTGGCGGCGGCGGTCTCGATGCGGTCGGCTGGCGCAATCACCGGAATGTCGGGCAGTGCCCGGATCCAGGCGAAATCCTCGATCGAGTGATGCGTCGCACCCAGTTCGCCCTAGACCATGCCCGAAGAAATGCCGCAGAGCCTCACGTTGGTACGGGAAGAGGCGGTTTCGGCCCTATTTTGCTTGAGGGCACGGCCGGTCAGGAACGGGGCCACAGCACAAACGAAGGGGATCTTGCCGCTATTTGAAAGACCGGCGGCAACGCCAACCAGATTTTGCTCGGCAATGCCGACGTTGATCAGCCGCGCCGGGAATTTGTCGCGGAACCCGGTCGACTTCGACGAACCGACGGCATCGTTCACGACCGCGACGACATCCTGGTTCCCGGCGGCGAGAGCTTCGAGCACGCCGGTGACGGCATCGCGGCAATCGTGGAGTTTCGGTGCGCCGGTTGGGGCGCCGGTCGGGGCGTTCATTTCGCAGCCTCCTCCAGCTCGGCCATCGCCTGGGCGTATTGCTCGGCGTTCGACAGCTTCGCAGCCTTGGCCATGCCAACCGCCACGGGCAGACCATGGCCGACTGGCCCGCTCATTGGCCATGTCCCTCTCGCCCCGTCTCTTTCCATTGCGACCGACTCGTTCCTGTCGTTCCGGAGCTTTCTGAACATTCCCGACCAGATCACCGTGCTCGGGATCATGGCGGTCGGCATGACCTTCGTGATCCTGATCGGCGGCATCGATCTTTCGGTCGGATCGGTGCTCGCACTTTCGATGATGGTTCTGGGTTATCTCAACGTCGAGGC
>DQCI01000295.1:8516-10934 GCA_003545125.1 Paracoccaceae bacterium
GATCATCGGCTTCGCGCCGGGGTTCAACAAGAGCGCCATCATTCGCTATGGCGGTTTCCTGACGATGACCGTCGCGGTCATGTTCATCGTGTTCATCGTCACCATTCTGGTTCAGCGCCATCGGGAGGGCGGTCGGGCACTCTACGCGAACGGCGGCAACCCTGAAGCGGCGCGGCTGGCGGGGATCAACGTCAAGCGGTCCACCGTTCCGGTCTACGCCGCAACGGCGTTCTTGTCCGACCTCCCCGGCATCCTGATGGCTGCGCGGCTCGACGCCGTGCTGCCGAGTTCGGGTGTCGGCCACGAGCTTGATGCCGTCGCCGCGGTGGTCATCGGCGGCAACAGCCTGTCGGGCGGGACCGGGAGTGTGGGTGGCACGATCATCGGCGTGTTGATCATCGGTGTCCGGCGCAATGGCCTGACCCTGCTCGGCATGTCGTTCCTGCAGGCCGTGATCATCGGCCTCCCCGTGCCGAACCTGCAGGCTGGCTTCTTCAACCAGATCAAACTGGATGTCGAAGGCCAAGCGGCCAAGCTGGGTATCGAGGAGATCGGCGTCGATGCCAAGAACGGCACAAACACCCAGGTGAGCCAGGTCCAGGGGCCTGCTGACCCAGGGCATCGACGCCCTCATCTACATCCCCGCCGGTGCGGCCGCTGCGGCTGTGCCGACCCGACTGGCCCGAGCCGAGGGCATCCCGGTCATCAACGTCGACCGTGAACCGGATGGTGAACCGGGTGACCCGGTGATCAACGGCGAAGACGTGGTGTCGGCGTGCCAGGTCTGCGACCACATCATCGGTCTTGCCGGCGGCGAAGGCCAGATGATCGTCGTTCACGGCCAGAAAGGGATCATGCCGGAAGTCCCGCGCTTCGAAGGTCGCAACATGGCGATCGATGAAAACCCGGGCGTCGACCTGGTCGCTCAGCAGTGGCGCCAGTAATGGCCGCCGAATGAAGGCTTCCAGATCGCACAAAACATGCTGTAGGCGCATCCGGACATCAAGATCATCTTCGGTCTGGCAGACGGTCTCGCCATCGGGGCTGCCAAGCGGTCGAAGGTGCCGGTCTCGCGGATCAGGTCATCGTCGGTGGCTATGACGGCGACGGCACGGCCCTTGCATCCCTGGTCGCTTGCGACACCCCGTTCATCGTGACGACGACACAAAGCTCGCACGCCATGGGTGTGTTCGCGGTCAACTCGGCAATCGCGGGTACCAATGGCGCTTCGGTTCCGGCGCGCCAGATCCCGAATGCCGTGCTGGCGAGTTGCGACGACGCGGCTGCGGTCGTCGAAAGGCACCCGTAAGCATTAGAGATGCCGGCACCGGATACGAAAGGCCGCACGACGACGACGGAAGGCAATACGCCGATCCTGTCTTTGCGGAATACCAAGAAGTCCTACGGGCCGATCGAAGGTCTGCACGGCATTGATCTCGAGGTCTACCCGGGCTCGATCTCCCGCCGACGCGAAAGGTGGAAGGGCGGTCCATGGACGCACAGCAGTTGGTCGAGATCGGCAAGGCTCTTGCGTTCAACGCGCGTCTCTTGATCCTCGACGAGCCGTCTGCCGCACCAGGCGGCGCCCAGACCAAGCTGCTTTGCAAACAGATCGAGAATCTCAAGGCCGACGGAGCCGGTATCATCTACATGTCCCACCGGCTGCAAGAGATCCGCCAGGTGCCCAACCGCATCGCCGTCATGCGCGATGGCGCCAAGGTCCAGGACTGCGACCGTGGCGATGTTCCGGTGCGCGCCATCGTCGAAGCCATGGTTGGCCGCAAGATGGGCCGGATGTTTCGGGCCATTCCCACGCCGCCGGATGACACCGTGCTGGAGGTCAAGGATCCGGCCTCGCCGAGGGGCAAGTTTGCCGGTGTGTCTTTCGACGTGAAGAAAGGCGAGGTTTTCGGGCTCGTGGGTCTTGTCGGGGCCGGTCGCAGCGAGCTTGTCCGTGCGATCACCGGTGCCGACCGGATTGCCGCCGGACGGGTTTTCTGGACGCAAAAGACATCACGCCGAAGCGCCCGCAGGACGCAATCCGCAATGGCATGGTGCCGGTGCCGGTGCCGGAAGACCGCAAACTGCAAGGTCTGGTCCTGCAACTCTCGATTGGCGACAACTTCGCCTATGCCAGTCTCGACAGGGTTTCGCGACGTGGCTGGATCACCGCCGGGCGCGTCCGTGAGTTTGCCGACAAGAGTATCGAGGTGTTCGGGGTGAAAGGCACCAGCCGCCAGAACGCGAACGAAATGTCGGGTGGCAACCAGCAGAAACTGGTCATCGCCAAGTGGCTGGCGCGCAAAAACCCCAAGGTCGTGGTTCTGGACGCGCCCACGCGCGGGACCGACGTCGGCGCGCGGTCATCAATCTACGACATCATCGTCGAGCTTGCCGGTCACGGTGTCGCCGTGGTCG
>DQCI01000027.1 GCA_003545125.1 Paracoccaceae bacterium
TTCGCCCATTTTGAGTGGCCGGCCATGGGATGCTCCAAGCTGTTGCGCGTTTCGCGCCTCTATATGGCATGCGCCCGGGATGGGGCAAGCCCGGGCGGCGGTCAGCGTTCGGTCGGCTTGGGTTTGAGCGCGCGGGCGCGGTCCACACATCGTGCGAACAGTTCGGTGAGCCGCGCGTCGTCGGAAATCACCGCCGACGGAAGCGCCACGTACCCGCGCATCACCGCGCCGTATTGCATCACCGGACCGACACCGAATTGCGCCGCGAGCGCCGCCCGGTCGGCCTCGGCGAAGCGCAGACAAAGGGCGGCCTCCGGGTCGATGAAAGCGAACATGTTCCCATTGACCGCGAGGTAGGGCGTCTTCTTGCCCTTCACCGTGAGGTCCGGCTCGGCCTCGGCGAGGCGCTCGAGGATCGCGCGGATGTCGGCCTGGGTACGCATGCGCCCAGTCTAGCCGGCTACCGGGCCCAGGTCACCCTGCCCCGGTTTTCCTGGCAGGACCTCTCCCAAGGACGCCGGGGGAAGCGGTTTCGAAACCGCTTGCAACGCCTTTCGAAAGGCGTTGATCGCGCCCCGTCAGCCGCGCTCGTTCTTCGGGCTGTCCATCACCACATGCGTCGTGAGCCGGCTCACCCCCTCGACAGTCCCGAGGCAATCGGTGTGAAAATGCTTGTAGGCGGCGAGGTCGGCAGCCTCGATCCGGAGCAGGTATTCGATACTGCCGGTGATGTTGTGGCACTCGCGCACCTCGTCGAACGCCGCCACGGCCGCCTCGAACCGCCGCTGCGCCTGTTTGGTATGCTCCGAGAGCCCGACAGTGACATAGGCGACGAAGCCCCGGCCCATCGCGCCCGGATCGAGCACCGCGCGGTAGCCGGTGATGATGCCGGCGCGTTCCATCTCCTGCACCCGGCGCAGACAGGCCGACGGCGAAAGGCCGACGCGCTCGGCCAGCTGGGTATTGGCGATCCGCCCATCGCGGGTCAGCTCGCGCAATATTTTTACCCCGATCCCGTCCATGCCCATCAATCATTGCCTCGCTGCGCATAAATGGCACAATAAATGCATGCCCGTTGCGCCAGGGTTCTGCAATCCTTGCACCATGTCAATGCAACTCCTCCTTGCCCTCTTCGGCTTCGCCGCCATCACCCTGGTCACCCCGGGGCCCAACAACATGATGCTGCTCGCCTCGGGCGCCAATTTCGGCTACCGCCCGACGATCCCGCACCTCTTCGGCGTTTCCATCGGCTTCGGGCTGATGGTGATGCTCGTCGGTATGGGGCTAATGACGCTGTTCGAGCTCTTCCCGCCGCTTCAGACGGTACTGAAGGGCGTCTCGGTCGTCTTCCTCGTCTGGCTTGCCTGGAAGATCGCCCATGCGGCGGCGCCGGGCGGCGACGGCACCGCGCGCCCGGCCCGGCCGATCAGCTTCCTCCAGGCCTCCGCCTTCCAGTGGGTCAACCCCAAGGCCTGGACCATGGCACTGACGGCGATCGCGGCCTACGCGCCCGAGCGAAACCTCGCCGCCGTCGCGCTCGTCGCCGCGATGTTCCTGGTGCTCAACCTGTTTTCCGGCTCGCTCTGGATGCTGCTCGGCCGCGAAGCGCGG
The DNA here is from genome assembly GCA_003545125.1 of Paracoccaceae bacterium. Lineage (GTDB taxonomy): Bacteria > Pseudomonadota > Alphaproteobacteria > Rhodobacterales > Rhodobacteraceae > Sinisalibacter. The sequence continues at coordinate 1,612 of DQCI01000027.1, forward strand.
CGCCTTCTGTCCAACCCCAAGCGGCTGACGGTCTTCAACTGGACAATGGCGACCCTGCTTCTCGCCACGCTCGTGCCCGTTCTCTTTGCGTGAACCTCTTTGCGTGAGGACGCCGGGCGCGCTATCCCTCGGCCATGACCAGTGAACAGATCAGCCTCTTCGCCCTCTTCGCCGCCGTCTTCGGCCTGCTCCTCTGGGGCAAGTACCGCTACGACCTCGTCGCCTTCAGCGCCCTGATGCTCGCGGTGGTGCTGGGCGTGGTCGACACGAAACACGCGTTCGACGGGTTCGGCCATTCGGCAACACTCATCGTGGCCCTGGTGCTTGTGGTCTCGGCCGGGCTGGTGCGCTCGGGCGCGGTGTTCCTCATCACCCGCACGCTGGTCGATTCCTCACGCGGCATGGGCACGCATATCACCATCATGGGGGTGATCGGCGGGGCGCTCTCGGCTTTCATGAACAACGTCGCCGCCCTCGCCCTGTTGATGCCGGTCGATATCCAGACCGCCCGCAAGGCGGGGCGCGCGGTGGGGTTCACGCTGATGCCGCTCAGCTTTGCCACCATCCTCGGCGGAATGGCGACGCTGATCGGCACCCCGCCCAACATCATCATCTCGGCGATTCGCGAAGACGCGCTGGGAGAACCCTTCCGGATGTTCGACTTCGCGCCCGTCGGCGCCATCACCGCGATCGTCGGCCTCGCTTTCGTGGCGCTGATCGGCTGGCGGCTGATCCCCCGGCCGGAAGATGGCAGCGACAAAGCCGATCCGATGGACGGCTATTCCGATTTCGTCTCGGAACTGGTGGTACCGGCGGATGCGAAGCTCATCGGCACCCGCTTGCAGGACCTCTACGAGGAGGCCGAGAAGGCCGATGTCGCGATCATCGGCCTGATCCGTGGTGGCAAGCGCCGGTACGGCACCGCGCGCACCACCCGGCTCGCCGCCCAGGACGCGCTGGTGATCGAGGCGACGCCCGACGCGCTCGACGAGTTTCGCGCAGCGCTCAAGCTCGACGTCGCCGACGAGACCCGGGCCGAACGGCTGCGCGCCGAGAGCGACGGTTTGTCCAAGATCGAAGTGGTGGTGACCGACCAGAGCCGGATCGCCGGCAAGACCGCCCAGGCCATCGGCCTCAACTGGCGCAGGCGCGCGGTGCTGCTCGGTATTTCGCGCGGCGGCAAGCCGTTCAAGAGCGCCGTGCGCAAGACCCCCACCCATCCCGGTGACATCCTGCTGCTGCTGGTGCCGCAGGGCAGCGAGGCGGAGGTGACCGAATGGCTCGGGTGCCTGCCACTTGCCAACCGCGGCCTCACGGTGACCCAGAACCACAAGGTCTGGCTGGCCATCGGCCTGTTCGCCGCGGCGGTGGCGGCCGCCAGCCTCGGGCTCGTCTACCTGCCGGTGGCGCTCGGGATCGTCGTTGTCGGCTACGTGCTGACCGGCATCCTGTCGCTCACCGAACTATACGACCACATCGAATGGCCGGTGGTGGTGCTGCTGGGCTCGATGATCCCGCTCGGGGCCGCACTCGAGACCTCGGGCGGCACCGAGCTGATCGCCTCTGGGTTGGTGAACATCACCCAGGGCCTGCCCGCCTGGGCGGTGCTGACGATCATCATGGTGGTGACGATGACGCTGTCGGACGTGCTCAACAACACCGCCACCGCGATCGTCGCAGCCCCCATCGGCATCCAGATGGCCGATAAGCTCGGCGCCAACCCCGATCCGTTCTTGATGGCCGTGGCCGTCGCCGCCTCCTGTGCCTTCCTCACGCCCATCGGGCACAAAAACAACACTCTCATCCTCGGCCCCGGCGGGTACAGGTTCGGCGACTATTGGCGCATGGGACTGCCGCTCGAAATACTGGTGGTCGCGGTGTCGATCCCGCTCATCCTGGTGTTCTGGCCGCTCTGACGGCGCGATTTCCGGTGCGGAAATCGAAACGGAAACCGCGCGGTTTCCGTACCGGAATTCGCCTCGAATTCCGCCCGCGCTCAACCTTCACCGAACGGGTCGGGGCGGGGATGGTCGGCGAGCCAGTCCGCACAGGTCTGTACCAGCACCGCCTTCCAGTTCTCGCGCGTGACCCCGTCAACATGGCCCTGTTGCCCCGTCGCCTCGACTTCGCGGACGGCGTGCTTGAGCTTGTAGAAGATGTGCAGATCGGGTGTTTCGTGATCGAACCAGAGGCGCGAGACGAGCTTCAGCGAGTTGAAATCCTCGCCGCCCGACGCGATGATGTCTTCAAGGTGCCCCCAGGCGAGCCAGCGGGTGGCCTCACCCTGGCTGCGCGGCGAAACCAATCCCTGTTCGCGCACGATCTGCGCCACGAGGTCGGAGATTTCCGACCAGTGAAAAGGCGGCGTGAGCGCGGTCAGCGCCCAGATCCCGTCAGAATAGCGCTCGCCGTCCACCATCGCCCAGCCCCAGGCCACCGCGGGCGCCGCCATCTCGATGGTGAGCGCGTGAAGCGCGAGGATATCGGTGGTCTGGCGGGTCAAGTCCGGCATGGTGCTCTCCTGTTTCCCCGCATCTGGGCCCGGCGAGCGCTGGGGTCAATACGGCGCGGTTCAACCGTCAGGCCAGATTGCTTTCAGTCCGCGAGAACGCACGCAGGCTGGCCCCGATGACCCCAAGGCTCACGACCAGCCAGAGCCCGCCCCAAAGCAGTGTCGCGCCACCGATTTCCTCGGCCAGCATCCGTGCGTCAGACTGCATCCCGGCCCTCAGGATCGTGTCGCTGACGATGTCGTAGGGCACGTAGATCATGCTGGCGAGGCCGATCACCCGAAGCGCCAAGTCGGCCGCGAGACGCGGAAGAAACCAGGCCCCTGCGAGCATCGCCCCGCCCGCCGCGAGACAGAAAAGAAGCGCGAAGCCCTCGCGGATATAGAGCGCCGCGACGATCAGGAGCACGCCCCCGAGGACGCCCAGCACCACCCTGTCGGCTGTCGAGCGCAGGGCTGTAGCGAAGACGGCAAGCCCGAGAAGCAGCGAGCCGAGGTACCCCGCCGTCAAGACCGCAAACCGGCTACCGCCGCGGGTCACCGCGAGCCCGCCCTGATCGGCAGTGACCGTGAGGCTTTCGATGCTGCCGCCGGTCGCCACCGCTGCGAGCCCGTGCGAAAGCTCGTGAAACAGCACCACCAGCAGTTTCAGCGGCAACGCCACCGGTGTCTGCCAGAGCGCGAACACCAGCGCCGCCAGCGCCAGCATCTGCCAGTGACCCCGCAGCCGATCCATTTCAGAGCGGCCAGAACAGCGGGATCAATGCGGAGGCGAGCAGACCCATCGAGAGGTTGAGCGGGATCCCGACTTTCAGGAAATCGGTGAACCGGTAGCCGCCGGGGCCATAGACCATCATGTTGGTCTGGTAGCCGATCGGCGTGGCGAAGCTCGCCGAGGCCGCGACCATGACCGCGATCACCAGCGGGCGCGGATCGATCCCGAGGGCGCCGCCGAGCCCGATGGCGATCGGCGTGACCACCACGGCGACCGCGTTGTTGGAGACCAGCTCGGTCATCACCGAGGTCATCAAATAGATCGCCCAGACGATCAGGAACGGCGGCAACTCTGCGAGCCACGGCGCGAGCACGCCCGCGATCAGCGCGACGGCGCCCGAGCTTTCCAGCGCCGCACCGATGGCGAGCATGGAGAAGATGAGCGCGAGAAGCCGGCCGTCGATGAAGGAAAACGCCTCGTCGGCGTCGATCGCGCGGGTCACGAGCACCACCGCCACGGCGACGACGGCCAGCGCCAGGATCGGCGCCACGCCCAGCCCCGCGAGCGCCACCAGCCCCACCATCGCGCCGATGGCGACAGGCGCATGGCCACGGCGGAACGCGCGGGCCGAAGGTTGGGAGACATCGACGAGGTTCATTTCCTGGGCGAGGCGTTGAATGTCTTCCGGCGCCCCTTCGAGCAGCAGCGTATCGCCAACCTTGACGGTGACGCTGTCGAGCTGGCGGCCAATGTTCTGGTTGCGCCGGTGAACCGCGAGTGGGTAGACGCCGAACCGGCGGCGCAGACGCAGCGCGCCGAGCGTGCGCCCCACCATCTTGCAGCCTGGCGTGATCAGCACCTCGACGGTACTGGTCTCGACCGCGCTCACCTGGTCGACGCGCTTGAGCTCTTTGGTACGTTGCAGCGACAGAAGCTCCGTCATCTGGGTGCGCAGCACCACCCTGTCGCCGAGCTGCAGCTTCACCCCTTGGAGCGCGCGCCTGAGCGAGGTGTCGCCGCGGATCACGTCGATCAGGCGCACGCCTTCGCGCTTGAACAACTGCACACCCAGAACCTCGCGGCCGATCAGGTTGCTCTCCGGCGGGATCACCGCCTCGGTGAAGAACTTCTTGCGCGACCGATCCGTCAGCAGCGCGGCGAGCGAGGCGCGCTCGGGCAGCAGCCGGCGGCCGAACAGCGCCAGGTAGATCATCCCCCAGGCAACGAGGATGATCCCGAGCGGGGTGATCTCGAAGATGCTGAAGGGCTCCATCCCGTTCTGGCGGGCCACACCATCGACGAGCAAGTTGGTCGAGGTGCCGATCAGCGTCAGCGTGCCGCCGGTAATCGCGCCGTAGGACAGCGGGATCAGCAGCTTCGACGGCGCCAGCCCCATGCGTTTGGCGAGCTGGGTGAAGACCGGGATCATCACCACGACCACGGGGGTGTTGGAGACGAAGGCCGAGGCGACGATGACAAACCCCATGAGCACCGCCAGCGCCAGGAGCGGCCGGTCCTCCGCCTGGCCTTCGGCGGCTTTGGTGAACCAGTCGAGCGCCCCGGTGCGCACCAGCGCGCCCATCATCAGAAACATGCAGGCGATCGTCCAGGGCGCGGGGTTGGAGAGCACCGCAAGCCCGGCCTCGTAGGGCAGCACCCCGGTGACGAGCAGGAGCGCGACGCCGGTCATCGCGACCACTTCCGTCGCCCAGATCTCACGCAGGAAGGCGACGAACATGAGGGCCACCACCACGAGGGCGATGATCGCATCCGTCCCCGGTGAAAACTCAAACAGGTCCATATGTCTGTCCCGGCTGTCCCGCGCCATTCTCCCCCGGGCGGGTGGCGGCGGCAAGGGGCGCTGCGCGGTCTGTACCCGATCCGAAAGCCGGATGCGCTTTCATCCCGGCGGAAACATGCCGGGCGCGCGCAGCCAGCGCCTCCGGGCGTCCGCCCTAAGGCGTCGCAGGCTCCAGCGCCCCGCCCTCACGGATCGGTTGCACGCGGACCGCGCGGCCGCTGGCGTCGTCGGTCTCGATGTAGAGCCCCGACAGCGTCGCTTCGCCCATCGCCGGGGTGAAACGGGTCTTCGCCATGCCGGTGACGAACCGGCGCAGCGGCTCGGCCTTGTCCATGCCGATCACCGAGTGGTAATCGCCGCACATACCCGCGTCGGTGAGGTAGGCTGTGCCGCCCGGCAGGATCATCGCGTCGCCCGTCGGCACGTGGGTATGGGTGCCCACCACCATACTGGCGCGCCCGTCGAGGAACTGGCCCATCGCCATCTTCTCGCTGGTCGCCTCGCAATGGACATCGACGAGTATGGCCTGGGCCTGACCGCCGAGCGGATAGGGCTTGAGCGCCGTCTCGATCGTGCCGAACGGGTCTTCGAAGGCGCGTTTCATGAACACCTGACCGAGCACCTGGGCCACCAGCACCTTGCGGCCGCGTCTGTCGGAGAACAGCCGCGCGCCCGATCCCGGAGCGTCTTTCGCGAAATTGAGGGGCCGGATGATGCGTGGCTCTTGCTGGCAGAACCCCAGCATGTCCTTCTGGTCGAAGGCATGATCGCCGAGGGTGACGACATCGACACCGGCGGCGAAAAAGTCCTTCGCATGGGCCGCGGACAGCCCCATCCCACCGGTCGCATTCTCGCCGTTGACGACGACGAAATCGACCTTCCAGTCTTCGCGCAGGCGGGGTAGGCGTTCGGTCAGCGCCCGTCGGCCGGCGCGTCCGACCACATCACCGAAAAAAACGATCTTCATGGCCCCTGCCTAGGAGGAAGCGCGGGTGGGTGCAACCGGAACGCCGGGGCGCATGTGCCGCCGCGCCGGAACCTGGTCCCCGCCTTGGGGACAAGCGCCTGTCTGGCCGCACGGCCGCAGGCGGCGCGGTCTCCCTGCGAACGGGACATACCTAACCTCATGTAAACCCTGAGAAACAGTCTGTTTCCGCTCCAATACACCTGGCGCGCGCGGCGGGTCCTTTGTCTGGTTGCTCCGCGGGACCGCTCGGGCTGCCGGTTCGATCCCGTCGCCAGCGCCTTCGCCGGCAAGGAACCGGTCCTTTGGGGGCAAACCTGCCCGAGGCAACCGCAAGCAGCTGAAATCCAAAGAAAACACTCCATTTCCTCGACCGATCCAATCCCCCGGAGCTTTCAGAACCGCAGCACCTCCGCATCGGTCACGATCGCGTCGAGCGGCTGGTCGGTCGGCTCCAGCGGCAGGCTCTCGGCCTCCTGCGCCGCATAGGCGAACCCGACCGCGAAGAGCGGCCCCCGCGCCCTGAGAAGCTCGAGCGTCCGGTCGTAGAAGCCGCCGCCATACCCGAGCCGCCCGCCGGACCGGTCGAAGGCGACGAGGGGGACGATCACCACCTCGGGCACCAGCGCCGCACCCGTCGCCGGCACCGCGGCACCGAAGGGACCGGGCTCCATCGCGCAGCCCGGGCGCCAGGTGCGAAAGCCAAGCGGCGCATTCTTCGCCTCGATCACCGGCACCCCCACCGGCCCATGTGCCGCCATCGCCGCCATCACCGGCAGCGGATTGATCTCGGTCCGGATCGGCACGAAGCCGGACAGCGGTCGGCCACGGTAGGCGGCAAGCACCTGCGCAAGCCGCTCCTGCGCCGGACCGTCCAGCCCGCGGCCATGCGCCTGCGCGCGCCGTTCGAAGGCGGCCGCGCGCGCGGCTTTCTTGATCTTCGTTAGTGTCACAGCAGCAGCACCCCCGCCAGCCACAGGAACGCGAAGAAGCCGACAACGTCGGTCATGGTGGTGACGAAGGCGCCGGAGGCGAGCGCCGGGTCGATACCGACCTTGTCGAGCATCACCGGAACCCCGACCCCGGCGAGCCCCGCGACCACCAGGTTGATGACCATGGCGATGGCGATGACCAGCCCGAGCACCGGGGTGCCGAACCAGACCGCGCCGACGATCCCCATCACGACGGCGAAGATCATCCCGTTGACCAGACCCACCATCACCTCGCGGCGAATGACCCGCCAGACGTTGGCGGTGGTGAGGTCCTTGGTCGCCAGGGCACGCACCGCGACGGTGAGCGTCTGGGTCCCGGCATTGCCGCCCATCGAAGCGACGATCGGCATCAGCACGGCGAGCGCGACCAGTTGGGCGATCGTGTCTTCGAACTGCGCGATCACCAGCGAGGCGAAGATCGCCGTCACCATGTTGACGCCGAGCCAGGGCACCCGCCGCCGCGTGGTCTCGAACACCCCGTCGGAGATCGCACTTTCCTCATCGACACCGGCGAGCCGCAGAATGTCTTCTTCGTGTTCCTCGTCGAGGATCGCCATCGCGTCGTCGATGGTGATGACCCCCACCAGCCGCTCGTTCTCGTCCACCACCGGGGCCGAGATCAGGTGATACTGGTTGAAGGCATAGGCCACCTCGCCCTCGTCCTGCAGCACCGGGATCACCTGGAACGTCGGCTCGGCGAGGTCGGTGAGATGGGCGCTGCGGCTCGCCGACATGATTCGCCCCAGCGTGACGTAGCCGGTCGGCCGCATCCGCGGATCGACCAGGATCACATGGTAGAACTGATCGGGCATTTCGTCGGTCGAGCGCATGAAGTCGATCGCCTCGCCCACCGTCCAGTGCTCGGGCGCCACCACCATCTCGCGCTGCATCAGGCGGCCGGCGGAAAACTCCGGATAGGTGAGCGAGCGCTCGACGGCGATCCGGTCGGGCGCTTCGAGCGCCTCCAGGATCGCCGCCTGCTGCGGCGCCTCGAGATCCTCGATCAGGTCGACGACATCGTCGGTCTCGAGCTCGCGCACGGCGTCGGTCAGCACCGACGGGTGCAGCGCGTCGATCACCTCTTCGCGGATGCCCTCGTCGAGTTCAGACAGGATCTCGCCGTCGAACTCGCGCCCGTAGAGCTGGACGAGCTCCACCCGGGTCTCATCATCGACCTGTTCGAGAAGGTCGGCGATGTCGGCGGCATGAAGCGGTTCCAGAAGCGCGGTCAACGCTGCCGCATCACCTGCCTCGACGGCCGCAAGAACCGGCCGCAGGATCTCGCGGTCGATCTCGTAGTCGCCCTCCTCGGGTGCGAAGTCCTGGTGCTGATCTTCTGCCATGCCGGCCTGCCCTGCTTTTCGCGGACAATAGGCGAAGCTGGCTTCAAGGAACAGAGGGCGCGGCGATCCGAGGGGCGCCAATCTACGCTCGACCTCCCCCGCCGCGCCGTGCATTCTGCGGTCCGAGCCGGTGAATGACCCGGCGTCACGACAGGACCGGCAATTGCACCTTCTCCTCGGCCAGACACTGACCTTCACGGGCGATCCGTTCCACGCCGATCCCGCGGCGGTGGTACAACATGAACGCCGGGGCGCGGTCGCCGTCGAGGGCGGGCGGATCGCCGCCGTAGGCCCGTCCGACGAACTGCGCAAAGCCTACCCGGGGGCCGCCGTCACCGACCATGGCAACGCGCTCCTGTCACCCGGCTTCATAGACGCGCATGTGCATTATCCACAGACCGCGATCATCGCCAGTTGGGGCAAGCGGCTGATCGACTGGCTGGGGCATTACACCTTCCCCGAAGAGGCCCGCTTCGGCGATCCCGACTACGCCGCCGAGATCGCGGCGCGGTATTTCGACCTGACGCTGGCCGCCGGGACGACCACCGCGGTGAGTTTCGCGACGATCCATCCCGAAAGCGTGGACGCCTTTTTCGCAGAGGCCCGCGCCCGGGGCCTGCGCGCCCTTGCGGGCAAGACCTGCATGGATGTGAATGCGCCGGAGACCCTCACCGATACCGCCCAATCGGCCTATGACGCGTCGAAGCGCCTCTTGGAGACCTGGCACGGGGTCGACCGCCTGGCCTACGTCATCAGCCCGCGGTTCGCGCCCACCTCGTCGCGCGCGCAGCTCGAAGCTCTCGGCGCGCTCTGGGCCGAGCACCCCGAGGTGCTGATGCAGACCCACCTCGCCGAGCAGCACGAAGAGATCGCCTGGGTCGCCGAGCTGTTCCCCGAGGCGCGCGATTACACCGATGTCTACGACCGGTTCGGCCTGCTGGGCGAAGGCGCGCTGATGGGGCATGCGATCCACCTCAGCCCCCGCGAACGCGACCGTCTGAAGGAGGCCGGCGCGAGCCTCATCCATTGCCCGACCTCCAACACCTTCATCGGCTCGGGGCTGTTCGACATGGACGGGCTGATGCAGGCCGGGCACCGGATCGGGCTTGCGACCGACACCGGCGGGGGCTCGTCGTTTTCGATGCTGCGGACCATGGCCGCCGCCTACGAGGTGGCACAGCTCAGGGGCACGCCACTGCACCCGGCCCAGCTGTGGTGGCTGGCCACGGCCGGGTCGGCCCGCGCATTGCGGCTCGGCGAGACCATCGGCAGACTCGCGCCCGGGTTCGAGGCCGATATCATCGCGGTCGACCTCGCCTCGACACCCGCCATCGCTCAGCGCGCGGACCGCGCCGAGGCACTCTGGGAAGCCGTGTTCCCGACCATCATGATGGGCGACGACCGCGCGATTGCGGCGACCTACGTGGGCGGGCAACGGGTCTGAACCGGTCCCGCCCCCTGGTCCGACCCTGGTCCGACCCCGGTCCAACCCTAGCCCGACCCCGGTCCGACCCCGGGGCCGGTTGACTTGGTCCGCGCCTTCGCGCTTGTTGCAGGCAAGCAGAACCGGCGAGGCGGACATGCACGAGGAAAGCAAGCAGTACATGGACGACGCGTTCCGGACCCATGCGGGCGACCGGACGCCGGGGCGGGTGCTCGACGTCGGCGCAGGCGCAAAACCCGGCTTTCATCGCAGGCTGTGGCAAGGGCGCGGCTGGACCTACCACGGGCTCGATCTCGCCCAAGGGCCCAATGTCGATGTGCAGCTCGACGATCCCTGGATCTTCCCCATCGAGGACGCCAGCTACGACGCGGTGATTTCGGGCCAGATGCTCGAACACAACGAGTTTTTCTGGCTGACCTTCCTCGAGATGGCGCGGGTGCTGAAGATGGGCGGGCTGATGATCCACATCGCCCCCTCGCGCGGGCTCGAACACCGCGACCCGCAGGATTGCTGGCGGTTCTACCGCGACGGGATGACGGCGCTGGCGAAATGGGCCGGGCTCGACTGCGTCGAGGCGACCACCGACTGGGCGCCGGAGCATTTCGCCTTCATCGAGAAGTACCGCCGGTATGCCCGCAGAACCCGGTTCCTCGAACAGACCATGCGCAACCCGGACACGATCTGGGGCGATACCGTCGGGGTGTTCGTGAAGACAAGTGAGACCGGCGCGTCGCAGGGAATGGATTACATCCGGCGTTTTGCGGCGTTGCACCCCGGCCAGACGCACCCCGCGACCAGGTAGCGACCGGCCTCTCTACCAGTGTGGCGGTCTCTGGTCGGCGAGCGGGACCGTGCCGCCTGCCTCCACCTCGCGTTCGGCGTCACGGTTCATCAGCATCTCGACGCGGCGCGTCAGCCGGACGATCTCGCCGTCCTGCCGGGCGAGCACATCGGAGAGCTCTTCGACCGTCCGGGTCAGATGGGCCACGGTTTCCTCCAGCGCCATCACACGTTCGTTCATCTGGTGCCTCCCTGTTGCCCCGCCTGTTGCTACCGTGCCCGCCGTCGGCTAGACCGCGCGCGAGATAAACACAAGGTAGCCGCATGGCGAAGCAGAAAAAACAGCCCCGTCCCAAGGCGGAGACGCCGAAGGGGTTTCGCGACTATTTCGGCGCGGAGGTCGACGAGCGCAAAGCGATGCTCGACAAGATCGCGGGCGTCTACCGGACTTACGGGTTCGACGCGCTCGATACGTCGGGGATCGAAACCTTGGAGGCGCTCGGCAAGTACCTGCCGGATGTCGACCGGCCGCACGCGGGCGTTTTTGCCTGGCAGGAGGACGAGGACGCCGACAAGGCCGACGGCAAGCGCAACGACTGGCTGGCCCTGCGCTACGACCTCACCGCGCCTTTGGCCCGGGTCTACGCTCAGTTTCGCAACGATCTGCCGACGCCCTACCGCCGCTATGCGATGGGCCCGGTCTGGCGCAACGAAAAGCCCGGCCCGGGACGCTACCGCCAGTTCTACCAATGCGACGCCGACACCGTGGGCTCGGGTTCGATGGCGGCCGATGCCGAGATCTGCGCCATGCTCGCCGACACCCTGGAAGTGGTCGGCATCCCGCGCGGCGACTACCTCGTGCGGGTCAACAACCGCAAGGTTCTCAACGGGGTTTTGGAGATGATGGGCGTCGCCGAAGGCGAGACCCGCGAAGCGGTGCTGCGCACCATCGACAAGTTCGACAAGGTCGGCGAAGCGGGCGTGCGCGAGCTTCTGGGCGAAGGCCGGCTCGACGCCTCGGGGGCCTATATCGACGGTGTCGGGCTCGCGCCGGAGGCCGCCGAGCCGGTGGTGGCGTTCCTCACCTCGAAAGGGGCGGACAATTCCGCGACCTTGGCCAACCTGCGCGCCGCCGTGGCCGACAGCGCCATCGGCGCCGAGGGCGTGGCCGAGCTCGTACAGATCGCGGACCTGCTGGCAGCACAAGGCTACGGTCCCGACCGGATTGTCATCGACCCCTCTGTCGTGCGCGGCTTGGGCTACTATACCGGCCCGGTGTTCGAGGCCGAGCTGACCTTCGAGATCGCGGATGAAAAAGGCCGCCCGCGTCAATTCGGTAGCGTGGCCGGTGGCGGGCG
>DQCI01000304.1 GCA_003545125.1 Paracoccaceae bacterium
TATTTCTTCCTGCATTGATAATTGGACTGGCGGCAGTACCGGCATTGGCCGAGGACGGCGGCGACTGGCGGTTCGGCGGCGATGCCTATGTCGGCGGCCGCAATGTCGTGGTGACCGGGGAACCGGTCGATGATCTGTTCGCCGCGGGCCGGTCGGTCACCGCCACCGTCGAAATCGAAGGCTCGGCGCATATGGCGGGCCAGAACGTCACTCTCGAAGGCCGGGTCGGCGAAAACTTCTACGGCTTAGGGCAGGATATCGATGTCGATGCGCCGGTGGCTGGCGATGTCACCATCGCCGGGCAGAACCTGACGATCACCGAACCGGTGTCGGGCGATCTGCGCGCCGCCGGACAGTCGATCGAGCTGCGCGCGCCGGTGGCGGGCAGTGCCGTGATCGGCGGCGAAGATGTGCGGATCGACGCTTCCGTGATGGGCGACATGGCGCTCGCGGCCGAAGATGTCGACTGGGGCAACGATGCCCGGGTCGAGGGGGACCTGCATGTTTATACCGATACCCCGGACGCGGTCGAGGTGCCCGACCGGGTGGCTGGCAGCGACCAGGTTTTCGTCCACGAAACCAGAGAGTTCGAAGACATGCACGCGATGCCGGTCATGGAACGTCCGAGCCTCCTGCAACGGCTGCGCAACTGGATCGGCGGGGTGATTGTCGTCGGGTTGCTCGGCACGCTGTTTGCGGCCATTGCGCCGAACTTCCTCGCAGGCCTCAGGGCGCGGGCGATCGCGCGGCCGGTGTTCACCGGCGTGGTCGGGTTCGTCGGCCTGTCGGCGCTGATCGGCTCCGTGGTGCTGCTGGCGATGACCGGGTTCGGCATCCTCCTGATCCCGCTCTCTATCGTGGCGGCCGTGCTGCTTGCGCTGACCGGCTACGTGATCGGCACCTATGCGCTGGGCGTCTGGGCAACGGGTGTCGCGGGCCGAGGCGAACCGGCGAGCACCGGCGACCGCGCGGTGGCCGCCTTTTCCGGGGCGGCGATCGGCGCGTTGATCGGCCTCATCCCGTGGCTCGGCTGGCTCGCGGTGATGGCGATCTTCCTGGTCGGCGGCGGCACCCTGGTGGCCCGCACGATCCGGCTGGAGTACGACGACCTGGCCGCCTGATCCGGTCCTGATACGGGGAAAACGCCGCGCAACCGATGCGCGGCGTTTTGCCGTTCGGACGCCACGTCATCCTGTGGCCCCTCGCAACCGGGACCGGCTGTGCCTATCTCAAGCGCCATGCGAAAGCTTCTTGCCTGCCTGACCAGCCTCGGTCTCGCACTGCCCGCCGCGGCCCCGGCCGCCCCGGGAGATTGCGCGGTGTTGCTGCACGGGCTGGCGCGGACACCGGCCTCGCTCCTGGTCATGGAGGAAGCGCTCACCGGCCTCGGATACAAGGTGGTGAACCGCGGCTACCCCTCCACCACCGCGCCGATCGGTGAGCTGGTCGATCTCACGTTGCCAGCGGCCGTGGCCGACTGCGGCGACCGGACCACGCATATCGTCACCCATTCCCTGGGCGGGATCCTCGCGCGGGTCTGGCTGCGCGACAACCGGCCGGAGAACATGGGACGGGTCGTCATGCTGGCGCCGCCGAACCAGGGCTCGCAGCTGGTCGACGCGTTCCGCGACTACCAGCTTGGTGATTTCGAACCCTTCGCATGGCTGAACGGACCGGCGGCGCTGGAGCTCGGGACCGGCCCCGGCTCGGTGCCGAACCGCACCGGCGAACCGGGCTTCGAGCTTGGAGTGATCGCCGGCAACCGCTCGGTCAACCCGGTGTTCTCCTCGCTGATCGAGGGCGAGGACGACGGCAAGGTATCTGTCGACAGCACCAGGATCGAAGGCATGACCGACCACATCACCCTGCCGGTGACACATACCTTCATGATGATGAACCCGCTGGTGATTGCCGAGGTGGTGAGCTTCCTCGAAACCGGACGGTTCGACCGCGACGTGACCTGGGGCGAGGTCGTCGACCGGGTGCGCGAGGAGGCGGGCCACGAGTGAAGCGGGCGCGCGGGCGCCTGCGTCCTTCGCAGGTCTTCGCCCCGGCAAGCGCCGAAGACCCGCCGCAGGCGGCGATGCGGCTTTGGCTCAGGTTTTCGCCGGTCCGGTGATCCGGTTGACGTGCCCCATCTTGCGCCCCGGCCTGACCTCGCGCTTGCCGTAGAGATGCAGCGCCACGCCGGGATCGGCGGCCAGTGCCGGCACCCGGGCCATGTCGTCGCCGATCAGGTTTTCCATCACCACGTCCGAATGCCGGACGCCGTCGCCGAGCGGCCAGCCGGCCACCGCGCGGATGTGCTGTTCGAACTGGTCGATCACGCAGCCGTTCTGTGTCCAGTGGCCAGAATTGTGCACCCGGGGCGCGATCTCGTTCACCACCAGCCCCCTGGTCGGCCCGGCGTCGGTCACGAAGAGCTCCACGCCCATGACGCCGACATAGCCGAGCGCCGCGACGAGGGTTTCGGCAGCGGCCCGGGCCGCCCGGCGCGTGTCATCGTCCAGCGCGGCGGGCACGGTCGTGGTGGCAAGGATCCCGTCCGCATGGACGTTCTCGCCCGGGTCGTAACTCGCGACCGCGCCGTCAATACCGCGCGCGACGATCACGCTGACCTCGCGCCCGAACCGCACGAAGCCTTCGAGGATGGCCGGGGCGCCGCCGATCGCATCCATCGCCCGGCCTGCGTCCTCGCGGGTGTTCAGCCGGGCCTGGCCCTTGCCGTCATAGCCGAAGCGCCGGGTCTTCAGGATCGCCGGCAGGCCGACCGTGTCGATCGCCTCGGTGAGGTCGAGCAGGTCGAAGACCGCGGCGTGGGGGGCGACGGTGAGACCGCAGCTCTCGATGAAGCTCTTCTCCACCAGCCGGTCCTGGCTGATCCGCAGCGCCTCACGGTCGGGACGGACGGGGGCGCAGCTCTCCAGGATGTCGAGCGCTTCGGTGGGGATGTTTTCAAACTCGTAGGTGATGACGTCGACGCTGCCCGCAAAGGCGCGCAGCGCCGCATCGTCGTCGTAGCCCGCCGTCGTCACCCGGTCGGCCACCTGGCCCGCGGGCGGTCTGGCGCCGGGTTCGAAGATGTGGGTTTTCAGCCCCAGCCGCGACCCGGCCACCGACAGCATGCGGCCGAGTTGACCGCCGCCGAGGATGCCGATGGTGGCGCCCGGCTCAAGCGGGCGGGGACGCGGTTCAGTCATCCGAAGGCTCATCCGAGGGCTCATCCG
>DQCI01000211.1:0-1444 GCA_003545125.1 Paracoccaceae bacterium
GCCCCCGCCTCGCGCGCATGGCGCACGGTGAGAGCGATCTGCGGCTGCGCGGTCGCGCCGGCGGCCACGAGGCCCGCGATCGTCACCAGCAGCCGGGTTTTGGCGTCGAGCCCGTCTGGGTTGAAGGCGTTGCCGAACACCGCTTCCATCCAGTCCTTGGGCATGGTCGGAAACAGCTTGTCGAGGCCCTCGGGGGTGAATTCGGCAAGGGCCGGGTTCATCGCCCGCGCCATTGCCGCGCCCTGCTCCAGCATCTGGGTGTATGTCTTGGCGAAATCGCTCATCTGTACGGCGCGTCCAGTTCGATGTTGCCGGCGATCTCGGCTTCCCAGCGCTCGCCGTTGTCGAGCAGCTTCTGCTTGTCGTAGAACAGCTCTTCGCGGGTCTCGGTGGCGTATTCGAAGTTCGGCCCCTCGACGATGGCATCGACCGGGCAAGCCTCCTGGCAGAGACCGCAGTAGATGCACTTGGTCATGTCGATGTCGTAGCGCGTGGTGCGGCGCGAACCGTCGTCGCGGGGCTCGGCGTCGATGGTGATCGCCTGGGCCGGGCAGACCGCCTCGCAGAGCTTGCAGGCGATGCAGCGCTCTTCGCCGTTGGGGTAACGGCGCAGCGCGTGTTCACCGCGGAAGCGCGGGCTGAGCGGGGTTTTCTCGTAGGGGTAATTCACCGTGTACTTCGGGCTGAAGAAGTACTTCAGCCCCAGTTTGAAGCCCATGGCGATGTCCCAAAGGACAAAATACTTGGCGGCGCGGACGTAGTCGAAAGCCATGGATCAGCCCCCTGTGGTCCAGCGCGCGTAGGTGCCCCAGAACGCGCCGTATTGTGCAAAGAAAGCCACCAGGACGACCCAGGCGAGCGAGAGCGGCAGGAAGACCTTCCAACCGATCCGCATGAGCTGGTCGTAGCGGTAGCGCGGGACGATGGCCTTGGTCATCGCGAAGACGAACCAGAAGAACGTCATCTTGATGAGCAGCCAGAAGATGCCGTCGGGCAGCGCTTCGATGGGCGACAGCCAACCGCCGAAGAACAGGATCGAGATCATCGCCGTCATCAGGGTGATGGCCACGTATTCGCCGATCATGAACAAGAGGAACGGGGTCGAGCTGTATTCGACCTGGTAGCCCGCGACGAGTTCCGAATCCGCTTCCGGCAAGTCGAAGGGCGGGCGATTGGTCTCGGCATGGGCGGAGATGATGAACAGGACCACCATCGGGAAATGCGGCAGCCAGTACCAGGAGATGAGGCCCCTGCCGTCTTGCGCATGGACGATGTCGGTGAGGTTCATCGAACCGGTCGACAGGATCACGCCGATGATGATGAGGCCGATGGAGACCTCATAGGAGATCATCTGCGCCGCCGAGCGGAGCGAGCCGAGGAACGAATATTTCGAGTTCGACGCCCAGCCGCCCATGATGACGCCGTAGACCTCGAGCGAGGAGAC
>DQCI01000211.1:1567-3720 GCA_003545125.1 Paracoccaceae bacterium
GCCGAAGGCGCCAACCACGTTGGGCCCTTTGCGAAGCTGCACCGCCGCCCAGACCTTGCGGTCCGCCCAGAGGATGAACGCGAGCGCCACAAGAAGCGGCACGACGATCAGAAGCACCTGGCCCGTGGTGAGCAAGATGATCCCGAGATTGGTGGTCGTGAAGAATTCATACATTTTGCATGGGCCTCAGATCGTCGGTATCCCGTTTTCCTCGCAAGCCGCCACCGTCACTTCCGCGTCGATGGTCCGCAAGCCTTGTGGCAGCGCCTCGGAGATCACGTAAACCGCGTCCCCCGTCCAGCGGCTGCCCTGATCGTCCGTATTGGTGCGCACGTGGCGCGCAAAACCGTAGCCGCGGATGAGCGCGTATTGCGCCGCGGCACATTCGCCGTAAGCCGTTATGTCCGAGCCGTCGCGCGCGCCCGTCATCTCGACGTGGAACTGCACGAGATCACCGTCGAGCAGCTGGGTTTCGATCCCGAGATAGCCGGGCTCGAACACCGGCTGCGCACGTGTCACGGGCTCCTCCGCCTCGGCCGTCGCACAGGCCGCGAGGGCGACGCCCATGCCAAGCATCGTGGCGATATGGCGGGCGGCGTGCCTCATTGCGCGGCGATGTCCTCTGCCTGGCGGGTCGCGGCCTGGGCCGAAAGCTCGGCCATCAGTTGCGACGCCCGCGCGATCGGGTTGGTCAGGTAGAAATCCTTCACCGCGTTGCGGAAGGTCGCCTTGGCCGGTTTGCGGCGGCTCTTGACCGGCTGCCAGGAGTTTTCGTCGACCACGTCGATGTGGTGCAGATGCGGCACCGCGTTGAACATCGCCGACCGCAGGCCCGAATGGGTATCCCAGGGTTGGGTGGCGCCCAGCTCGGCCGAGAGCGCGCGCAGGATCGCCCAGGTTTCCTTCGCCTCGCCCGGCGGGAAGCCAGCGCGCAAAGCAAGTTGAGGCCGGCCTTCGGTATTGACGAAGATGCCGGTTTCTTCCGTATAGGCGGCACCCGGCAGGATCACGTCGGCCCGGTGCGCACCGCGGTCACCGTGGCTGCCGAGGTAGATGACCGTCGGCCCTGTCTCGATCTCAAGTTCATCGGCGCCGAGGTTGAAGATCACGTCGGCGCCGTCGGTGGCGGCCTTGAGCCCGCCCTCGGTCACCGCATTCACATCCATCGCACCGACCCGGCCGGCAGCGGTGTGGAGCACCATGAACTTCGAGTTGGAGTTCTCGGCGAGCTGCATCGCCAGCGCGAGCACTGCCTCGCCGTCCGCTTCGGTGACCGCGCCCTGGCCGATGATGACCACGGTGTCCATCTCCTTAGCCGGACCGATGTCTTTTGCGGCAAGCTCTTCGAGCGCCGCACGGTCAGTGCCGACATGGACATAGTCGTAAGTGAGATCAACGGCTTCTCCGACCAAGCCCACGGTAGAGCCGCGCAGCCAGGCCTTGCGGATCCGGGCGTTCAGCACCGGCGCTTCGTCGCGCGGGTTGGTGCCGATGAGCTGGATCATCTGGGCGTTGTCGATGTCTTCGATGCTCGCGGTGCCGACATAGCCGGACCGGTTGTCGGCAGGCAGCTTCGCATTGTCCACGCGGCATTCAACGCTGCCGCCCTGCCCTTCGACGAGCTGTTTGAGCGAGAAGGCCGCTTCGGTCGAGGCGAGATCGCCAACCAGACCGGCAAGCTTTTTCGCCCCCTCGATCGCCTTCGCGGCGGCGCTCAGCGCCTCCGGCCAGGTGGCGGGCTGAAGCTTGCCGCCTTTGCGCACGTAGGGCTTGTCGAGCCGTTGCCGGCGCAGACCGTCCCAGACGAAGCGGGTCTTGTCGGAGATCCACTCTTCATTCACGCCGTCGTGGTTGCGCGGCAGGATGCGTTTGACTTCCCGCCCCTTGGTGTCGACCCGGATGTTCGAGCCGAGCGCGTCCATCACGTCGATGGTCTCGGTCTTGGTCAACTCCCAGGGCCGGGCGGTGAAGGCGTAGGGCTTCGAAGTGAGCGCACCGACCGGGCAGAGGTCAATGATATTGCCCTGGAGGTTCGAGGCCAGCGTTTCGTTCAGATACGAGGTGATCTCGGCATCCTCGCCGCGCCCGGTCTGGCCCATCTGGGTGATGCCCGCCACCTCGGTGGTGAAGCGCACGCAACGGGTGCAGGAGAT
>DQCI01000211.1:3837-5068 GCA_003545125.1 Paracoccaceae bacterium
ATCGCATTCGCCGCCCTGGTCGCAGATCGGGCAGTCGAGCGGGTGGTTGATGAGCATGAACTCCATCACCCCCTCGCGGGCCTTCTTGACCATCGGCGAGTTGGTCTTGACCACCGGCGGCTGGCCTTCCGGCCCGGGCCGCAGGTCTTTCACCTGCATCGCGCAGGAGGCGGCGGGCTTCGGCGGGCCACCGACCACTTCGACGAGGCACATCCGGCAGTTACCGGCAATCGACAGCCGTTCGTGGTAGCAGAACCGCGGCACCTCGATGCCGGCCACTTCCGCCGCCTGGAGGATGGTCATCGCCCCATCCACCTCGATCTCGTTGCCGTCGATGACGATCTTTTTCAGGTCGCTCATGTCTTACTCCGCCGCCACGTGGCCGCACTGATGCGTCTTCCAAAGACGCGCTTCTTCCAGGTACGACCAGCCAAAGGCATAGTCGCTGTCGCCATTCGCTTCGAGATGCCGAAACCGCTCCATGCCTTCCGCACTATCCGGGCGGTGGCCTTCTGGCACCCACCACATCACCAGCCTTAAGCTTTCCACCGCGTCGAACCACTCGGCCCGACGTTCGAAAAACTGCCGGTGCACGGTGTTCCAGACGAAGGCCTCGAGCGAGCCCACGTCTTCCCAGACCGACAGGGTCGAGGCGAGCCGTGGCGTGCCGCCTAGGGCGCCGGTCGGGTCGTTCTGCGCCGCGTCCATGTCGTCGTCGGTCATCCGCCAGACGAAGCCCTTGCTGCGCTCGGCCACACCGTTCACGAGATCCAGCCCGTCAACGAAGGCCTTCACCCGCGGGTCGTCCCAGTCGTGACGCAGGACCCCGAGGTTCAGTTCGGCGATATGATGACCCGCAGACTGCATGATCACTCCGCCGCCATCCGACCGGCCTTGGCCGACCTGATCCGGTCTTCGATCTCCGGTCGGAACTGGCGGATCAGTCCCTGGATCGGCCAGGCGGCGGCGTCGCCGAGGGCACAGATCGTGTGGCCTTCCACTTGTTTGGTGACGTCGAACAGCATGTCGATCTCTTCGAGCTCCGCGTCGCCCGTCACCAGCCGTTCCATCACCCGCATCATCCAGCCGGTGCCTTCGCGGCAGGGCGTGCACTGGCCGCAGCTTTCGTGTTTGTAGAATTTGCTCAATCGCCAGATCGCTTTGACCATGTCGACCGACTGATCCATCACGATCACCGCCGCAGTGCCGAGCGACGAGCCTTTGTCGCGCA
>DQCI01000125.1:0-1479 GCA_003545125.1 Paracoccaceae bacterium
GGCGCCGAAGGGCGCGTGGTTGTCCTGTCGGAAGGGGGCGGGCGGTTGAACAAGGGCGCACGGCGGGTCGACCGTCTGACCCGCGGCGCACTCAAACGGCTCGTGGGCTCCGAGGCGTTTGCCGACCTCGCGCCCGGCGAGGCGGTCGAGATGGCCTGGCCGGCAGGCATGGCAGCCGAGGCGGTGCAGGTGGTCCGGATCGACCGCAAGATGAGCGCGGACGAGGCCCGCAAGGCCGGCGGGGCGATCGGGGCGAAGACGCTTGGCAAGGATGTGCTGGTGCTCGCAGGCTCGCTGCGCCACACCGCCGAGATCGCCCTGGGCGCGAGTCTCGCAGCTTACGATTTTCGCGACCACAAGACCGGAAAGGCCGGTGAGGCGGCGGTCGGCAAGGTATCGTTCGCGCTTCCCAATGCGGATGCGTTGAAGGCGCAGGCGGGTGATCTCGCCGCCGTGGCCGAGGGCGTGTTTTTCGCCCGTGACCTGGTGAACGAACCGGCCAACGTCCTGACGACCAGCGAATTCGCGCGCCGTCTGGAGGACCTGTCCGGGCTCGGGCTCAAGGTCTCCGTGCTCGACGAGGACCGGCTGGCCGAGCTTGGCATGGGCGCGCTGCTCGGCGTGGGGCAGGGCTCGGAGAGCCCGTCCAAGCTCGTGGTCATGGAATGGCAGGGCGGCGCGGAGGGCGCGGCCCCGCTGGCGCTGGTCGGCAAGGGGGTGGTGTTCGACACCGGCGGGATCTCGATCAAGCCGGCCCTCGGCATGGAAGAGATGACCATGGACATGGGCGGCGCGGGCACCGTCGCGGGGGTGATGAAGACCTTGGCGATGCGGGGCGCGCGCGCCAATGTCGTGGGCCTCGTGGGCCTTGTCGAGAACATGCCCGACGGGTCCGCCCAACGCCCGGGCGACATCGTCCGCTCGATGAAAGGCGATACCGTCGAGGTCATCAACACCGACGCCGAGGGCCGTTTGGTGCTGGCCGACGTGCTCTGGTACGCGCAGGAAACCTATCGACCCACCGGCGTGATCGACCTCGCCACGCTCACCGGCGCCTGCATCATCGCGCTCGGCCACGAGAACGCCGGGGTGTTTTCGAACGACGACGGATTCGTGAAGGATTTCCTGAAAGCGGCCGAGGCCGAGGGCGAAGGCGCCTGGCGGATGCCGTTGGGTCCGGGCTACGACAAGCTCCTGAAATCGCGCCTTGCCGACATGAAGAACGTCGGCGACCGACCTGCCGGTGCGGTAACCGCGGCGCAGTTCCTTCAGCGCTTTGTCCAGAAGGATACGCCCTGGATCCATCTCGACATAGCCGGGGTCGCGCTCAGGTCCGAAGCCACCGACCTGGCGCCGAAAGGCGCGACCGGCTGGTTCGTGCGCAGCCTCGACCGGCTGGTGCGGGATCACTACGAGGGCTGAAGGCGCGACCCGCGACTTGGGGGTCCAGCCGGTGCCAAATGCGCACCTCTGGTGCGA
>DQCI01000125.1:1517-5745 GCA_003545125.1 Paracoccaceae bacterium
AAAGGCACACCTCCGGTGCGACGCTCCGGGGAGTATTTGAGCCAAGAAGAAAGGGAATGCCCATGGGGGAGGCCTATTTCTACCACATGACCCGAGCGCCGCTCGAACAGACCTTGCCGGTGCTGCTCGGAAAGGCGCTCGACGCGGGCTGGCGGGTGGTGGTGCGCGGGTCGGACGAGGCCCGGCTCGACTGGCTCGACCAGCGGCTCTGGCTCGGGTCGGAAGACAGGTTTCTGCCGCACGGGCGCACCGGCGGGCCGCATGACGCCGATCAGCCGGTGTTGTTGACCCTTGGACCCGAGGCGGCCAACGGGGCGGAGTGCCTGGTGTCGGTCGATGGCGCCCAGATCGCGGCCGAAGAGGTGGCGGAGGCGAAACGCACGATGGTGTTGTTCGACGGCAACGACCCGGCCGCGGTCGATGTGGCGCGTGGCCAGTGGCGGGCGCTGACCGGCGCGGGGGCGAAAGCGAAGTACTGGAGCCAGGAATCCGGACGCTGGGAAATGAAGGCGGAAAGTTGAAGGCAATCAATACGCTACCGGCACTTCTTGAAGTAATAGATTAACCGGAGACGTGCGCGTTCCGCGTGGTCCGGTTTCCTGTATCCTGGAAACACAGTCCGGTTAGCGCGCGGGGGTGGCCCTTGCACGGGTTGGCGCGCGCCAGCGCCATCGCTCCGATCAGCGTGTCAGCACCAGTTTGTCGCCCGCAATCTCGATCTTTTGAAAACGGCGCAGATAAGTCATCCCGAGCAGAGACTTGTCCATCGTGCCTTCGTTGACAAGGACCGGGACCGCGCGGTCGGTGAAGGCGCCGAGCGAGAGGTCGTCAAGCTGGGCACGGGCGGTGCGCACCACGCCGTTCGCGGTGGAGGCGGTCCCGGTATAGGCGAGCGTGTCGAGATCGACACCGGCGCGGGCTGCATCGGCCTGGGTGAGCACCACGTCGGTCGCGCCGGTGTCGATGACGAAGTCGATCGTCGTGCCGTTGGCGCGCGCGGTGACGTAGAAATGCCCGTCGAACTGGCGCGGCACTTCAAGCTGGCCACTGCCGACCATCGCCTGGCGCGGCGCAAGGTCGCGGCTGACATCGTGCCACAGCCCATAGCCCGCGACCGCGCCGACGAAGATCAGCCCCCAGATCGCCGCCTGTTGGGCGAGCTTGTTGAGGTTGCCCCGGCCCGACGCGATGAAATACCCACCCACCGCGCCGAGCAGGAGCACGAGATAGGCGAGGCGTCCGATGTCATAACTGTCCATGGGTCCGATATAGGCGCGTTTTCGAGAATGCCAACGCTTCTGCCGGGTGCGTGTTCACGCGCACCTCAGGCGCGCGCGTCAGACACCAAGGCCGAAATCGGCCAGCCCGTCGAGCACGAATTGCACCGCGAGGGCCGCGAGCAGCATGCCGAGGAGCCGGGTGAGCACGTTGATCCCGGTTTCGCCCAACGCGCGTTCGAGCAGCCCCGAGGCAACCATCAGCCCGAACACAACCCCGAGCACCACGAACATGACGAGGTGGACGGCGAGCAGTTCGAGCGGTTCGCTGGTCTGGCCGGCAAGCAGGATCATCGCCGCCATCGCGCCGGGGCCGCCGATAAGCGGGGTCGCCAGCGGGAAGACAGAAGGGTCGTCGCCAGCTTCGAGACCGGGCTCGGATTGGTCGCGCCGCCGTTGGGTGCGCCGCTCGAACAGCATGTCGAGCGCGGTCAGGAACAGCAAAAGCCCGCCGGCGATTCGGAAGGCCGGCATGGTGATACCGAAGACCGCCAGAACCTGCAGGCCGAAAAGGCCGAACAGTGTGAGCAACCCGGCGGCGACCGCGAGTGCCCGCAGCGCGATGAACCGCCGCGCACGCGGCGAGGCCCCGCGGGTCAATGCAATGAAAATCGGCGTGAGGCCGACCGGGTCGATGACCACGAACAGCGTCACGAAGGCCGGAACGAGGAGATCGGACAGCATGGGCGCGACCCTGTCAGGCCACCTCGCGGATGGCAAGCCGCGAGGTTTGAGCATGCGGCCGAATGCGCGGTTGCAAAATGTGCGGGCGCTCCACTAGGGTCCTGTTGAACCGACACGCCGGAGGTCTATCGCCGTCATGCCGACGCACCGCGCCATATGCCGCGCCAGACCGCACCCGCTCGCCGGGTGGGTCGCGCTGGTCGCGATGGCGCTGCAGTTTGCCTTCTTCGCCGACCATATCGGGGCCAATGCGGTGGCCGGTATGGGGGCGGCAGGCCCTGGCGACCGCATGGGGTTCCTCGAGATCTGTACCGGCGACCGCATCGTTCTGATGTCACCGGACGGCACGCCCATCGCCGCGCGCGATGGCTGCGTGATCTGCGCCAGTGCCGCGGTTCTCGCCTTCGTCACGCCATTCGCCTGGACCGCGCCGGCTTTCGACGTGGTCGAGATCGCACGCCTGCCATTTGTTCCCGTTCTGGGTGCTGCAACCGCCGCTCGGTTTCCGGGCGCCAAGCCGATCCGCGCGCCGCCGGCCGCAAGGCCGGCCTGAGCGCCGCCCGGGCTCGCTTCACGTCCCTTTCGCGGGCGGTGGCGGCGCAGGCTCCGGCCTTCTCTTCCCTTACAATAACAAACGGTTGCACGTGGCGCTGGGTATGATGCCCGTATCCGTGTTGCCGGTTCCACCATACTCGACAGGACGATCCAGACATGAACCGACGTGACTTCATCCTCACCACCTCGACCGGCGCGATCTTCGCCGCGGGGGGCGCCCGGGCCGAAATGGCCAAAATGCAGATGCCTTGGGAATGGACCGGCGAGAACGGGCTCGCCCGCTTTCTCCAGGTGGATACTGCGCCGCTCGAAAACGAGTTCGAGAAATACCCGCGTTGCCCCTATTGCGGGATGATGCGCAAGGCCTGGAGCCACAGCCGCCACCTGATCGTCTACGATGACGACAGCGTCGATGCGACTTGCTCGATCCATTGCGCCGGCATCAGCCTGTCGCTCAACATGGATCGCGGTCCGAAGACAATCTACGCGGGCGACGCCGGCGCCGAGGCCGAGATCAAACCGCTCGTCGACACCGCCGAGATGACCTATGTCATCAATTCCGCACAGATGGGCACCATGTCCAAGGTCTCGAAATGGGCCTATGCCGATGCCGCGAAAGCCGAAGCGGCCGCGGCGGAGGCCGAGGGCGCCAAGCTCGTCGGGTTCGACGACGCGCTGCGCGAGGCTTTCGCCGGCATGGCCGAAGACACCATCGCCATCCGTATGCGCCGCGCCGAGAAGCGGGCCAAGGCGGCCGCCGCCAGCGAATGAATGACCGGCGCGCTCCGGGTTTGCCGGGGCGCGCACCTTTCCCTGCCGCAGGAGCCCCGTCATGTGTAATCACGCCAAACGCCCAAGCCGCCGCGCGCTGCTGACAAGCCTGCCCGCCGCCGCGCTGATGGTGGGGCTCGTGCCCCGCATCGGACGCGCAGATGCGCCGCCCGTCGATCTGCCGGCGCCGGGACCGCGCGATGCCTGCCCGGTCTGCGGCATGTTCCCCGCCAAGTATCCCGACTGGGTTGCCACAATCCTGTGGAACGACGGCGAGGCGGTGCATTTCGACGGCGCGAAAGACTTTTTCAAGTACCTCGCGGATCTCGAAAAATACGCCCCCGGCCGGACCCGCGATCAGATCGTCGGCATGGGAGTGACCGAGTATTACGGGCTCGCGCGGATCGACGCCCAGCTCGCGCTCTTCGTCATCGGGTCCGATGTCTACGGGCCGATGGGACATGAGCTGGTGCCGCTCGCCACCGAGCCCGACGCGGTCGACTACAAGCGCGACCACGCGGGCAAGCGGCTGATGCGCTTCGACGAGGTCACCGCGGATACGCTCGCAGCCCTCGACAAGGGGCAGTTCGAGTGAGCCAGCTTCGGCCTTCGACGCCCGTCTTCGCCGGCCTCGCCCTGCTCACGCTGGGCCTTGCCGGCGCTGGTCTGCACGCGGCGGTGACGGTTCCGCACGCGGCGGCGCGGATGGCCGAAAGTGCTGCCCTGGTCAAGGGCGCGCGGCTGACCGATCTGGCGCTCTTTCCCGAGGCGCGCTACACCCGCCACCCGTCGATGGCCGATCTGCACACCGCGTTCCAGGACGCGCCGATGAGCTTCGAGCATTTCCCCGCCGGGGTTTTCGCGCCGTTCCCCGAGAGCTTCGGCAGCGGCCGGTTCGGTGTTTCCGAGGCGGATGTCACAGCCTCCGAAACGAGGCCGCC
>DQCI01000125.1:5861-7135 GCA_003545125.1 Paracoccaceae bacterium
CTGAAGCGCGAGGCCGCGGTGGTGCTTGCCGAGGCGCCGGAACTGACGGTTCAGCACCTGCGCATGGGGCGGCACGAGATGACCGACGGCGCCCAGATCGCCGGGATCGCGGCGATCCGCGGCGTGACCGCGGTGGAGGGCCGGCTCTGGGGCTATTTCTACGATGCGGCCAGCGGGGCGAACTACACGTTCCAGGTGCCTGACGATCCTGCGCTTTTGCCCGGCCCCGGTGAGGTGTTGGTGGGGGAAGGCGTGCAACGGGCGCGGGGGGCGACCTGGGAGGGCGCGCCGCTGTTTCTTAGCCGCTACACCGGCGACATGGTCAAATTCGAGGTGGTCCGCACCTTCAGCTCCGACAGTGCGCTCGTCTCCTCCGATCTGGTGTTGCTGAACGAGGCCGATTTTCGCGCCTTCTTCAAGCTGCCCGAGGGGGTCTGGACGGACCTCGCCGTCAGCATCCGCAATCCGCTCGAGATCCCGACCATCATGGAAAAGGCGTCGAAACTGATGCCGGATGCCCGTTTCATCACCCGCGACGAGATCGGGCGCACCTACCAGAAGCTGTTTTCCTGGCGCGAAGGGCTGATGATCGCGCTGGCTGCCGCCGCCGTGCTGGCTTTCACGATCTTCGCCGCCGAGAAGGCGAGCGGGTTGTCGGCCGAAGAGGCGCGCGAGATCGGTGTGCTGAAGGCGATCGGCTGGGACACCCGCGACGTCATCTCGATGAAGCTCTGGGAAGGCGCGCTGATCTCGCTGGGTGCCTTTCTGATCGGCACGCTTGCGGCCTACCTGCACGTGTTCGCGTTCGGTGCCGGACTGTTTGCCCCGATCTTGAAGGGCTGGTCGGTGATCTACCCCGATTTCCCGCTCGCGCCGGTCATCGACGGGATGCAGCTTTCGACCCTGTTCCTCTTGACGGTCGTGCCCTACACCGCCGCCACGCTGGTGCCGATCTGGCGGGCGGCCTCGGCCGATCCCGACCAGGTGATGAGGTAGCGCCCGATGATTTCGCTTCAAAACGTCACCAAGCTTTACAATGAAGGTCGCCCGAACGAGGTGAGCGCGCTGCGCGGGGTCAGCCTCGAGATCGCCCGCGACGCGGTCACCGTGCTCAAAGGCCCCTCGGGCTCGGGCAAGACCACGCTGCTGTCCATTGTCGGCTGCATGGCACGGCCGACGTCGGGACGGGTCTTTCTTGGCGACGAGATGGTTTCGGGGCTGCCCGAACGCTTCCTCACCGCCGAGCGGCGGACCCGGTTCGGCTTCGTCTTCCA
>DQCI01000125.1:7224-12014 GCA_003545125.1 Paracoccaceae bacterium
CTCGGGCTCGCGGACAAGGCCGACATGAAGGTCGAATATCTCTCCGGCGGCGAGACCCAACGCGTGGCGATCGCGCGCGCGCTGGTCAACGATGCGCCGGTTTTCATCGCCGACGAGCCGACGGCGAACCTCGACACCGAGCTCACCGAACGCTTCCTCGACATCGTGGCTGCTCTCAAGGCCGAGGGCCGCACGATCATCATGACCAGCCATGACCCCCGGATCTGGGAGGCGGCGGTGGTCGACGAGGTGGTCGCCATGCGCGACGGGGAGATCACGGCATGATCTTCCAGGCCCCGATCCTCGCGCTCTTGCTCATTTCGGCCCTGGCGGCCCTGGTGTCGCTGTGGAGTGCGGGCTTCGGTGTCCAGGTGCTGCGGCGATGGGACGTCGCCAGTGGTGCGCGGACCCAGCTCCGGCTCGAGCGGGCCACCGAACTTGTCTCGACGCTGTTCGGCTTCGTCATGCTGGCCGAGATCGCGGCGCTCTTGCTGTTTGTTTACAACGCCGACCGGATGGCGGAGCTGTTTGTCGGCGCGATGTGCGCGGTGGGCACGCTCAACGTCAACCCCTGGGGCTTTCCCGCACTCTACCTCAAGATCGCGGTGTTCTTCTCGGCGGCACTCTGGCTGATCCTCGACCGCGCCGACCGGCTCGGCCGCGACTACCCGCTGGCGAAGGTGAAATACGCCGCTCTTCTGCCGATCGCCGGGCTCCTGCTCGCGGCGGGGGGGGTGGAGATCGCCTATTTCCTCGGGTTGGAGACGGATGTCATCACCTCGTGCTGTTCGAAACTGTTCACGCCGGTGAACGAGGGGCTGGCCTCCGAAATGACCGGTCTGGCGCCGGGCCGCGCACTCTGGATGCTCGCAGGCACGGGGGCGACGGTGGCGGTGACCGGCGGTCTCAGCCTTGCGACCGGCAAGGGGCAGGGCTGGTTCGCGCTGGCGGGTGGGGTGATGTTCGCGGTGTCGCTTGCCGCAATCGTCTCGGTGATCTCGCTCTACGTCTACGACCACCCCAACCACCATTGCCCGTTCTGCCTGTTGCAGCCCGAGCATGGATACTACGGCTACGTGCTCTACCTGCCGCTCTTCGCCGGGACCGCGTTTGCGCTCGGCGCCGGGGTGACGCGGCTGTTCCACGGCGTCGGTTCGCTGTCGGACACGCTGCCGGCGATGACCCGGCGGCTGGTGGTGTCCGGCATGGTCGCCTTCGGGCTGTTCGGGATTGCGGTGGTCTGGGCGATCGCGGCGTCGCAGCTCATCCTGTTCGGCTAGGCAAGAACGGTCACCCGTCTTCGCGGGCGCGGGCGACGATTACGCCGGCGGCGGGCCCATTCCGAAGGGAAAGGGCGGCAGGAAGGCCGCGTTGCCGTTCGATAGTTGCAACACCACGCCCGAGGCACTGATTTCGATCGGCGTGCCGAGCGCCATCGGCTTGTCGAGGTCAATCCGGTGGATCTCGCCCTGGGGGAACCGCAGATAGGCGTGCATCGCTTTTTCGGGGCCGGCGACCCCGACAAGCGCCACCTCGTCGAGCGGGATCACCCCGGTGATGGTCGCATGTTCCGCCACAAAGGCGTTGGGCGCTCCGCCATGAGCCTGACCAGCCATTGTCGTCTCCCTTCTGGATTCGGGGAGAAGGCTAGGCGGGGTCCGGTTAAGCCCGGGTTAACCGCGGTTCAATCGGTGAAAAGCGTGTCGAGTCCGACGCCCGCCGCGGCGTAGATCGCGCGCAAGGTATCCAAATCAATCCCCTGCGCCTGGGCGCGGGCCAAGGCGGTGCCCGGTTGCGGTTGCAACCGTGGCAATGCGCCGGGCGGGCCGGCGGTGAGGTTGCACGGCACCGGCTCGCGGGCGTCGAACCCCGGGAGCTGGTTGGCGAGCCAGGCGAAGGCGCCGGGATAGGCCTCGCCGCGCGCCCGGGCCGCGAGCCAGCCCTGCCAGCTGTCTTCGCTGACCGAGCCCCAAGCCTCGAAGGCGAGGACTGTCCGTGCGCCCTTGAGCGGCAAGAGCAGATGGGCGCGCAGGAAACGTTGGCCCTGAAAGGTGCAATAACTGGCGGTCAGGCTGTCGGCGCCGACCGCGAGCTCCTTTTCGCCCGCAGGCAGGGGGCCGTGCGGCCAGGCGTCGGGCGCGGGGCGGGGCAGGCTGATGAGCCCGCCCCGGGCCATCAGCCGATCCAGGCGTGGATCGTCCTGGGGCGACGGGGCGCGGGACGTCATTCGGCCGCCTGGGCTTTCAGCTCGAACCCCTTGGCGATCATGTCGGCCGGTTCCACCGGGTATTCGCCGGAGAAACAGGCATCGCAATAGGCCGGGGCCGCCGGATCGCGGCCATTCGCTTCGCCGACCGCGCGGTAGAGCCCGTCGAGCGAGATGAACCGTAAGGAGTCGACGCCCAGGTGTTCGCACATCTCGTCTTCGCTCATCGTGGCGGCGAGCAGCTTTGAGCGCTCCGGTGTGTCGACGCCGTAAAAGCAGGGCCAGGCGGTCGGCGGGCTCGCGATGCGGAAATGCACCTCCTTGGCGCCCGCGTCGAGGATCATGTCCTTGATCTTGCGCGAGGTGGTGCCGCGCACGACGCTGTCGTCGACCAGGATCACCCGCTTGCCCTCGATCAGCGCCCGGTTGACGTTGAGCTTGAGGCGCACGCCCATGTTGCGGATCTGCTCGGTGGGCTCGATGAAGGTGCGGCCCATGTACTGGTTGCGGATGATCCCCATCGCGTAGGGGATGCCGCTTTCCTGGCTGTAGCCGATCGCGGCGGGGGTGCCCGAGTCGGGCACCGGGCAGACCAGATCGGCGTCGACCGGGGCTTCGCGGGCAAGCTCCACGCCGATCTGGGCCCGGGTCTCATAGACCGAGCGGCCGCCGAGGATCGAATCGGGCCGCGAGAAATAGACATGTTCGAAGATGCAGAAGCGCGGGGCCTTGGGCCGGAACGGCCGCCGGCTCTCGACCCCTTGCGCGTTGATGACCACCATCTCGCCCGGTTCGATCTCGCGCACGAACTTGGCGCCGATGATGTCGAGCGCACAGGTCTCGGAGCTCAGCACCCAGCCGTCGCCGAGGCTGCCCAGCACCAGTGGCCGCACGCCCAGCGGGTCGCGCACGCCGATGAGCTTGGTGCGGGTCATGGCGACGACCGAAAAGGCGCCCTCGACCCGCCGCAGCGCATCCTCCATCCGGTCGGCGATCGATTTCGCCATCGAGCGCGCCATCAGGTGGATGATGCATTCGGTGTCGGAGGAGGACTGGAAGATCGAGCCCCGGTCGATCAGCTCGCGCTTGAGTTCCTCGGCATTGGTCAGGTTGCCGTTGTGCGCGATTGCCGCGCCGCCCAACGAGAACTCGCCAAAGAACGGCTGCACGTCGCGGATCGCAGCGCCCTTGGCGCCGGACGTGGAATAGCGCACGTGGCCGATGGCGAGCGGGCCGGGCAGCGTGTCCATCAGGCTTTGCTTGGTGAAATTGTCGCGCACGTAACCGAAACGACGCGCGTTGTTGAAACCGGAAACCGGGTCGTGGGAGACGATCCCGCCCGCCTCCTGGCCGCGATGCTGAAGCGCGTGCAGCCCGAGGGCGACGAAATTGGCGGCCTGTTCGAGCCCGATCACCCCGTAGACGCCGCATTCCTCCTTCAGTTTGTCGTCGTCGCCGGAGGCGCGCAACGCATCGAAGTCGAAAGGATGGGCAGGGGGCATCGTGGCGCAGGGGGTCATGGCAGTTTCCCGATTCCTGTTGGCGCGTTCGGCCCACGTCTTACGGAACCGGGCGCGCGCTGTCACGCGCCAACGGGCGCGATGTGATACTTTGATGACAGGTCGCGGAGAAGGCCCGGCAGCCGGTGCGGTGGCGCCGCGGGTGGAGGTGAATAGGGGATCGAGGGGTTTTCCGTTAGGGTGAGGAATGGAATTCCGCTTCGCCGATTGCGTCCTCGACATATCCAAGCACCGGCTGACCCGGTCCGGCGCGCTTGTGGAGGTCGAGCCGCAGGTGTTCGCGCTGTTGCAGCTGCTGGCGGAAAGGGGCGGCGATCTGGTCACCCGAGACGAGCTGATCGAGCGAGTCTGGGACGGGCGCATCGTCTCCGATTCGACCGTCAGCGCCCGGATCAGCGCGGCACGGGCGGCCGTTGGCGACAGCGGCCGGGAACAGGCGGTGATCCATACCATCGTCTCGCGTGGTGTTCAGCTGGTGGTGCCCGTCGAAGTGATGGGCTCCGACGACGGCAGGGTGCCGATGGCGGCCGCGGATCGGCCCGGCGTGCGCTTCGCAACCGCGCCGGATGGAACCGGCCTGGCCTGGGCCGCGTCGGGCCGCGGGCCTGCATTGATGCGCGGAGGGCACTGGCTGACCCATCTGGAGCTCGATTGGGACAATCCGGTCTGGCAGCCGCTTCTGGCGCGCCTCAGGGCGGGGCGGCGGTTGATCCATTACGATGTCCGCGGCACCGGCGTGTCGCAGCGCGACTGCGGCGCGCGGACGCTCTGCGCTTTGGTGGACGACATGGCGACCGTCGCGGATGCCGCCGGGGCCGCGTGCATGGACATCTTCGCCCCGTCGCAGAACGTGCCGGTGGCGATCGCTTTTGCCGCGCGCTACCCGGAGCGCGTCCGCCGGCTCGTGTTGCTCGGCGGTTTTCTTCAGGGCGCGGCGATCCGGGGCGTCGACGACAAGGAAATGTCGGATGCGTTCGTGGCGCTGGTGCGCAACGGCTGGGGGGCGAATGGAGACGTGTTCATGCGGTCACTCTCGGCCTTCTTCATGCCCGATGCGACGGACG
>DQCI01000125.1:12066-19274 GCA_003545125.1 Paracoccaceae bacterium
GTCGTGGCGCCGACATTGGTCATTCACGCGCGGGGCGACACGGTGCAGCCATTCTCGCAGGGGCAGGCCCTGGCCCGGGCGATCCCGAACGCCCGGTTTCTGGCGCTCGAAAGCGCCAATCATATCCCGCTGCCACAGGACCCGGCCTGGGGGCGCATGATGACGGCGGTGGACGCATTTCTCGCGGAGCCTTGAGAGTTTACTGGGTCGTCGTCGCCGCGGGTGTGCCGCAGGACGACACCAGGTTCTCGTAGCGCTCGACGATCCATTCCGGGGCGTTGTTCGGCAGGATCTCGTCGATCTTTTCAGAGCTGCGGGCAAAGATCTTGACGGTGCGCGACTCATCGACCATCGGCACCGCTTCCGAGATCACCACCCGGTCGTAGATCACCAGCGCGATGGCGACGAGCAGGATCCCGCGCAGAACGCCGAAGACGAAGCCGAGCGCCTGGTCGAGCCCGCCGAGGGCGGAGCGCTGCACGGCGGAGGAGAACAGCGGCGTGAAGATCGAGACCACGACAAGGGTAAGCGCCAGCACGCCGGCGAAGGCAGCGATCATGCTGAGCTCACAGCTGTCGGCGATGAAATCCTTCAGGATCGGGATTTCCTTGATGATCGGCACGGCGCGCGGCGCGAAGAGATAGGCGACGATGGCGGCGGCGATCCAGCCGGCAATCGACATGCCCTCGCGCACGAAGCCGCGCGAATAGGCGAGGATCGCCGAGATCAGGATGATTACCGCGACAACAGCGTCGACAATCGTAAATCCGTCCATTCCGTTTCCCTTCCGTCGCCCCTGTTTCGGCGCTCCGTTCCGTCGATGACACGCCGGATCCGCGCGGTTCAGCCGGCCCCGAATACTTCGCCGACGAAAGCCGCCAGGTCGGTCATCACGTCGAGTTTCATACCGGCCATGGTCCCGGCCTTGGTTTTACTCGGCGCGATGGCAGACGTGAAACCAAGTTTTGCCGCTTCTTTCAACCTGTTTTCCGCCTGCGATACCGGGCGCAGCGCGCCTGAGAGGGAAATCTCGCCGAAAATCACCGTTTCCTTGGGCACAGGCGCGTCTTCGCGGGCCGAGAGAAGCGCTGCGGCGACGGCGAGATCGGCGGCGGGTTCGCTGACCCGCATGCCGCCGGCGACGTTGAGATAGACGTCGAGCCCCGCAAACGGGATGCCGGCGCGCGCTTCGAGCACGGCGAGAATCATCGCAAGCCGGCCTGCGTCCCACCCCAGCACCGAGCGCCGGGGCTGGGCGAGCGACGAGGGCGCGACCAGCGCCTGGAACTCGACCAGCACCGGCCGCGTGCCCTCGATACCGGCAAAGACCGCCGAGCCTGGCGCGGGTTCATCGCGGTCGGACAGGAACAGCGCGGAGGGGTTGGCGACCTCGGCCAGCCCGCCGCCGGTCATCTCGAATACGCCGATCTCGTCGGCCGGGCCGAAGCGGTTCTTGACCGCGCGCAGGATCCGGAACTGGTGGCCGCGTTCGCCCTCGAAATACAGCACCGTGTCGACCATGTGTTCGACCACGCGGGGGCCGGCGATCTGGCCTTCCTTGGTGACGTGGCCGACGAGCACGACCGAGACGCCGCGGCGCTTGGCGAAGGTGGTGAGCTCGTGCGCGGCGGCGCGGACCTGGCTGACCGAACCGGGCGCGCTGTCGACATTGTCGGCCCACATCGTCTGGATCGAATCGATCACCACCAGGTCCGGCTTCTCGGCCTCGAGCGTGGTCAGGATGTCGCGCAGGTTGGTCTCGGCCGCGAGCATGACGGGGGCGTCGGCGAGGCCGAGCCGCTGGGCGCGCATCCGGACCTGGGCGCGGGCCTCTTCGCCGGAGACATAGATGGTCTTGAGGCCGCGACGGGCGAAATGGGCGATCGCCTGCAATAGCAGCGTCGATTTGCCGATGCCGGGGTCGCCGCCGACGAGGATGGCCGAGGCCGGCACCAGGCCGCCGCCCAGCACCCGGTCGAACTCGTCGAGCCCGCAGCGCGCGCGCGGCGGCGGCGCTTCCTCGGTTGCGAGATCGCTGAGCGGCACGGCGCGGCCCTTCATCGCGCCGAGCGACTTCGACGCCGGGCCGGCCGAAAGCGGCACATCCTCGACGATGGAATTCCACGCCCCGCAGGCGTCGCAGCGGCCGGACCACTTGGAATGGGAGGCGCCGCATTCGGTGCAGGTGAAGGCTTGTGCTTTGGCCATTTCAAACGCTCTCGTTGTTGCTGTTCGCCGAGCGCTGCCCGCGTTCCGTTATCGGCGCCTGGGCAAGGGCGCAGAGGGGCCAGAGGTCCCGATGCGCCCTCATGCCACCACCTTCTTCGCGGTCGCCTGGCTCGCGAAGATCGAGGCCAGCACGCAGAAGGTGAAGAGATAGAGCCCCCAGCCGGTCTCGACCTTGGCGAGATGCACGCCCTTCACCACCACGATGTAGAGCGCGATGAGAAAGATGTCGGCCATCGCCAGTTTGCCGAGAAAGGCCAACACGGGGAGCACCTTGCGCCGCATCATCCCGAACTGGATCAGCGCAACCCCGATCACCTTCATCATCGGCGCGAAGATCGCAAAGAACGTCACCAGCAGGGCAAGGAAGATGTCGGTCTCCCACAGCGCCTGCAGGCCGGAGACGACACTCACCGCCTTGGTGCCGAACAGCGGCAGGTTGATGCCGGCGTGCAGCAGCGGCGCGACCCAGGCGACGGGAAAGAGCACGAGCAGGGCGAGGTTGAGGGTTTTGGCAAAGGTCATGGGGCCGAGATAGTCGATCGAGAGGTGCGTTACGAGGGGGAAGCTTTCACTGCACGGGTCACACCCGCTCCCCGCTCCCGGTTTTTCTTGGCTAAGATGCTTCGGAGGGACCGGGGGCTGGCCCCCACGGCGGCTTCCATCCTCAACTCCGCCCGCGCGCATAATGCCTTGCGTAGCGCGCGCCGAGTTGGGTCAGTACTTCGTAGCCGATGGTGCCGGCGGTATCGGCCACGTCATCGACGCGCTGTTTGGTGCCAAGCAGATGCAGCGCCTTCGGCACCTCGCCAAGCCCGGTCACATCGACCCCGATCAGATCCATCGACACCCGGCCGAGGATCGGGCAGGCNNGCCCTTGCCCGACAAGGCCCGTGTGATCCCGTCGGCGTAGCCGCCCGAGACGGTGGCGACGCGCATCCGGTGCTCGGCGATGAAGCTGTTGCCGTAGCCGACGCTTTCTCCCGCGGTGATGTCGCGGATCTGGATCACCGGCAGTTCCAGTTCGACCACCGGCCAGGCGTCCTCGAAGGGCAACCCGCCGTAGAGACCGATGCCGGGTCGGGTAAGCTCGAAATGGTAGTCGGGGCCGAGCAGGATGCCACCCGTGGCCGCGAGCGAGCGCGGTACCCCGATGCCATCCGTCATCTCGATGAAAGTGGCGAGTTGGCGCGCGTTCATCGGATGATCGGGGTCGTCGGCGCAGGCGAGGTGGCTCATGATGAGCCGCGGCGTCTGCGCCAACACCACCTCGGCAATGGCCGCCCATTCGCCGGGCTCCATGCCGAGCCGGTTCATGCCGGTGTCGATCTGGATGCCGAACGGGTGTCGGGGCAAGGCTTCGAAATGGCGGGTGACCTGGTCGATGGAGTTCAGCATCGGCACCAGGCCCAGATCGGCGATCATGTCGGTGTCGCCCGACATGTGGCCGCCGAAAATGGTGATTTCGGGGCCGGGTCCGAGCGCGTCGCGCACCGCCCAGCCTTCTTCCGCTGTCGCCACGCAGAACCGCCGCGTCCCCGCCGCGGCCAGGGCGCGTGCCACCTTGCCCACGCCGAGCCCGTAGGCATCGGCCTTCACCACCGCCGCGGTCTGCACGTGCACGGCACTCATCGCGTCGAGCGCGCGCCAGTTGGCGGCGATCGCGTCGAGATCAATCGTCAGTCGTCCGGTACTCATGGGCGCCGGTTTGGGCAGGCGCGCGGGGCGCGTCAAGGGGGTGTGCGTGGTTGCACGGCGAACCCGAGCGCCGTTACAACAGTTTCCTGCCGAGAAACAATCCTGGAGAGATCGGCGGATTGACCCGCGATGGCTCAAGCGCGCGCGGGGTCCGGGGCCGGTGAGGGCCCCGGCCCGACACTCCGGCCCAACATCCCGGCCCGACACTTCGGGCGTGGTTTCCCCAGAAGATCGGGCGCGGCCTGTGGCGTGGGGCTGGCTTAACCGGCCACCTTTGTCTCGATCCGGGCGCCCTGATGCAGAGTGCGGTGGACCGGGCAGCGGTCGGCGATTTGGGTGAGTTTGGCCCGCTGCTCGTCGGTGAGATCGCCCTCGATGCCGATCACCCGGGTGAAGACGTCGATCTTCAGAGGCCGGCCGCGGTCATCCTTGCGCCCGTCCTCCGCCACCACCTTTTCGTGGGTGACATCGACGGTGAGGCCGGTCACGGGCCACTTCTTGACGCCCGCGTACATCCGCATCGTCATCGACGTGCAGGCGCCAAGCGCGGCCTTCAGCAGTGCGTAAGGGTTGGGTCCGAGGTTCGCGCCCTTGACCGCCTCCGGCTCGTCGGCGAGCCAGGCGTGGTGGGGACCGTTGGCGATGATGTTGGTGTAGGGCTGGGCGGGGTCGAGCTCGCGCACCCGGACAACGCCCTCGGGGGCCGGATCCGCAGGCACGGGCATGGCGTCGGTCCGTCCGGCAGGGTCGATGTCGAAATCGAGGTCGAGGTAGCGCGCCGCCCAGGTGGCGATCACGTCGGCGACATAGGCCGCATCGCGCTTGCCGGTAATCAGGTGATTGGCATCGTCGAGGGTGACGAAGCTCTTGGGGTGCTGGGCGGCGACGAAGATCTCGGTGGCGTTGCGGATACCGACGATATTGTCGAAGGGGGCGTGCATCACCAAGAGTGCTGCGTGCAGCCCGTGGATCGCGGCGGTGAGTTCCTCCTCGCGAATCTCGGTCAGGAAGTCGCGGCCGATCTCGAAGGGCCGCCCGCCGAGGTCCACCTTGCAGCGCCCGCCGTCCTCGATCTCTTCGAGGCGGCAGGTGAAATTGCGGGTGACGTGGTTGGGCGCGAACGGCGCGCCCAGGGTCACCACGGCCTTGGCGCTGCCGATCTTCGCCTTCGCCTTCAGAACCGCCGCGCCGCCCAGCGAGTGGCCGATGAGCAGCCGGGGCGCCATGTCGCGCGCGGCCAGCGCCTCGGCCGCTGCGACGATGTCGGCGACGTTGCTGCCGAAAGTCGTCGTGCCGAAATCGCCCGCGCTCTGGCCGAGCCCGGTGAAGTCGAACCGCAGAACCGCGATCCCGGCCTCGGTCAGGCGCTCCGAGATGCGCCGCGCGGCATGACTGTCCTTGGTGCAGGTGAAGCAATGGGCGAAGAGCGCGGTGGCGACGGGCGTGCCCCGGGGCAGGTCGAGCCGACCGGCCAATTCGGTGCCGGTTGCGCCGGGAAAGGTGAAATCTTCAGTCGCCATCGTCATGCTCCTCATGAATGGCCCGGGAGCTGGCCCGGCCCGGCGTTTGCCCTGGCCTAAGTGGTTCAGCGGGCCGGGGGATGCAAGCGGGACATGTTGACGCCTTCGTGACGGCCTGGCACCGCCATTTCCGCCTGCGGGGCGTTTGCCTGCTTGCCCCGGCGGGGCCGCTCGGTAGACTGCGGCCATGACCCTGTATTCGTTTCGCAATCTCCTCCTGCTCCGTTTCGCCGTTCTGCTGCTGGCGCTGGCGCCCGGCCTGTATGTCGGCCTCAACGCGGCCCCGGCCGGCGCGCAGGCGCGCGCGCTCGTCCATTACCAAAAGAACATGCAATACTCCCTCAGCGGAGAAGACGAGCGCCGGCTCGCGGGCGACATCCTTGCGCGCGCGCCCGATACCATCACCCTCCAGGAGGTGAACCGTGAGAACCGGCAGATCCTCGAGTTTCTGAAGCCGGCCTATCCGGCGCAGAAACTTTGCCGGTTCAAGGACATCGGCGGCGTTGCGGTGTTGTCGCGCTGGCCGTTGGTGGCGGGGTCGAAGCGCTGCCTGAAGGGCAGGGGCATCGCCGCGCTCCAGGTGGAAATGCCGGAAGGCAAGGTCTGGGTGATGTCGGTCCATCTCGAAACCCCGCAGCTGCCCCTGCACGGGCAGATGGTGCGCTCGCTTGGGGCGGAGCTTCCGGGCTTTCGCGGCCCGAAGATCGTCGGCGGCGATTTCAACGCCTTTCCGGGCTCCGAATCCGTGAGCGTTCTGGCCCGTGCCGCGGGCGTTGCGCCGCTCGGACCCAAGGTTGTCACCAAGCGGCTCGGCGGGCTTTTCGCGCTCACCATCGACCACGTGCTGGTGACGGGTGGCAAGGGGCGGGTCGAACAATTGCCGCTGATCGGCTCGGATCACTATGGTCTGCTCGCCCGGTTCACGCTGGATTTTTGACCTGGGAGGCGGGGCGTTCGTGACCGCGATATGCCAGTCGCATCTGCCGATCCGGCCCTGGGCCGAGCCTCGCACAAGCCGTTTGCCGGGGTTGAACCCGGTTGCACCGGGGCAATGGCTTCTGGTCGACGACGCCTATGCGCCGCAGATGGCGCTGCGCGAGCGGTTGCTGGTGGACCGGCCGGACGAGGTCTTGCGGGTCTCCCCGGGGGCGGCACCGGCGGCGCGGGACCTGCTCAGCCAGATCCTGGCCGAGCTGGCAGGGTCCCCGGACTACCGGATCGCGGAGACCGCGGTGGTGTGCCCCGATGGGCGCCGGGTCGCGCTCGATTTCGCGGCGCCGCTCGAAACCGCGGCCCGGCTGGTGCAGGAAGACCTGGTGCTGATGCAGAAGCCGCCTGGCATGGACGAACACGTGCTGACCGCGGCGGCGCTCTGTTTCCCGGCGAGCTGGTCGCTGGCCGAGAAGTTTCTCCGTCCGCTGACGGGTATCCACGGGCCGGTGGAAGCTTATGACGCAGACCTGGCGCGGCGGGTGCAACGGCTGTTTGACGGGATCCGGCCCGGACGGCCGATCTGGCGGGCGAACGCGCTGGTCTATGCCGACCCCGCCTTGTTCCAGCCACGGACCGAAGCGGACCGGCGGCCAGTGCCGCCCGAGGGCGCGCGGTGGCTCAGGGTCGAGCGCCAGTGCCTCGCGCGCCTGCCCGAAACCGGGGCGGTGGCCTTCACGATCCACACTTACGTGGTTCCGTTCGAAAGCCTGGATCCCGAGGACCGCGTGGCGTTTTCCGGAGCCGAGCCGGTGGCGTGAGGGGCACCGGTTC
>DQCI01000125.1:19279-20204 GCA_003545125.1 Paracoccaceae bacterium
TCAGACAGCCGGATCAGGCGGCGCTGGGCAGGGTGACGATCTTCTCGACGAAACTGCCGTTGTGCCACTGGCGGATCAATTGCGGGCGGATCAACCGTGGACGGGCGCGCAGCCCGCGCAGGATTTGCTGGCGCAGCTTTCGGTGCAGCGGGATGGTACGGCGCAGAGCCTGGGCCAGCCGCATGTCGGCCCGGCGTCCCAGAACCCGCCGGCGTTGCGCGTAATCGGTGATGGTAAGGTCGGAGTTCAACATGATCGGCCTCTAATCACTTTCTGTTCTTGCCCCCGATTGTTTCAGTTTTTGCGGCAATTGCGGCGGCATTGGGGGCGGATATTGCCGTTCGTGCCACGATTGCCAGGGTGGGCGGAACTCCGCCCAAGGTTGCGTACGCCCCCTTCAGGAGAAAAGGGCGAACAGCCTTTCGGCCATTCCAGTGTTGTAAAGCCCGACGCCGACACCGGTTACGGCGGTGACCCGGGAGGAAATCAGCATGTCTTCGCGTCCGAGAACAGACATCGTGAGCAGCGCCGCGCCCACGGGGAGGGCTATGGTCATCACCGTCACGTTCAGCGCATTCACGGCAGCCCGGTGCAGGAGCGGGCGCTCGTCGACATTTGCGGGCATGTGTTCGTAGTCGGGATAGGCCTCCTCTTTGGCGGCGTCTTTGGAGGTGTCTTTTGTCGGCATCCGGAACAGCCCGAGGGCCGACGATGGAAGGGTCGGAAACAGGCGCGGCACGACCAGGCGCATGGGGCGCGGCTCGGGCCGGCGCCGGTCGGGGGTGGCCCCGACCTGCTCGAGGGCGCGGCGCGCCTCGCCGAGGCGATCGAGCTCCTCTTCCAGGCGGCGCGCGAGCCCTTGGATGATGTCGTCGGGCTGGGTCACGTCAACGGCACGCAGGTCGGCCGCACGTCCCGAGGCAGT
>DQCI01000125.1:20235-21771 GCA_003545125.1 Paracoccaceae bacterium
AGCGGCTCGCGGCGGGCGCAGAGCACCTTGTCGAGGTGACCGCGGATATCGTCGACCACGGCGTCGTGGAGATCGGTGTCATAAACGCCGGCCCGTTCGAACATCAACACCCGGTCGGCTGAGGCGATGTCCTGCACCCGCGACACGAGGTCGGCGCGTACGCGCGCATAGCGCGCTTCCTCCGGAACTTCGGGAACCGTTTCGCCGGGGCCGACCGAAAGCACCATGCAGGAGGGATAGTGCCTGCCCGTCAGCGAGCCCGGGAAGACATGACTGAGCGCGACCCGCGCCAGCCCGATCCGCATGTCCGGCGTGTCGCAGAGGGCGAAATCGCGGTCCGGCATGTCGAGCCGGCCCGCGCCTTCCGTATCCCACAGTGCCTTCGACATCTCGGTCGCCAGCGCGTGGAAATCGAACTCGATGTCGCGCGCGTAACACAGCGCGGCAATTGTGCTGCCAGGAAAGACATCCATCACGTTTCTTCGCCTCCAGGTTGCGATCAGGAAACAAAGAAAGAGTGGTGTCATTTTGATCGAAATATGGAAATCGGCGAAACAATCGCGGCTCAATTGCGTCCGGAACGGCACAAAATGGCGGTGGCGGACGGGATTGTCACCGCTGGTTGTGGAAATCGGCGGCGCCGGGCGTGCCTGTGCCCGGGCCAAATAGGGGCGCGCGGCGTCCGGCAGGCCCGGATCCGGGGCGGTTGGCACCGGCATTGTGCACGGGGCGGTGACAATGTGGCACGGTCGCGGCCGGCCGCGTGCCCAGTGCCCGGTTGCCGCGGCCCGTGGCCCACGCCGCGAGCAAGGCGGCTCAGCCCCGCCGCGCGACCTCGCCGTCGTCTCGTTGACGCAGCCGCGTGCTTGCCCTTGGGCGCGCTCGTTGGAGGCTTCGCCGTGCGGAATTTGCGCGTTTTTGCCGCAAACCGGGGCGGCTTGGCTCAAATCCACGCGAAACAAGCCAAGAATTGGACCTTCTCGGCGCCAAATAATTGGGTAAGGCGTGTGGCCAGGCGGCGTGCCGTGACGGGATCGGAACAGTCCGGCGACGTCATGACCACAAACGACACCCGCGTGAACGCCGGGTGGGCGTCAGACAATCAAGGTTCGTATCTCAAGACCGGGGACAGGAATGCAGATGACCGAGTTTTTGGCGACCCGCCGGGTTTGGTTTCGCGGGCTTGATGCCCCGCTTTCCCAGCACATCCGGAATGCGCCTGTTGCCGTCACCTTCGCTTTGGTCGCGACGATTGTCGGCCTGTCGCTGTGGATCTCGGAAGTGCACGACCGGTTGGCGCTGAAGAATTCGCATCAGATGGTCGCCGGCGGACTTGGCGGGCTTTAAGACCGGCTCGTCTCCCTGACCAGGGACTACGCGTTCTGGACCGAGTTCCACGACGCCGTCCTGGCAAGCGACGGCGACTGGACCTACGAAAACGTCGCCTCCGTTGAGGGAACGGAGTCCGACACTTCGGTGATCATTGCCCCCGATGGCCGGTCCGATTTCGGCTGGCGGTCCGATATCGCGGATCCG
>DQCI01000125.1:21932-24928 GCA_003545125.1 Paracoccaceae bacterium
TGGTCATGGGAAAGATCCTGACGCCCGACATGCTGGCGGCGCTCGGGGCGCCGTTTCTCATCAACGATCTGCATCTGAGGTCGCAGGGCCTTGGCGACATGGCCAGTTTCGGACTGCGTGACGCATCCGGCAAGGTGTTGGGCTGCCTTGCCTGGTCGCCGCCGCGTCCGGCCAAGAGCGTACATGCCCAGATCGAGCCGCCGCTCGCCACCGTCACAGGATTGACCGTCATCCTGCTTAGCATTGTGGCGTCGCAGATCGTCGGTTCGACGCGCCGGTTGGAGGACGCCCTGGTCCGGTCCCAGGCGGCCAACAGGGCCAAATCCCGGTTCCTGGCCACCGTCAGCCACGAACTGCGCACACCCGTCACGTCGAACAAGGGATCGTTGGGGCTGATCACCTCCGGCGCGCTCGGAGCCCCGCCTGAAAAATTCGCCAAGATCGCGGGAACCGCCAAAAACAAACACGGATCGGCTTACCGCCCTGATCGAAGATCTTCTCGATATCCAGAAGATGGAATCCGGGAAGCTGGACTTCCATTTTGCACCGATCGAGGTCTGGCAAGCCGTTGAACGGGCGATCCGTTTGACCAAGTCGACCGCGGGCAACTTCGAGGTGAGGATCACGGCTTCGGACGCTGGCAAGGACCTGTACGTGAACGCGGATCAATCCCGCCTCGAACAGGTGATCACCAATATCCCGACCAATGCGATCAAGTTTTGCACCCGGGCGGAGAGGTGCTTGTGCAGGTCGATGCGACACCGGCCGGGGTCCGGGTGTCGGTCACCGATCATGGGGTCGGCATTCCGAGCGGGGCGCGTGACAGGATCTTCGCGCCGTTCGGCCAGATCGATTCCTCGGACACCCGCGCGGCCGGTGCCGGCGCCGGCCTGACCCCGGGGCCCGCCCTGCCGGGTTCGAAGCTTTGTCCGCCTGCACAGAAAAGGGCGCCCCGCGGGGCGCCCTCGTTACGCGTGTCCACCAGCGATCAGCAGCTGTAGTACATCTCGTATTCGACCGGGTGCGGGGTGTGCTCGTAGTTGAACACCTCTTCCCACTTCAGCTCGAGATAGCCCTCGATCTGGCTCTTGGTGAAGACGTCGCCGGCCAGCAGGAAGTCGTGGTCGGCTTCCAGCGATTCCAGCGCCTCACGAAGCGAGCCGCAGACCGTCGGGATGCCCTCGAGCTCTTCCGGCGGCAGGTCGTAGAGGTTCTTGTCCGACGCGGGGCCCGGGTCGATCTTGTTCTTGATGCCGTCAAGACCAGCCATCAACAGCGCCGAGAAGGCGAGGTAGGGGTTGGCGGCCGGGTCGGGGAAGCGGGCCTCGACGCGCTTGGCCTTCGGGCTCTCGGTCCACGGGATCCGCACGCAGCCCGAGCGGTTGCGCGCCGAGTAGGCACGCAGAACCGGGGCCTCGAAACCGGGGATCAGGCGCTTGTAGGAGTTGGTCGCCGGGTTGGTGAAGGCGTTCAGCGTCTTGGCGTGCTTCAGCAACCCGCCGATGAACCACAGCGCTTCCTGGCTGAGATCGGCGTATTTGTCGCCCGCGAACAGCGGCTTGCCGTCTTTCCAGATCGACATGTTCACATGCATGCCGGTGCCGTTGTCGCCCTTGATCGGCTTCGGCATGAAGGTTGCCGTTTTGCCGTAGGCCTGGGCCACGTTGTGAATGATGTACTTGTACTTCTGCAGCTCGTCGGCCTGCTTGGTGAGCGAGCCGAAGATCAGGCCAAGCTCGTGCTGGGCGGTCGCCACCTCGTGGTGGTGCTTGTCCACCTTCATGCCGATCTGCTTCATCGTCGACAGCATCTCGGAGCGGATGTCCTGGCTGTCGTCGATCGGATTGACCGGGAAGTAGCCGCCCTTGTGTTGCGACCGGTGGCCGGTGTTGCCCATCTCGTATTCGGT
Source organism: Paracoccaceae bacterium (assembly GCA_003545125.1). Classification (GTDB taxonomy): domain Bacteria; phylum Pseudomonadota; class Alphaproteobacteria; order Rhodobacterales; family Rhodobacteraceae; genus Sinisalibacter. The sequence continues at coordinate 23,842 of DQCI01000125.1, forward strand.
GTCGGTGTTCCAGGCGGCGTCGACGGCGTCGATCTGGTAGGACACTTTGTTCGCCGTGACCGCGTAGCGCACGTCGTCGAAGATGAAGAACTCGGCTTCCGGACCGTAGTAGGAAATGTCGCCGATCCCGGAAGACTTGAGGTAGGCTTCCGCCTTCTCGGCGGTACCGCGCGGGTCACGATCGTAGGGTTCGCCGGTGTCGGGCTCGACGATCGAGCAATGCAGGCAGAGCGTCTTCTCGGCGTAGAACGGATCGATATAGCCCGATGAGAGATCGGGCATCAGCTTCATGTCGGAGGCTTCGATCGACTTCCAGCCGGCAATCGAAGAGCCGTCGAACATGAAGCCTTCGTCGAGGAAGTCTTCGTCGACGATGTCGACATCGACGGTCACGTGTTGCAGCTTGCCGCGCGGGTCGGTGAAGCGAATATCGACATAGGCGACATCGTCCTCGAGCATCTTCAGAACGTCAGCTTTGCTCATTTGGCATGGTTCCCTGAGTTTTGGATTTCGGTATTCGGATTGAGGGGTTCGGGAACGATCAGGTCCCCGGGGCGTCGGCCGCTCAGACGGCGTCGAGCCCGGTTTCACCGGTGCGGATCCGGATCGCCTGTTCGACCGGCGAGACGAAGATCTTGCCGTCACCGATCTTGTCGGTCTTGGCGGCGGCGACAATGGCCTCGATGGCGGCGTCGACCTGGTCGTCCGGCAGGATCACCTCGATCTTCACCTTGGGCAGGAAATCGACCACGTATTCGGCCCCCCGGTAGAGCTCGGTATGGCCCTTCTGGCGGCCGAAACCCTTCACCTCGATGACGGAAAGGCCCTGGACGCCGACGTCCTGGAGCGCTTCTTTCACTTCGTCGAGCTTGAACGGCTTGATGATGGCTTCGATCTTCTTCATGTGGTGTCCCCCATGGAAAACGTGTCGCCGCCCACTGACCACTTTCGCCCGGCGGCCTCAATTGGATAGAGTTCTGGTAGCGCAGGGGCCGGGAGGATTCCAGTCGGACTGCGAAATATTTGTGCAAAATGCCCGGTAGGCGGGCATATTGCGAACATCCGAGGCGAAATACATGGCTGAACT